>PWMW01000375.1 GCA_003559095.1 Clostridiales bacterium | reverse complement strand
TCGGCTGGCCGTTGCGATGATGGCGGTGCCTCAGGGATCAAGTAAAGGTGCGATGATGCGTGTTCGCCAAGGGGAGCAGCGGGCTGGCAGTGCAACCAAATGCTGCAAGGAGAACAGCAAAACCGCGAGGAGCCTTCCTGGCTTCCTCGCGGTTTGTTGTTCGGAACTAAATGGGCGGTTCAGCGTGGAGTCTAATCTTCCGATTCATTGGAATCGGGTGGGGTAAGGGTCAATGAGTGGTTGCCATCAGGCTCTACCTCGAAGATTCCAAACAACATCCAAGCTTCGTCATCGTCTGATGCAGTCAACACAAACGTGTAGGTTCCAGGGCTTATGATAGCGAGAGCCCAAAACTCAACGGGTGTGTCCCATTCTCGAGTCAGCACTGGGTCGGGCCAATCATCACTGTCATGAACATCAAGTTCTCCCTTGTATACCTCCAAGACCAGCGGGAAGAAATCGTTCGTCCATGCTTCTGGTAGTTCCCAGCTCAGCTCAATGGTGCCAAACTCGGACATGGGGACCACTCTTATGGCCTGCACGGGATTGAGAATATAGCCTTTTCCGGAATTGCCACGTTCGACGATGTAGTGGGTGTTAACGTCCAACACCAGAGCAGTCAGAGCGTTAGCCCGTATGTCAAACTGCACATTTTTCAGCTGCAGTTTGCCGCTGGGTACCTTCAGTGGTTCGATACGCGTTGGTTCGTCGCTGTCTTGGCCATTGAACCAGATTTCATGATCATCAGCCCCATCAAGTATCAAACGCAATTGCGTGTACGTGTCCGCAGTCAAACTCTCTTCGACCAAGACAATCGGTTGAAAGAGAAGATCCATGAGATCAACTCGTTCTGACGTCGTATCTAGGCGATGCCAACCCCCCGAGCCTTTGATTTCGATCGCTTCGATGGTCACCAGCACCTTGGCAACCTCGTCAGGGTCAATCTTATGGCTCGTCAGCACATCTAGTGCTAACGAACTAATGTCCCCTTCCTGAGCACCAGAATCACCTAAGTGCAATGCCAACGTTCCAGTGGTGGATGTTCCTGCACCACCTAAGCAGCCCGCCAAAAGCAACGTGGCAAGTCCTATTCCTAGCAGTTTGATCCACAAAACGATTCGCCTCCTATTGTGATATCCTTAAGTTGAATCTAGGTCTCGTGATTGCTTGCCATGAAGTAATCGTACAATTACTTTATATCACAAGACTGCACAGGGATCAAAGGGGACATAGCGGTCCAAGATTGTCCGCCATGAACAACGGGAGTTAGCGTTCCGATCCGCCGATTTTCACTGCTTCTTTGGTACAAAATCCTTCTGTTTGGCAGTTTTCGCTGGACGTTGACCCGTTAGTAGCCACGGAACACCTGTGATTTCGGTTGGAAGATCAAGCCTTCAAGTGTTGCATTGGGGGGCGACTAGGGGGCGACGCAACGGTGTATGCGGCGCTTCCTGCGGGAGCATTGTCGCGCCATCACCCCGGGCCCGACTTCAACCTTCGCACCAGCCTCGCCGCCCTCGAACCACCCTAGAATTTCCCTCTGCTCAACCCTTCGCGCACACCTGATTCGGAGGTGGCACATTAACACCCAATGCCTTTTCTGGTGGGAATTTCCGGTACTTTAGAAAGACACAAAAGCCTTACTAAAATGTTACACAAAAAAAGCAGGACATTCCTGGCCTGGGGAGAATTCAAATTAGCTAAACACATAAGCGGAATTCACCTATGTGACGCATCTTCGTTAATGGGATACGTCATTTTTGCAATATAGCATACGCAATTCGTAAAATCTTCCATTGTGACGAAAGGAGCGGCTGACTTTGCGCAGTGATATCGTCAAGACAGGCTTAGAGCGTGCTCCCCATCGGTCTTTGTTTAAGGCCATGGGTTATACAGATGAGGAACTAAAGGCACCACTGGTTGGGATCGTCAATTCCCAGAATGAGGTGGTTCCAGGGCATATTCACTTGGACACCATCGCCGAAGCAGTCAAGGCCGGAGTCCGCATGAAGGGCGGCACACCCATGGAGTTCCCTTCCATCGCCGTCTGCGATGGCATTTCCATGGGGCATGTGGGAATGCACTACTCCCTACCCAGCCGCGAGTTGATTGCCGACTCCGTGGAATCCATGGCCATGGCTCATGGTTTTGACGCCCTTGTGATGATTCCCAACTGTGACAAGATCGTCCCCGGCATGCTCATGGCTGCCGGCCGCCTTAACATTCCTACGGTGGTGGTCAGCGGCGGCGCCATGCTCTCGGGTACTACCGGCCGGGACCGGGATAACAGCCGGCGGGTCAGTTTGACAGATGTCTTTGAAGCCCTAGGTTCTGTCCGAGCCGGCACCATGAGCGAAGAAGAGCTGATCATGTGTGAGAACGATGCCTGTCCTACCTGCGGCTCCTGCTCGGGCATGTTCACAGCCAATAGCATGAACTGCTTAACCGAGGTGCTTGGTTTGGGCCTACCTGGTAACGGCACGGTTCCTGCGGTCCTGGCAGAGAGGGTGCGGTTGGCCAAACAAGCCGGCCAGGCTGTTATGGATATGCTGGAACAGAATCTGCGTCCTCGAGACATTATGACGGAGCAAGCCTTTACCAACGCCCTTACCGTAGACATGGCCATCGGATGCAGCACTAACAGTATGCTGCACCTGCCAGCCATTGCCCATGAAGTTGGCATTACCCTCGACTTGGAAGTGGCCAATGAAATCAGTGCACGGACGCCCAATTTGTGCAAACTGGCTCCAGCCGGCCCATATTTCATCGAAGATCTTTACCATGCGGGCGGTGTCCATGCCGTCATGAAGGAGCTATCCCAAAAGGATCTTTTGTACCTAGACCTGCCCACAGTGAATGGGCAGACTGTGGGCGAGAACGTGGCTGCTGCACAGAACCGAGACCCCGAAGTGATTCGACCCATCTCCAATCCCCATAGTCGCACGGGGGGGATCGCTGTCCTCTACGGCAACCTAGCACCGGACGGTTCCGTGGTGAAACGCTCGGCGGTGGCTCCGGAGATGCTGGTCCATCAAGGTCCAGCCCGTGTCTTCGAGTCAGAGGAAGAAGTTTCCAAGGCGATCTTCGGCGGCGTGATCCAAAAAGGTGATGTCGTTGTGATTCGCTATGAAGGGCCCAAAGGCGGTCCGGGTATGCGGGAAATGCTGGCTCCTACGGCCGCATTGGCTGGCATGGGATTGGATAAAGAAGTGGCTCTCATTACCGACGGTCGTTTCAGCGGAGCGACCCGCGGGGCGTCCATCGGGCATGTATCCCCTGAGGCCGCTGTGGGCGGTCCCATTGCCCTGGTTGAAGACGGCGATCTCATCGCCATCGATATGCACAAGGGCACCATTGAACTTTTGGTGGAGTCACAGGAACTGGACCGCCGCCGGCAGAACTGGCAGCCAAAGCCGCCCAAGGTCAACCATGGTTACTTGGCCCGTTATGCCAAGTTGGTTACCTCAGGCAGCACGGGAGCTGTACTCAAGATCTAGCTTCTACTCCAGGCAGCTGGGCAACGGCAGGTTCAACACGGTGCTGCACCTTGACATTGCATGGACAATCCAGACGAATATCGAGACGAACATCCAGACGAAGCAGTGCAAATGGAGGATGCCCAGCGGGCCTAGCGGCTCCGCTGTCAGCTGGGCATCCTTATGTATACATGAATACATAAGGAACAAGAGGTGAGAAGAATGAAATTGACAGGCGCAGAGATATGGCTGGAGTGTCTCAAAGAGCAGAACGTAGACACAATTTTCGGTTATCCCGGTGGTGCTGTGCTTAACATTTATGATGCACTGGCTAAGCACACCCATGAGATCCGCCATATTCTGCCTTCCCACGAACAGGGAGCGGCGCACGCAGCCGATGGCTATGCCCGAGCTTC
Organism: Clostridiales bacterium; assembly: GCA_003559095.1. Classification (GTDB taxonomy): domain Bacteria; phylum Bacillota; class Limnochordia; order Darwinibacteriales; family B1SED10-159; genus SLOZ01. The sequence goes on along the minus strand of PWMW01000375.1, from coordinate 35,504 downwards.
GGGCAAAGTGGGCGTGTGTTTGGCCACCTCGGGTCCCGGGGCCACGAACTTGGTCACAGGGATCGCCACGGCGTATATGGACTCCGTGCCGATGGTGGCCTTTACCGGCAATGTGGGCAGCCCACTTCTGGGCAAAGACAGCTTTCAGGAAGTAGATATTACGGGTATTACCATGCCCATTACCAAGCACAATTTTATGGTGAAAGATGTGAACCAGCTGGCCCATACCATCCGCCGTGCCTTCCAGATTGCCCAGGAAGGCCGTCCCGGGCCGGTTTTGGTGGATATCCCCAAGGATGTCACGGTCAATACGGCAGAGTATGAGCCGCAGCCGCCCCTGCCTGTGCAGCGCAGCAAGAAGAGCATTCCTGACCATGTTATGGAGCAGGCGGCGGAACTGGTGCAGGGCAGCAAGCGCCCCTTCATCTACGCCGGCGGCGGTGTCATTTTGGCCGACGCCATGGACGAGTTGGTGGAGTTTGCTGAACTGCTGCATGCGCCGGTGAGCTGTACCCTCATGGGACTTGGTGGTTTCCCCAGTACCCATCCCCAGTTCTGCGGTATGATCGGTATGCACGGAACCAAAACCTCCAATGTGGCAGCCACCCAGTGTGATGTCCTGATTGCTGTGGGTGCACGCTTCAGCGATCGCGTCGTATCCAATGTGAAGCGCTTCGCCCCTGATGCCAAGATCCTGCACATCGATGTGGATCCGGCGGAGATCAACAAGAATATTCCCAGCTACTATCATGTGATCGGCGATGCCAAGAAAGTTCTGCGCCTGCTGCTGGATCGCCTGGCCGGCCGGGAACTGCAGCCCAAAGAGGAATGGGTAACTGAGCTTAAGCAGTGGCAGAAGACATATCCCCTGACCTATCCCAAAAACAACGGCTTGAAGCCGCAGTACATTATGGAACGGATCTATGCAGTGACCGCAGGTGACGCTGTCATTACCACGGAAGTGGGTCAAAACCAGATTTGGGCAGCTCAATTCTACAAATATACCCAGCCCAGAACTTGGATCTCCTCCGGCGGCCTCGGTACCATGGGTTATGGCCTCGGGGCGTCCATCGGAGCGCAGATCGGCCGTCCGGACAAGCGGGTCTTCAATATTGCTGGAGACGGCAGTTTCCGCATGAACTGCAATGAGTTAGCCACTGCGGTGGAGTATGAACTGCCCATCATCGTGGTGATTCTTAACAATCGCTCCCTGGGCATGGTGCGGCAGTGGCAGGATCTGTTCTATGATCGCAGGTTTTCCCAAACCACCATCGACCGCACCACGGATTTTGTGAAGTTGGCAGAGGCCTACGGTGCCGTAGGGCTGCGGCTGGAGCGCACTGAAGATGTAGATGATGTTCTCAAGCAGGCGTTGGCAGCCAACCGGCCCGTGGTCATTGACTGCAACATCAACCCCAATGACAAGGTCTTCCCCATGGTTCCCCCTGGGGCAGCCATTGCCGATATCATTACCGAAGAGTAGCCGCTGATAATCCGAAAACAACCCAGGAAGAGGAGTGAAACGGATGAATACACAAGGCAAACGCCACGTTATATCAGTTCTGGTGGAGAACCAACCTGGTGTCCTGACCCGGGTGGCTGGCCTCTTTGCCCGCCGCGGCTACAGTATTGACAGCCTTTCGGTGGGTGAGACCCAGGAACCCGCCATTTCCCGGATGACCATTGTAGCTCGGGGCGATGATGCCATCATTGAGCAGATCAAAAAACAACTGGATAAGCTCATTGACGTGATCAAGGTGGTGTTTCTGCCCGCCGAGAGTTCCGTGTATCGCGAACTGGTGTTGGTGAAGATCAAGGCCAACGCGGATAATCGGGCGTCTATCGCAGGGATTGTAGATATTTTCCGAGCCCACATTATTGATGTGGCCACCAATTCCGTCACCGTGGAGTTGACCGGTGATCAGCCGAAGATTCAGGCCTTTGTCGAGCTTATGGAACCCTACGGCATCCGCGAACTGGTCCGTACCGGTTTGACCGCCCTGCAGCGGGGTGACGCAGACATCAGTATTGACGATTAGATCGGGAACGTACCACCCTGGATCGTGAACGACAAGTTTTTTAACCAAGGAGGACAACCATAATGGCCAAAATGTACTATGAAAAGGACTGTGATCTCAGCTTACTGAAGGGCAAGACCGTGGCAATTATCGGCTACGGCAGCCAAGGACATGCCCATGCTCTGAACCTTCATGAGTCGGGTGTCGATGTGGTTGTGGGTCTATATGAAGGCAGCAAGTCTTGGAAACTGGCGGAAGAAGCCGGTCTGAAGGTGGCTGTGGCTGCCGATGCTGCCCAGCAAGCAGACATTGTCATGATTCTAATCAATGACGAAAAGCAGGCCAAACTGTACCATGAATCCATCGCGCCCCAGCTTACGGCCGGCAAATCTTTGGTCTTTGCCCATGGTTTCAACATTCACTTTGGGCAGATTCAACCGCCGGAGGACGTCAATGTGTTCATGGTGGCACCGAAAGGCCCCGGGCATACCGTACGCAGCCAGTACCAAGAAGGCCGCGGCGTGCCCTGCCTGATTGCCATTTATCAAGATGCGACGGAGAACGCTAAGGACATAGCCTTGGCCTATGCAGCAGGCATCGGCGGCGCCCGAGCCGGTATTTTGGAGACTACCTTCAAAGAGGAAACCGAGACCGATCTCTTCGGTGAGCAGACTGTGCTCTGCGGCGGCGTTAGTGCCTTGGTGAAGGCCGGGTTTGAAGTGCTAGTCGAAGCCGGTTACCAACCGGAAAGCGCCTATTTTGAGTGTCTCCATGAACTGAAGCTGATCGTGGATTTGATGAACGAAGGCGGCCTCAACTACATGCGCTACTCCATCAGTGATACGGCGGAGTACGGCGACTATGAAGTGGGACCCCGCATCGTCACCGAAGAAACCAAGAACGAAATGCGTCGGGTGCTGACCGAGATTCAGGATGGTACCTTTGCTAAGCATTGGATTTTGGAGAACCAGGCCAACCGGCCCAGTTTTAACCGCAAGCGGGTCTTGGAGCAGGAGCACCAGATCGAACAGGTGGGCGTGGAGCTGCGCAAGATGATGAGTTGGGCCAAGAAGAAATAACCAATTTGGGAGGGGGATTCGAATGGCTGCGCAAGTAAAGGTGTTTGACACAACTCTGCGAGACGGAGAGCAATCACCGGGCTGTAGTATGAATTTGGACGAAAAGGTGGAAGTTGCCAAACAGCTAGAGCGGCTGAAGGTGGACGTCATGGAAGCTGGCTTTGCCATTGCTTCACCGGGAGACTTGGCGGCCATTCAGGCTGTCTGTGCTGAAGTTAAGGATGTGGTGGTCGCCAGTTTGGCACGGGCGCTGCCCAAAGATATTGATGTGGCCTGGGAAGCCGTGGCGAAGGCCAATGCACCCCGCATCCACACGTTCATCGCCACATCGCCGATTCACATGGAACACAAGCTGCGCAAGACCCCGGAGCAGGTATTGGAACAGACCATCGAAATGGTGAAGTACGCCAAGAAGTACTGTTCGGACGTGGAATTCTCAGCGGAAGATGCCACCCGCAGTGATCCGGAGTTTCTCTACCGCATCTTTGAGGCGGCCATTGCGGCCGGGGCCACGGTTGTGAATGTGCCGGATACCGTCGGGTATACCACACCCACTGAGATGGAAGCTCTGATCAAAGGGATCCGCAACAATGTCCCTAATATCGACAAGGCCGAGTTGGCCGTCCACTGCCATGATGATTTGGGCTTGGGTGTGGCGAATACCTTGGCGGCCATTCGAGCTGGTGTAACCCAGGCAGAATGCACCATCAATGGCATCGGCGAACGGGCTGGCAATGCCGCGCTGGAAGAGATCGTCATGGCATTGAAGACCCGCCAGGATCTTTACCAGGTCGATACCCGCATTGATACTACCCAGATCTACCGGACAAGCCGCTTGGTGGCGACACTGACCGGCTCGGAAGTGCAGGCCAACAAGGCCATTGTGGGTGCTAATGCCTTTGCCCATGAAGCGGGGATCCATCAGCATGGTGTCTTGGCCAACAAGAAGACCTATGAGATCATGACACCGGCGTCCATTGGGCTGTCGGAGAACAAGATGGTCTTGGGCAAGCATTCCGGCCGCCATGCCTTTGAAGATCGTCTTGTCCATATGGGCTACACCCTGGCCAAAGACAAGTTGGATGCAGCCTTTGAACAGTTCAAGATCCTGGCAGACAAAAAGAAGGTCGTGGCCGACGAAGATATCGAAGCGCTGGTTCAGCAGAAGGCCGCAGATATTCCCGAAACATATTCCCTGAAGCGCTTTGTTATCAACAGCGGCAACGTGATCACGTCCACCGCCACGGTGAAACTGTCCCATCTGGGACTGGACCGCGAAGAAGTGGCCACCGGCGATGGGCCTGTGGACGCTGTCTTTAAGGCCATCGACAAGTTAGTGGGCATGGAGTTTGCCCTGGAAAGCTATCGTCTGCAGTCCGTCACCGAGGGTAAGGACGCCCAAGGTGATGTCAGAGTCAAGATTCGGCAGAACTCCACGGTATACAGCGGGCGCGGTCTCAGCACGGACATCGTGGAATCCAGTGCCAAAGCATATCTGAACGCCATTAACAAGATGTATGATCACGTTAAGCGCCGCAGTGAACAGCCAGAGGGGGCCGAGGTGTAATGAACGCCAACGGCACGCCCCAGAAAACCTTGGCTTTATTCGATTCGACCCTGCGGGACGGGGCACAGGCCGAAGGAATTTCCTTCTCCGTGCCCGACAAACTAAAGATCGTGGAAGCCTTGGATGGCCTGGGTGTCCGTTACATTGAAGCGGGCAACCCCGGTTCCAATCCCAAGGATCTGGATTTTTTCCAGCAGGTGGCCCATATCCAGCTCAAACATGCCAAACTCACTGGGTTCGGCAGTACCCGGCGGCGGGATATCAACGTTGAGGACGACAAGAATGTGGCGTCACTGCTCCAGGCCAACACGCCGGCAGTGGCCATCTTCGGCAAGAGCTGGGACTTTCACGTTACCGAGATTCTGCGCACCACCTTGGACGAAAACTTGGCCATGATCCGAGATACCCTTGCCTTTTTCAAGACCAAGGGTAAAGAGGTGATCTTCGACGCCGAGCACTATTTCGACGGCTACAAGAACAATCCGGAGTACGCCCTGCAGACACTGGAAGCGGCTGTCGAGGGTGGGGACACCGTTCTCTGTCTCTGCGATACCAACGGCGGCGCCTTTCCCGATGAGATTGCCGCGGCTACGAAGCTGGTGGTGGAGACCATTGCCAAGAAGCACGGTGTGGAAGTGGGCATTCACTGTCACAACGACGGTGGCATGGCTGTGGCCAATACCATCGTGGCCGTAGAGGCCGGCGCCGTGCACGTACAAGGAACCTTGAATGGTCTGGGCGAGCGCTGTGGTAATGCCAATCTCTGCACTATCATTCCTAACCTGCAGGCCAAACGGGGCTACCAATGCATTCTGCCTGAGAAGATGGCAGACTTAGCTCCGACGGCTGCCTATGCGGCAGAGATCGCCAACATTAAACTGAACGATCGCGATCCGTATGTGGGCAAAAGCGCCTTTGCCCACAAAGGCGGCATGCATATTGATGGCGTGAACAAAGCTTCCAGCTCCTTTGAGCATGTGGACCCAGCATTGGTGGGCAACGAGCGGCGGTTCTTGATGTCCGAAGTGTCCGGACGGGCCACCATTCTCAGTAAGATTCAACGGGTGATGCCCTCGGTTACCAAGGATTCTCCGGAGACCGAAAGCATCATCGGACGCTTGAAGGAATTGGAGCACATGGGTTACCAGTTCGAAGGAGCCGAAAGTAGCTTCAAGCTCTTGGTCCACAAGCATTTGGGTAAGTACAAGCCATTCTTTGAGCTGATTCACTTCAAGATCATCGGTGAACAGCCCCGCAAGAATGGCACCAGTTCCACAGCCATGATCAAGCTGGCAGTGGATGGCAAAGAAGAGATCACTGCTGCCGACGGCGACGGGCCGGTCCATGCTCTGGACAGAGCACTGCGCAAAGCTCTGGAAGTGTTCTACCCCGAACTGAAGCAGGTGCACTTGACCGACTATAAGGTGCGAGTGCTGGAAACTCGCTCGGCCACGGCCAGTAAGGTCAGGGTGCTCATTGAATCTACAGACGGAGAAGAGGCTTGGACCACTGTGGGTGTGTCCAATGACATCATCGAAGCCAGCTGGATTGCTCTGGTGGATTCCATGGAACACAAGCTGCTGAAAGAGTTGGAGAAGAAAATGCGGGTATTCATGTAAGGAGGATTCATCCATGGGAATGACCATGACGCAGAAGATCCTAGCCAATCGAGCTGGGCTGCCTGAGGTCAAGGCAGGCCAGCTGATCATGGCGAAGCTGGACTTGGTGCTGGGCAACGATATTACCGCCCCAGTGGCCGTCAAGGAGTTCAACAAGATCGGCGTTGACGAGGTATTCGACAAGACCAAAGTGGCCATTGTCCCCGATCACTTCACGCCCAACAAAGACATCAAGGCAGCGGAGCAGTGCAAGTTCATTCGGGAGTTTGCCCACGAGAAGGAAATTACCAACTACTTTGAGATTGGCGAAATGGGTATCGAACATGCCTTGATCCCAGAAAAGGGCCTGGTGGTGCCAGGCGATGTGGTGATCGGTGCCGATAGCCACACCTGCACCTACGGCGCTCTGGGAGCGTTTTCCACCGGCGTTGGCAGCACCGATATGGCTGCGGGAATGGCTATGGGCCAAAGTTGGTTTAAAGTGCCTTCAGCCCTCAAGTTTGAACTGACCGGAAAACCCGGACCTTGGGTCAGCGGCAAAGACATTATACTGCACATCATTGGCATGATCGGTGTGGACGGAGCTTTGTATCGATCCATGGAGTTTGTGGGCGATGGTGTTGCCAACCTTTCCATCGATGACCGCTTTACCATGGCCAATATGGCCATCGAAGCCGGCGGGAAGAACGGAATTTTCCCAGTGGATGAAGTGACCCTAGACTATGTGAAAGAGCATTCGTGCCGTGACTATTCGGTGTACACGGCCGATCCCGATGCGGAGTACGATGCCGTATACCAAATTGACCTGGCCAGTGTTCGTCCCACGGTGGCCTTACCACATCTGCCGGATAATACGCGGACCATTGATGAAGTGGGCGATGTGCAGCTGGACCAAGTGGTCATTGGCTCCTGCACTAACGGTCGCATTGAAGATATCCGCGTGGCCGCCAAGATCCTTCAAGGCAAGAAGGTGGCCAAAGGCATTCGCTGCATTATCTTCCCTGCCACTCAGAAGATTTATCTGCAGGCTCTGCGGGAAGGTCTCATTGAACAGCTGGTGGAGGCAGGAGCTGCCTTCAGCACACCCACCTGTGGCCCGTGTCTCGGCGGCCACATGGGAATTCTGGCTAAAGGTGAACGGGCCTTGGCCACCACCAATCGTAATTTTGTCGGCCGCATGGGGCATCCAGAATCGGAAGTGTATCTGGCCAGCCCAGCCGTGGCAGCCGCATCAGCCATAACCGGAAAAATCAGTAACCCAGAAGAGATCGCAGGTTAGAGGGAGGGGAATCGACATGGAAGCACAGGGAACAGTCTTTAAGTACGGCGACAATGTGGACACCGACGTCATTATTCCCGCTCGCTATCTGAACACCTCAGACCCCGCTGAGCTGGCGCAGCACTGCATGGAGGACATTGATGGGGAGTTCATTCACAAGGTAAAAGCCGGAGATATCATAGTGGCCAACAAGAACTTTGGCTGTGGTTCATCGCGGGAGCATGCGCCCCTGGCCATCAAAGCCGCCGGCGTTTCGGTGGTCATAGCCAGTACCTTTGCCCGGATCTTTTACCGCAACGCTTTGAACATCGGTCTGCCTATCTTTGAATGTCCCGAGGCGGTGGCCGGTATTGCTGCCGGGGATGAAGTAAAAGTGGACTTTGATACCGGGGTCATTACCAACGTTACCCAAGGCGAAACATACCAGGCAGAACCGTTTCCTGAATTTATGCAGGAACTGATCAAGGCCGGCGGCCTGATCAATTATATCCGGGAGCAGAAAGCCCAATAGAAGGAGTGGATGTGGATGAAGTTATCCCTAGCGGTGCTGCCCGGTGATGGCATCGGTCCGGAAGTGATTGAACAGACCACGGCCGTGCTGGAGGCTATTGGGTCGAAGTACGGTCACGAGTTCGTGTTTAGCGAATTTCTGGCCGGAGGGGCCGCCATTGATGCCACCGGAGCGCCTCTACCGCAGAAGACCATTGACGGCTGTCAAGCCAGTGACTCTGTACTATTGGGTGCCGTGGGCGGTTGGCAGTGGGATCATCTGCCGGGCAGTGAACGGCCGGAACGGGCACTTTTGGGTCTGCGGGGTGAATTGGAGCTTTATGCCAACCTGCGGCCGGCGGTACTGCATGAAGCCCTGAGTCAAGCGTGTCCCCTGCGGGCAGACATCGCCGCTGGCGGCATTGACGTCATGGTAGTTCGGGAACTGACCGGCGGCATGTATTTTGGGGATCGGGGCCGGCGCCAAGGTAAATACGGCGAAGAAGCCTACGATACCGAGGCCTATGGCGTCGGCGAAGTGGAGCGCATTGCCCGCACAGCTTTTGACATCGCCCGCAAACGGAAATCCCATGTGACCAATGTAGATAAGGCCAATGTCTTGGAAAGTTCCCGTCTGTGGCGTGAGGTGGTCCTGGACGTGGCCAAGGAGTATCCGGATGTGGAACTGGCCCATATGTATGTGGACAATGCGGCCATGCAGTTGGTCCGTGATCCCCAGCAGTTCGATGTTATGGTTACCACCAATATGTTCGGAGATATTCTTTCCGATGAAGCCAGCATGATTACAGGTTCCATCGGGATGCTGCCCTCAGCCAGCCTCGGCAAAAGCCGCTTAGGCATGTATGAGCCCATTCACGGTTCGGCTCCAGATATTGCCGGGCAGGATAAGGCCAACCCCATCGCTACCATTTTGTCAGCGGCCATGATGCTGCGGCACAGCTTCGACCTGGAAACGGAGGCGGTCGCCATTGAGCAAGCGGTCACCACTGTGCTGAACCAGGGCTACCGCACCGGCGACATTATGAGTGCAGGCATGGACCTGGTGGGTACCAAGCAGATGGGTGCGCTGATTCGGGAGGCCCTTGGTTAGCCCGCAGGCGTCCCTGAGGATGGAACAGACGGAGCTGGGAGCCCAACGTGATGCCACGGGCAAATGGTGGCGTCTGAGACACACCTGGTTTGCAGCCATGAAGGATGCGCGTTAAGAAAGGCTTAATCTCTTGGCGGCTGCCTGGGCAGTCGGCCAGAAAACATACGAAAAGGCGTTGGTGCCGTAGGACGAGGCGCCGGCGTTTTTTCTTTTCCGTGGGGACGAACGGATCAGGAGGACGTTCGTAGGCTTGGGGCATCGCCCTGTGACGGGCCGGCAGTTATCAGGGTGGAACAAGGTTCCGGCAGGCCTGCTGGACCGGTGATGATCTGGGCAGGTAAATGGAACGAAAAAGAAGTCTGTGCATAGAGCCACAAATTACCAGCATACTCAGGGCCCGTGTGGTATACTGGCAGAGGATTACAGTTTAACCAATGCTTGAACGGGCGTCTCGTGGTTGGGGAAACGCTCAGCGTTTGGGCTGGTGCAAAAATACCATAGCGTCGCAGAAATGGGAGGACAACATGAACAAGAACATCATTATCGCAATGCTGCTGGCACTGGTAGTTATTCTAGCCATTGTCCAGCTGGCACCGTCGCTACTGGGTATAGGCCAAGCCGACCTAACGGACATCGATGCGGTCCATCGCTATGTCCAATCCGAGATTACCGATGTGTCCCGGGACGAGTTTGCTGCTTGGGATCGCTATTACCTGGACGTCACCAATGACGGCATTGATGAACTGATCGTCGCTGAGCCCCACGGGCGCATCGGGCATCCATATATGGAGATCATCCAAGTGGATGGACGCCGGCTGCAGCGAATCCCGGCAGAGATACCTGTGGCTAATCAGGGCAGCATTCCCGAGGTTCGGGATGGGTTCTTGACGGTGACCTCAACCACCAGCGATGCCGGCGGCCTCCATACCTACATGGACATCTATCTCTATGACGGATCGATGCTGCTGCCGAATCTGCTGACAGTGACGCTGTTTCGGAGCGAACCTATGGCGGATGAGATCATGGGTGAACTGGACGGGCCGCTCACAGACTTCACCCAAACCTTGATGAACATTGATCCGCTCCGGTCCAACCCCGTGGTGCGCAAAGGCGTCTATCGCCACCGTTTTGAACCTGCAACCAAAAGCTTCGCTTCGGAGCAGTTGCAGGCCGCTGAGGCGACCCCCTTGGGGATACTGAACTACGCTGCCCTGCATGGCCTATATTCGTATGATCTGGATGGCAGCGGTGCTGTCGATACCTTCCTGTTGGAGGTCGACGGTGAACCCCGCCTTGCGGTCAACGACGAAGTTTTCCCCCTGACGGGTGTCCACGGACCCTCGTTAGAGCAGCAATACCGGTTGGCCCCGCTAGAGTATGAAGCTGGCTATGCTTTTGTGTTCTACACGGCCCCGTCGAATGGAGAACCAGCCGCCATGCATTTTTACCAGTACACGGGAACCGCTGGGCTGTCCTATCTCGGTGTGGTCCGTACGGCCCATTCGCTGTTCCGAGCGCCAATTCTCGCCCTCTACCGTGACCGAGCTGTGGTGGACTATACGGTGTACTCCTTCACGGGAGATCGTTGGCATGTCAGTGATGATGAAGAGTGGTTGGCTGAATATACGGATCTGAATATCGGCGGTCGCTTCAACCTCCAGGGCCTCACTAACGAGCCCTTCGGAGACCACTGGGTTCCCTACGACCAGTATGTGGCCGTGATCATCCCCATGTACGATGGCGTAAATCTCGGCCAGTTGACAGCAAAGGAGTTTGCCTTCAGTGAGCAGTCTGGACCCAGGTTGTCGTTTGCTGTTTTCGGAACCATGCACAACACCGAAATCACGTACATCGAGAGTTACTTCTCTGACGATGACCCGATCGTGAAAGAGATTGGGACCATCGAAGACGCTATGGTTACAGTGCATGCAGCACTGCCCTGGGACACATCGTTTGTCAGGGTGAGCGGCATGGTCTATGGCGGCGAAGGATGGGAGAACCAGGTAGAGTTCACCTTGGATGACATGCGGTGTCTAGCGGAGTACGAACCGATATTCGTTGTCTACTAAAACTTTGTGATGGAGATGACCTTAATGCGCAGACTTCCTGTACTGTTGGCTCTTGTGGTTGTGGTGCTGATCAGCGGAGTATTGATCTTCAGGGATTCCGCACAATCACCGCAATGGGATGAAGATGCCTTGTATGCCTTCGTCCGCGAGGAGATCAAGGATATTTCCCGCTCCCTCTTTGCAGAACAGTGGGAGATCGTTTACTATGATGTGACTGACGACGGCCATCTTGAAGCGCTGTTGGTGGAAAGCTATGGTGTTGATTGGCACCCCTACGTGGAGATTGTGTCCAAAGCAGAGGGACGTTATCAGCGGGTTCCCAGCAAAATCCATGCTGGGAAGTACGGTACACTGGTCGAGCGGCGGGATGGTCTGCTGGCAGTGACCACCCGTACCGGCGGGCCAGGTGAGGAGTTGGCGTACTTAAGCCTTTATGCTGCCGATGCTGGCGAAGTGGTATCGGTTCTGGACAACCTATTGGTGTACCAGCGAGTTGCTTTTCCCAATGCAGATTTTGAGGTCCAGGCCGAGATTACCGGCTCGTTCTCTGACTTCGTATACCGGCAAGTCAAGGCAGACTTTGTGACTGGAGAAGAAACGGTTGCAGTGGTGCAGCATTTCCGCTATGACCCTGATGGTATGCGTTTTGAAATCAGCGCCAAGGCAGACGAGTCTGCGGCAGAAATGTAGTTGGCCTGCTATAAAAATAGAACAGACTGGCTGTGGATGCTAGAACTCCGTTCCGGTGCTGGGACGAGTCTGAAGATTGGACGTGCTTGGGGTTGGTCGACGGTTCTTGGGTGACATTCTAGGGGGGGTTCCCGTGAAGAGTAGGAAAATCACTGTTTTGCTGGCGGTTGGGATCCTGCTTGCTTTCGTCTATGTTAACAATAGTTCGCTGTTGCGAACCTCTTCGCTGGACGGGCCGCTGCTGCTTGCTCACCGAGGTCTCGGCCAGACATTTTACATGTATGGAATTACTGGTGAAACCAATACGGCGGCGCGCATTCATGAACCTGAACATCCCTATCTGGAAAACACCATACCGTCCATGGAGGCGGCCTTTGCGGCCGGCGCGGACATTGTGGAACTGGATATTCATCGAACCAACGATGGGCACTTCGCCGTCTTTCATGACTGGATTCTTGAACATCGCACGGAAGCGCACGGCGTCACTGGCGAGCATACGTTGGCTGAACTGCAGGCCCTCGATGTGGGTTATGGCTATACGGCTGATTATGGGCATACATATCCGTTTCGGGGCCAGGGTGTGGGCCTCATGCCTTCCCTTAACGAAGTGCTGACGCGCTTCCCTTCTGAGCAGTTTCTGATTCATATCAAGAGCAACGATGAAGCTGAAGGCTATCAGCTGGCTGCGTACCTCAAGACCCTGCCGGAAGCACGATTGGCCGGTTTATCAGTCTACGGGGGAGACAAACCTATTCGCGTTCTGCAGAGCGAGCTGCCCGAGCTGCCAGTGATGTCAACGTCTACGATGAAGGATGGCTTACTTCCCTATATTCTTGTGGGCTGGACAGGCTATGTGCCCGAAGCTCTCCGGAACACCCTGCTCATCCTGCCATTGCCCTATGCACGCTTTTTGTGGGGTTGGCCCCATCGTTTTGTCCAACGGATGGCAGCCGTTGATACCCAGGTTTTCATTGTGCTTGGGGACGGCCGTTGGGCCGAAGGCTTTGATACAGTCGAAGATCTCGAGCTGCTACCGTCCAACTTCAGGGGCGGCATTTGGACCAACCGAATCGATCGTATTGGTCCTGTGTACGCGCAGTAACAACTGCTTTGGCAAGAGGTTCGTGATTGACACGGCCAGTCAGCGGCTATGCTGACTGGCCGTGTTTCTTTGTTTGGGCATTGAATCATCAGACACCATCTAGCGATAGCAGCGAATGCTGGCAGCGGTCAGCAAACGTCAAACAGACTCAAACACGGCGGATACAGGCACTAAAAGCCCCTCGAGGGCGTACGAATGCACTGTATCTCCCTGGGTGTGAACCATATAGGCGTCGATGCCGTTGTCCTTGAACCCATAGACAATGATCAATGACTTTTCGGGATCGACGATCCAAAACTCTTGGACTCCAGAGAGCATCACAGTATTCAACTTATCTACCATATCTTTGGAACGTGTGCTTGGAGAAAGGATTTCCATTACTAAAGTGGGCGTGCCCATGTAGCGTCCCTTTTCATTAACGTTCTCCTCGGTGTCACAGGCGACGAGCAGATCCGGCTGCATCACATCGGGGTCACGGAACCCTTCCTTGTAGAAATGCACGTCAAAGGGCGCGTAGAACACTTTGCACTTTTTACCCCGCAGATACTCCCGCAGCATAACAAAAAGGTTACCCGAGATTTCTTGATGGAAGGCGCTGGGAGAACTCAGCAGGACAATCTCGCCGTTAATCAGCTCCATCCGGAGATCACTGTTCTCGTAGATCTCCATGAACTCTTCGTAGGACACCTTCTTGCCGCCGTACTGGTAATCGGGGCTCTTCTCCTTGATGGCATAGTAACGATCATAATCGGTAAGGTAAGGGGCTAAGCGCACGGCTTTCTTGCCGTTCTTCGTGATAACGACCTCGTTGTTGTCTATGACGAAGTCCAGATAATGGCCCAGATTTTGCTTGAGCTCCGTGGCAGTAATGAGTTGTTTCGGCGTTCGTTCCTTTGTCATAGTATCACCCCGTACGATCAAAAATTAATATCGTACGATTATCATAGCATACTGTTCGATATCGCGCAAGTTCTTGTGCGGTCAAACTGGATTGGGAAACAGCGGCAGCTGGTCAGGTCAAACAAACGTGAAGGTGCTGACCGCCGATGTGTCCGACCAAATGTTCGAATTTAGCAAATAATAAATAATTAAACGAAAATTGCAAAGGTAATGTGGGGGTTGTGTCGAAGAGATCAACATACCATGCGGGGCAAGGGCTTCCATCGTCCTTTGACGCACCGAAATCCAACAGATTGTCTTTGTAGTTTGTGGCCAGCGTCGATGGAGGTGTTTTGTCTCCGCGGCGTTGGTTCTTGTTCGCAAGAGATTCCAAACAACGAGGAGGTCTGAGCAATCATGAGAACGGGAGGTTATCTTCTGCTGTTGGTGCTGCTCACATTGACACTCGCCGCCTGCCTGGGTGGCGGCCGTGGCGGTACTCCGATTCCATCGTTGCACACAGTGAATGGAGTCGGTTTCGATATGGGCTTAGCGCCGGCGGCTACGTTCCCAACGGGTGAAAATGATGCCGGCGAGGCCACTGTCCATCGTGCCTTCTATATCGGCGAGACGCCAGTCACCTATGAGTTGTGGTACACAGTGCGCCAGTGGGCCCTGCAGAACGGTTACACATTCGCCAATGCTGGCCGCGAAGGGAGTGACGGCAGCACGGGTCAGGAACCCACCGCCAGGCGTGAAGAGCCGGTCACTATGGTCAACTGGCGCGACAGCATTGTCTGGGCAAATGCTCTCTCCGAACTACTTGACTACGATCCTGTGTACATCTATGGGGGAGAGGTTATCCGGGATTCCAACGACGTCACAGCCTGCAACAATGCTATCCAAGAGAATGCTGATGGATTCCGGCTGCCTACGAGCCCTGAATGGGAGTTGGCGGCTCGATACAAAGGCGATGACAGCACCAGCGGTGCCATTGCCCGAGATGGTCTGTATTGGACACCGGGGAACTATGCCAGTGGCGCCACTGCAAACTACCAAGATGCGACAGCCACTCATGCCGTGGCATGGTACGACGAGGACAGCACGAAGGATGTGGGCTTGAAGGCAGCCAATGCCCTGGGTCTCTTTGATATGTCGGGCAATGTGTGGGAATGGACCTTTACCGCCGATGGTTCTGACCGAGTAGTTCGCGGTGGTGCTTGGGACGCAGCCCTGCGGTTCGTCCTGCAGGTAGGCCGACCGCGCGAAGTTGCTCCTGGTACGGCTTACGAAAGCGTCGGTATCCGTCTTGTGAGAACAGCGTTGTAGCAGGCCAAAGGTTGCCACCGACGTCTCGCCTTGAATGCTGTTTTGTTGCCAATTACCTGCGTGTACTCTGTCTGCCGTTGGCTTTAACTGTTTCGTCTGTGCCGCTGGCATCCTCGGCTATGACAGAGCAGGGTGTACCAGGAGTCCACTGCAAGCGTGGCCTGGGAACGCCAAACAGAAACTGAGGGATCCCGTTGGCAGTGACTTCAATGCCCACAAACTCCTGAAATTGCTCTTTCAATGTAATTTCGCAGTGAACACCTGGCAGACCGGTTTCATCGCGATCCATGCGCGTTGCCAGCCGCGCCTGCAGCGCCGTTAACTGGGCGCGTGGAAACACTTCAGTACCGCAGGCCTGCTGGGGACGTTGAGACAGAGAAGGCTGGGCGTTGATACACAGACAGTTCCACAGACGACCTCCCAATGCCAAGGAAGAAAGGCATTGGGAGGTCGGTTTTTGTACAACCGATGTTCCCCTGGGTGAACCGCGCTTAGCTGGTGCTCTGGGAAATCTGGCTCTGTGGATTACAGCCCTCAGATTGGGGCTCGGCAAGGGACACGAGACGACGTAGCGCTGCCAGCCCTTCCTCCGTTAACGGCCCGTGTGGAGTTTCACGATGGCAGACCATGGATTTTCGAGACTGGCAGGACTCCAAAGCCAGGAAGAGTAATACAATCTACGTGGAGTACCGTTGGCGTGCTCTCAAAGCGCCACCCATTGGCGAGCACCCTTGTGGATGGCAACAGTTGCCCTGGTGCCGCCAACCGGTTGGACGGGATAAAATTGCGGAGCGCTCTGCGGTCATTTGGGGCAAGCATACTGGCCCGGTGGCCGCTGGCGTTCCGTGTGTGAGGAGAACACAGATGCGCAGAGAACTGCAGGCACTGCTGCACAGCAGAGAGTTTTACCAAGGAAAGACCCTTCCCGAGCGATTGACCGAGTTTCACGTGCCCGGGCTGAGTTTGGCCGTTGTCCATGACTTTCGGCTTGACTTGACCTATGCAGCGGGCACGGAAAAGCACGGTGAGGATCGGCCCATCACCACAAAAACGCTCTTTCAAGCAGCGTCCATAAGCAAGAATGTCTTCGCCGCCATGGTGCTGAAGATGGCTGCAGACGGTTTGCTGGACCTGGACGCGGACGTCCACCGTTACCTGCAGGATGTGACCATCAAAGATGTCCATGGACTGCCCTGTGCAGTTACGCTGCGGCAGATATTGAGCCATACCGGAGGACTGTCCGTGGGCGGATTCCAAGGATACAAACGAGATGAACCGCTGCCAGATATGGCGGCGATTCTGCAGGGAGTACCGCCTGCCAACTCCGCAGCGATACTGCAGGAGGCAGCGCCAGGTACTGAAGTTCGCTACTCCGGCGGCGGTTTTGTGGTGGCTGAAAAGGTCCTGCTGGACCTGATCGGACGTTCCTGTGCAGAGGTCATGCAAGAACATATTCTTGAGCCCATGGGTATGCGGTCCAGCACCTTTGGCCAACCAGCAGGGCCGTATGCCTGCGGGCACACGGACAATAACCGTGTCATTGACGGAGATTTCCATATCATGCCCGAAAAGGCAGCGGCAGGCCTGTGGTCGAATCCAGTGGAGTTAGCTGGATATGGCCTTCGGCTCCAGCGGATTCTCCAGGGCGAAGCCGGTCTTTTGGCCCAGGACACGGTAGACATGATGACCACACCCCAAACAGCCCACACCATCGAAGTGGGGGATGGGATCCAGCAGTTAGGGTTAGGCTGTTTTATCAAAGGCCATGGCGAAAATGTCCAGTTCGGGCACACTGGGGAGAATGAGGGTTATGTATCTCTGATGCGTTTCCATAAATACAAGGGACAGGGCTTGGTTGTTATGATGAACGCCAATCAAGGCAAGCCGCTGCTCTATGAGATTTTCGCTGCTGCCAGCGCTGTCTATGGTTGGTAGCTGCAGAGCTGCTACCGCTGGAGGTAGACGGCACCGCAGCCAGTTACTGGGAGTGGAACCTGCCCGTGGCGCAGAGACCAGGCGGAGGCCAACTAACAATGCGAGGTGAGATCATGTATTCATTTAACGAACAGGGAAGATTCGTCATCGAAGACTACAACCAAAGCCGGACGTTCAGCAGTTTTCTACCGGGCATTGCCGGCGTCGATGGAATTCCTATGTGGGTGTTCTATGTGAATCGGGGACAGGCTATTGCCAGTTTTGGCGTGGAGAATAAGGACAGCGCCATTCTGGAATTTCATCCAGCCCATAAGTCCTACCAGCTTGTTACGACCAGCGGTTTTCGCACATTCTTGAAGATCCAACGCAGCGACGGGGCAGTGCACCTAGAGCCCTTTTCGTTCGGCGGCCAAGGCGACGATGTTGCGGAGCGCCTGGAAGTTGGCCCCAACAGCGTAGAACTGCACTATATTAACCGGTCGCAGGCAGTGAGTGTCCGAGTGAAGTACTTCACCCTTCCCAACGAGAACTTCGCGGCCTTGGTTCGCGAAGTCACTGCCAAGAACGAGGGTGTCGAAACCATCGATTTGGAAATGCTCGACGGACTACCGGCTATCCTGCCCTACGGCATTCCCAACGGTCCGTATAAAGAGCTTGGAAATACGCTGAAGGCGTGGATGGGCGTGTTCAACCTAGAACATTCCATTCCGTTTTACAAAGTGCGGGGAAGTATTGCCGATACGGCGGAAGTGCAGCAGATCCATGGCGGCCACTTTTTCGTCAGTTATGGAGTTGCAGGGGGACAGGCCCGCTTGTTGGACCCCATCGTGGACAGCGACATCGTCTTCGGCCACAACACATCCTTCAGCCGCCCAGATATTTTCCACAGGATTTCGCTGGCGGAGCTCCAGAAACAGGAGCCGGTGACCACCAACAAAGTTCCTGCAGCCTTCAGCGGGCTCAGCGGCAGCTTAGCTCCGAACGAGGAAGTACAGGTGTGCAGCATGTTCGGACACACCCGGGACATTGCCGAGATCAATGGACGGGTGGACGAACTCGTGGATCCCAGTTACCTGGAGGCCAAAGAGGCAGCGGCTGAGCGGCTGACAGCCGAACTTACAGACACCATCGCTACGAGAACCAGCAAGCCTTTGTTCGATGCCTACTGCCGGCAGAGCTACCTGGATAATGTGCTGCGGGGTGGACAACCCATCATCTTCCCTGGGGATCGAGTGTACCATGTTTACTCGCGCAAACACGGGGACTTGGAAAGGGACTACAATTTCTTCAGTATTGAGCCGTCCTTCTACTCCCAGGGCAACGGGAACTTCCGTGATATCAATCAAAATCGCCGCAGTGATGTTTTCTTCAACCCGGATGTGCAGGACTCCAATCTGCAGATGTTTGTCAGCTTGATCCAAACCGATGGCTACAATCCGCTGGTGGTGAAAGGGCTGAACTTCACCTTAAGCGACGACAGCCGCATCGAGGTGATCCAGTACGTTGCTGAACCTGATCAAGCAAAGGTACGGGACTTCTTGGCCGAACCATTTACGCCCGGTCGTCTGCTGCATTTTCTCAACGACGAAGGGATTGCGCTCTCTGGGGATACCGCCAGTTTCCTGACGGAAGTCATGCAACGTGCGACTCCGCACTATCAGGCGGATCCCGGCGAAGGTTACTGGGTGGATCACTGGACGTATAACATGGATCTTATTGACAGTTACCTGGCCGTTTATCCAGACAAACAGCGCGAACTGCTCTTTGGTGAGCGTAAGTATCTCTTTTACGACAATCCCCATGTGGTGCTGCCCCGCTCCGCGAAGCATGTCCTGGTGGATGGCAAAGTGCGGCAATATGGCGCTGTCGTTATTGATAAGGCGAAGCAGCGGCTGCTGGCCGAGCGCCAAGGTGACGCCTACTGGTCGCGCACCCATCACGGGAAGGGAGAGCTCTACAAAACCAACCTCCATGCTAAGCTGGTTATTCTGGCCCTTACAAAATTCGCTACCCTAGATCCTGCCGGCATGGGCGTGGAGATGGAAGCTAACAAACCCGGCTGGAACGACTCCCTGAATGGCCTGCCTGGGTTGTTTGGCTCCAGTATGCCAGAAACCTTTGAGCTCCAACGGCTGCTGCAGTTCCTCATTTCCTTAAGGGTTGAACACGCCATTCAGCTCCCGGAGGAAGTGACCCAGCTGTTGGCTCAGGTCAGCGAGGCCTTGCGTCTTTACAATCAAGCTGCCGATGACCATAAGGAACACGCCTACTGGGATCGGGTGGCTGCGGCACGGGAGCAGTATCGTGAAGCTGCCAAGTATGGTTTCAGTGGAGTGGAAACGGAGATGTCTCCAGAAGAGCTGCAGCACTTCCTGGAGCAGAGCCTTGCTAAGCTGGCCGCTGGAGTCCAGCGGGCCGAAGCCTTTGGTGATGGACTCTGCCCGACGTACTTCTACTTCACCGCTGAGGATTATGAAGAACGGACCAACGACGACGGTTCGCCCAAGCGAAACCACCAAGGGTTGGCTACCGTGCGCGTTAAGCAGTTCCGACCTCACATGGTGCCCCACTACCTTGAGGGACCGACAAGGGCCATGAAGGTCGCCACCAAGGAAGACGCAGTTAGGCTGTACCAGGCTGTGCGCCGCAGCGAGCTGTACGATGAAAAACTGCGGATGTACAAGGTGGGCAGTAGTCTCGAAAATCAGCCCTTTGAGCTTGGGCGGGCCACGGCTTTCACACCAGGCTGGCTGGAGCATGCATCGGTGTTCACGCATATGGAATACAAGTATATGCTGGAGGTCCTGCGCTCCGGTCTCCATGAGCAGTTCTACCAGGATGCTCTCCATGTACTGATGCCCTTCCTGGATCCAAACACCTATGGCCGCAGTACATTGGAGCATTCGTCGTTCATTGCCAGCAGCGCCAATCCCGATCCCAGCGTGCATGGCCGAGGCTTTGTGGCACGGTTAAGTGGTGCCACCGCCGAGTTTCTCCATATGTGGACCGTGATGTTCGCCGGTGCCCGGCCATTCCAAGTTGTTGATGGAACGTTGGCTCTGAGCCTGAACCCAGCCCTTCCCCATTGGCTCTTCGATGATCAAGGACGAGTGGAGTTTGCTTTTCTAGGAAGGTGCCGGGTCACGTACGAAAATCCTGACCGTCAGAACACATACGGTGAGGACGGTGTCGGCGTCCGCGGTTATCTGCTCGTTGCGGAGGATGGAGAAGAAGTGCGAATCGATGCTGCGGCCATCGTCGGCGAGTATGCCGAACGCATCCGCGAAGGCAGAGTACAGCGCCTCACTGCCTATCTGGGCCGCTGATATCCCAGCTTGGCCCTGCCAAGATAGCCCATGCCTGCGTGTGCCTTCTTGTTGGGCGCCGCTGGTGAGTGACGTTCGGCTGATCCATTGCTGGCTAGCAGGTCACAGAGATTCCATGCTTTGGGTCTCTCTGACCTGCTTTTTTGAATGCGCACATGGCGGCGGCGACATTCACTAGAATGTGCGCTCGTTTGGGAGGAGATGGAAAAATCGAAGCGAAAGTGAAAAAGGACTACTGTCGATACGTTGCCGCTGGCCTTTGTTTGGGCAGCGGAGGCTGTGGGTGAGACCCAGGAGGTGAGGCTGCGAGGGTAGGCTGTGGTTCTGGCAGGGATTGCCGTCGTTTGGTGGCAGTTGCCTTCCGGTCACGACCAGGGTTGATGCACGACGTTCCTCCTAATCTCTGGAGGCTTTAGACAAACTTTGGATATGAAGGGATGGTCGAACTATGAGGACAAAGCTGGCATTATTGTTGGTATTCGTGATGTTGATCACTCCAGGAACTGTAGGTGCCTTTGGAGAATGGAATGACTCTGATCTCAGCTCGGAAACCCTAGAAGATATCATTGTTCGTTTGGAAACGGATGTTCAGCGGGCCGTGGAGGGGGCATCAGCCCACCCAGCCTTCTTAGCTGCGTTGGAGGGCTATATCGCTGAACTGTATGATCTTCTGTCCCAGATGACGTCGGCGGCCTCTGACTCCCAATGGGGCCATTGGGAAGCCGAAACTGGAACCGCACCAGCCATCGGATCCCAGGTAGCGCACGAAGCCGGGGGTGTGGTGTTCAACATGCGCTTGGCGCCGGCAGCGACGTTCCCCACCGGTCTTGATGATGATGGTACTGCTGCCGTGGACACACCATTTTGGATTGCCGAAACAGTGGTGACCTACGAACTGTGGTATGCCGTCCGCCAGTGGGCATTGGGGAACGGCTACACCTTCGCCAACGAAGGCAAAGAAGGAAGCCATGGGGATGTGGGCCAAGCGCCTTCCATCAACCGCCGCCAGCCGGTCACTCTGGCCAGCTGGAACGATACCATTGTCTGGGCCAATGCCCTATCGGAGATGCTGGGCTATGATCCGGTGTACACCTATCAAGGGCAAGTGATCCGGGATGCCACCGATGTCACAGCATGCCAAAACGCAGTTCAGGAACATGCCAACGGGTTCCGCCTGCCAACCAGCGCTGAATGGGAACTGGCAGCCAGGTTCCAGGGCAGTGACAGTTCCTATGGAGCTATATCCGCAGGGGGCATGTATTGGACACCAGGGACTTACGCCAGCGGTGCCACGGCCAACTACAATGATTCGGCAGCAACCCAGGAAGTGGCGTGGTTCGCCGATAATAACGAAGGCAGCACCCAGGATGTAGGGTTGAAAAGGCCCAACCGCCTCGGTCTCTATGACATGAGCGGGAATGTCTGGGAATGGACGTTCACCCCCAGCAACTCCAGTCGGGTGGTCCGTGGCGGCAGCTATAACTATCGCGGCCACAGCCAGCAGATTGGCAACGTCAGCCGCGGCATCCCCGGCGGCATTGACAGCATCTACGGGCGCCGCCTTGTACGGACAGAACTTTAGTCTTTTTGCCCAACCCTTTTGGTTGAGGACAGTTTGCAGGATTGGATGGAATTCCCCGCTGCTTTGGCAACAACGGAAGTCCGGTCTCGAACTGGCTAAATGGGAACGTGAACTATCATTCTGAGGTATCTTGAGAGCCTTCCGATGTCCATCCTGATGGCATGGGGAGGTTCTTTTTATCCAGGAGCACTCTGCACAGTCCATGGGCAGGGCCAGGGCACCAACGGCCACGCAGGGAGTGTTGGTGTCACTATAGCGGTTTCAGCGGTTCTATGCCGGAGCCTGCACTGCCTTGGCCGTGATCCCACTGCCGAAGCATATTTTAGAAGGGATTCACAGCCTGAGGTCAAATAGAATCAGTGCCAATGCAATGATCCGTTCAGTCTGAAGTGCTGAACGACGTCAACGCGCGTAGGTTGACCGTTCCAGAGCATCGGCTACTGGTCAAGAGTCCATCGATGTCCTTAGGTATCGATACCCAAGTGATGGCCCCTGGAGGGAGGGTACCACTGTGCCCCTGCAGATAATCCAAAACCAAATCACGGAAGTGCACGCCGACGCCATTGTCAATGCCTCAGATCCGTGGCTATCGGGACACGATGGCGTGGATCAAGCCATCCAGCAGGCTGCAGGACCGGAACTATCTGGTGCCTGTCGTGCTCTGGGCGGTTGTGCCGTAGGCGAGGCTGTTATTACCGGCGCCTACCGACTGCCCGCGAAGTATATCATTCACACAGCGGTGCCCCGATGGTCCACCGCAACAAACGGTTCCGAGGACCATTTGGCAGCGTGCTATGGGAACGCCCTCGGTCTGGCACGAGAACATCAGTTGGAAAGCATAGCATTTCCTCTGTTGGGAACAGGCCCAGGCGGTTTTCCCAAAGCTAAGGCACTGCGAGTGGCGATCTCCGTGATCGGTAATTCTCTCCGGAATCACGACATGATGGTCTTTCTAGTAGTTCCTGATCGGGCTGCCTTTGCCCTACCAGAGGGCGTTTCCCATGCCATCACCCGCTACCTTGCAGACAGGTATGAGGAGGCGCCGCTGGAGCAGGATAGACACGGCCAGACCCCAGTAGAGCTGGAGTCGGCCAGCGAGACTACAGATCAAGACATGGCAGAGATGACGCACCTGCGGGTGGAGTCCCCGATTCGGGATCACCAGCGAAGCTTGGAGGATGTTGTGAACAGGGTTGATGAGAGCTTTTCCCAAATGCTGCTCCGCCTGATTGCAGAGAAGGGCATGACGGAATCCCAGGCCTACAAGAAGGCCAATGTGGATCGGAGGCACTTCTCCAAAATTCGCAACGATATCGGGTACCGTCCAACCAAGCCCACAGTATTGGCCTTTGCCATTGCCTTGGAACTGAGTCTGGATGAGACCCAAGACCTACTGCTGCGCGCTGGTTTTGCCCTGTCTCACAGCAGCAGATTTGATCTCATCATACGATACTTTATTGAGGAAGGTATCTACGATGTGTTCGAGATCAACGAGGCGCTGTATTTCTTTGAACAGGATCTGCTCGGGTTTTAAACCGCTAAACTGTCGCCTCGTATGCGACCTCTGCTCAGTCATCCCGTGGTATCCTTTAGTCACAACAAGTGATGGGAGGATCAAGTTATGAAAAAGGGATGGACTGAGCTGGTGTTTATTCTTGATCGCAGCGGATCCATGAGCGGTTTGGAAAGTGACACAATCGGCGGCTTCAATTCGCTGCTGGAAAAGCAGAAGCAGGAGCCGGGAGAGGCCATTGTAACCACGGTGTTGTTCGACGATCGGTATGAGTTGCTGCACGACCGCATCAACGTTAGGGGAATCGGGCCGATCACCGGCCGGGACTACTTTGTTCTAGGCAGCACGGCACTGTTGGACGCCATCGGCAAGACCATTACCAAGATGATCAATGTCCAGCGTCACACGGCGGCAGAGGAATGGGCCGAACATGTCCTGTTCGTGATCACTACCGATGGCCTGGAAAACGCCAGCCGCGAGTTCAGTTACAAAAAGGTCCGCCAAATGATTGAACAGCAAAAGAGCTTGTGCGGTTGGGAGTTCATTTTTCTTGGAGCCAACATTGATGCTGTGGCCACAGCAGAACAGTTCGGCATTGCCCGGGATCGGGCCGTGGACTACGTGGCGGACAGCGCTGGGACAGCGCTCAACTATGAAGTGATTAGCGATACGGTCAGCTGCATGCGGGCCGAGTCCTCAGTTCCGACGAACTGGAAAGAACGCATTGAAAAGGACTTGGCGGAGCGGAGAGGCAAGAGCCAGCGATAAAGGTTCGGAGCCTTGGTCCTCGGTCTGTTCCATGCCATGTTCCCACTCTGTGGAGCAGCTGTCGGCAACGTGCCTCTGCGCACACCGGGCCCGAAACTCGGCACGTGCGTGGGCAGAGGTTCTGGAGCAGGGCACAGGAACCGCAGAATGTTGCGGCTGGGATTTTTGTGGCCGCGTCTGCCCAAGACTGGGCGCAGCGAGGAGTTTGGCGGTGGATATCCAAAACCCGATGCCTGCTGCGGAGAAGGCCAACAGACTGCAACGCGTCAAACGCCCATCATCGATGGGCGTTTGACGCGCCCTGCTCCAGGAAGTTTATGGAAATAGAATAAATTACTGTGAAAATAGAAAACTTACAGAAGGTTGACAAAAATTGGCGGCGAAAATAGACAAAGTAACACATAGTGAGAGACCACGGGAGCCGTAAGAGTGGTTAGCGGGCGCCGCTTCGCGGTGGCCGTTGGCGAGCTTGGGCTATTCCGCAAGCCAGCACCAGCAGAGGACAGGAAACTTTGAACGGTGGTGGCTCTTTGGCGTTGACCGAATGCGTCGTCGCCGTGGGCAGTGTAAACCCGAGCGATGGCTGGACAAAGGTTCCTGGTGCATACCCGTCTACTCGCCGTAGAAACGTTTTGGAGAAGTACCCTGGCGAGCACTCAACACGCAACGCGAAATCGTTCTAGCTGCGATTTCGCCTAGTGGCTCGGTCTCTGATTGCTCGGACTTCTGGGAAAATCAACACGTTCCTGGCAGCCCTGTTGCATGGAGAGCAATACGTGGTTTACAACCTAGTGCGAAACGCCTTTTATCAGGCGTTTCTCCGAGGACGCCCGTAAATGTTGGGCGTGGAAACGCGTCTATGCAACAGGTTTGCTCGATCTACGGGAGTGATGACTGCAATTGGTTAGGACATGTGCGTTGGGCCGTGTAAACCCAAGGAAGGGAGTGGAATCGATGCGAAAGGCGTATTTGCTTTGGTTATTAGTGCTTGTGATTATGGCAACGAGTTGTCTTGGTGGGGGAGGTTCCAGCGGCCTCAGGCTGACCATCCTTAAGGAAGGAGAAGGCATTGTCACGGCCGGTGGCGCGACTAACGGCTATGTTCCTCGCACCTATGCATATCTGGAAGCGATTCCCGCAACTGGTTGGCGGTTCCTACGTTGGGAAGGGGATGTGGATAACCCGAATGCTGCCAAAACCAATGCGTACATGGACAAGAGTAAGACTATTAAGGCCATATTCGCCCCACAGACGGGCACGCAAAGCAGCTTCACTGCGGGAGGTGTGTCGTTTGCTATGCGCGCCGCGCCGGCCGCCACCTTCCCCATTTGGTACAATAACACTGGTACTGCCACCGTTGCAACCGCCTTTTGCGTAGCCGAAACGCAAGTTACGTATGAGCTGTGGTACGTAGTGCGGCAGTGGGCCCTGCAGAACGGTTATACCTTTGCCAATGCTGGTTTGGAAGGGTCCACCACCGGTGGTGGAAGCTTCCCGAACTACAGCAATATTGGCAAGCCACCCACTGCGAGACGCCAAGAGCCGGTGACTATGGTCAACTGGTTTGACAGTATTGTCTGGTGTAACGCCCTGTCTGAGATGTTGGGATTGGATCCGGTGTATCGCTACCTGGGCAGTGTCCTTCGCAATGCAGCCAGTGTCACGGATGCTGCTGATGTCATCCAAGGGAGCACTCGGGGATTCCGACTTCCCACAGGCCATGAATGGGAGTTAGCTGCTCGCTATAAGGGGAGTGACAGTTCCCACGGAGCCATTTTGCGAGGCGGTTTGTATTGGACCCCGGGAAATTATGCCAGTGGCGCCACGGCCAACTACGAGAACACTGCGGCAACGCAGGCCGTTGCTTGGTATGACGTTAACAGCTTGGGCAGCACAAGGAATGTCAAGACAAGGCTGCCCAACGGTCTCGGCGTCTTTGATATGAGCGGCAATGTATCGGAATGGTGTTTCACCCAACATGGGCAAGGGCGTATGCTCCGTGGCGGCGCTTACAACCACTATTGGTACCACATGCCCGTCAGTGAAACAAGCGGTCTCAACCCATCCATGGTACAACTCAGCCAGGGTTTTCGCTTCGTTCGGTCCCAGCTGTGATCGCTGGCTGTTCGCCATTGCTCATCATTCAAGGATCTGAACCATCGGTACGATGGCGTTGGCGGTTCCCACTGGTGCCGTCCGACGTCTGGGCGATCCGTGATCCAGAAAGGGCCAGTTTCGAACACGCGAATCTGAGTCGTATGGTCGGTTGTTGAGGAAACGAACAGAGTGCTTGAAGGAGAAGAGTTCCGTGTCAAAACAGCTGCGCGCCGTTGTTGTTGGAGCAGGCTGGGCTGGCGAAGGACATACCAGGGCTCTGCAGAGCGCTAGCGTCCAAGTGGAAGCCATCTGTGCTCGCAACCTGGATGTTGTAAAAGGGGTTGCGAAGACGTTGGATGTCCCGGAAGCGTCAGTCGATTGGCGGAGAACCATGGAGAGGGTGAAACCGGAGATTGTGGCCATCGCTACCCCCGCATCGCTGCGCCGAGAGCTTGTGGAGGCTGCCTGCGCCCTAGGTTGTCACATGTACTGCGACAAACCACTGGCCACCACGGCTGCAGAAGCCAGGCAACTGTACAGCTTGGCCCAGAATGCCAACGTCAAGCATGCCTACGCGGCCACTGGGTTGTACGGGCCAGTTACCTTTTGGCTTCGGGAGCTCCTGCAGCAGGGCAGGATCGGGCAGCCGCACGAGGTCATGTTCGCAATGCGCCTCAACATTTCGCCGTTGATGCCATGGTCATGGTTGGATTCGCTCAGCCATGGAGGTGGGGCCTTAAACAACGTCCTGCCTCACCTGTTGGGAACTCTCGAGACCTGTCTCGACGGGAAGATCGTTCGTGTCAAGGGAGAGGCGCAAGTTCGCCGTACGCAGGCACCTATAGACGACAGCCTTCACGACATTCGCGCGGCGATGGCCAAGGGACGCGAGCTCACGGAAGCAGAAGCACAGCAAATGGAATGGCGAACGTCGGATAGCGATGGTACCGCTTGGGTTCTACTGCACGTCGAAACCGAGGCGAACGATATCATGGCCACGGTGGTGTTGGACGCTTTTCGAAAACCCGTGCCCAGTGAACAAAATGGGTTGCGGATCTACGGAGAACGGGGAACCTTGATCGCAGATTTCTTGGGCCCCGTGTCGGATGTCTCGTGGATGGCAGCTGATGATGGCGCTCCGGAAACCCTTCCGATACCGCAGCGCATCCTGGACGGTCTCCCTGATACGGACGACCCCATTCTTGATCGATGGTGTGCCTTGGCCAGAGACTTTGTGGCGGACGTCCGCGGTGAATCGCACCGTCCGTATTTGACCTTCTATGATGGCTGGCGCTACCAGGAAGCCATCGACGCCATTCGGGCTAACGGCGGTTACTTCGAGGTACCCCGCTAGGTTCAAGTCGCTGTGACCACTGAGCCTAGACATCCGCGAACGTGTCTGCCCAGGATGTGCCGGCCGCATTCCAGACGAATGAAGATAAGAACGACGAAGTCAGGAGCGCCTCACGGCTGGGAGAGCTTTCATCACCAGTTAGCAAGTGGTAGCGGATTCTGCCAGTGCCAACCGAAATTAGTGTTTTAGTTTTGTTCCAACCTATGCTGGGCAGAGTTGGTGTGGATACAATACGCGCAGCTGAAAAAGGAGGCATCTGGAGTGGCGAAATGGAAGCAATGGGCATTCGTTTTGATCCTTGTGGCGGGCCTCGGGGGCTTCACCGCTGGCCCTGTAGTGGGCCAGGAAACGCATTTCGTGTTTGAAGGTACTCTGGGCACCATCGTCGAATACGTGGGGGCCCAAGCCCACGTGGTGGTGCCGGAGCAGATAGATGGCGTGCCGGTGGTGGCTATCGGCGTCCGGGCCTTCATGGATAACCTGGATGTGGAAAGCATCGTCATTCCAGACACCGTGGTCGTGATTGGTGGAGGAGCCTTTGCAGGATGCCGCAATCTCACGAGCGTCACTTTGCCTGAAAGCATTACCGAAATTGGCGCCCGGGCTTTCGCTGGCTGCGAGAGTCTGGTTGAGGTCGCCTTGCCGCCAGGCCTGTTCATGTTGGGTCCAGGAGCCTTTTGGGGGTGCACCAGCCTCGAGAGCATCGTCATTCCCGACGGTGTCAGCTTTCTGGGTACCGGAACATTTGCCGGTTGTTCAAGCTTAGTCAGCGTCACGCTAACCGACAACCTGTGGTGGTTGGCAGATGCCGCTTTCGCCGGCTGTCAAAGCCTCGCCGCCATTACCATTCCCGAAAGCATTGGGCACATAGGCTACCAGGTGTTCGCAGACTGCATCAGCTTAAAACACGTATTCATTCCAGAGAACCTGACGAGTGTAACGCCAGGGGCTTTCCGGGGCTCTGTGAGTCTGCAGGAGATCACAGTTGCTGCGGAAAATCCTTTGTACACAAGCGTTGACGGAGTGCTGTTCAACAAGTCTTTGACGGTACTCATTGCCTATCCTGCAGGCCGCCAAGCGGAACACTATGTGGTTCCCGATAGTGTTCGCAGCATTGCTGAGGAAGCCTTTTGGGGTTGTACGAATCTAACGGACATTACGATCCCGGCCAGTGTTATGGCTATCGGAGAGCGGGCTTTTTGGGGTTGCCGGGATCTGGTGATCTCAGTGCCGGAACACTCCTATGCGCATCGCAGTGCAGACCAACTTGGGATCCAAGTGCAGCTGTTGGCGGCTGTGGTTCCGGATGATGTGTTACCAGAACCACTATCGGAAGAGCAGCTGCTGGAGCAACTGCCGAAGTACCAGTCTCAGCTGCATGAGTTCCTGGAGGGTGTTGGCGGATCGTATCCCGATGACATCCGGCAGTTCGAGCATTACAACACCCATGAAGCCTTCCGCCAGTTCATTGACCACCTAATGGCTTTGGGTTACGGTGTGCGGCAGGTGGAGGGATACTATGACCTCTACGTAGGTGAGCGCCCGCGCTACCGCGGCGAGCCGTTCATCCCCGAACGTTGGAGTGACACGTATCTGCTGGAGGCTGTGGATAGTTTCCAGGTGGAACTGGATACAATCCTGCTGCGGGACGTTGGGGGAGCATTTCCGGAGAACATCACCGATCTTGAGCGGTACCAGAACGATGAAGACTTCCGCGATTGGATCCAATATGTTACGCATATCGGGTACGGTTTGCAGCAGGTGGCCAGTGGTTACCAATTGTATGTCAGCGAGTCGCCGTAGAGGATCAGCTGCGCTTGGTACCCGATACTGCCTCGGGCAGCGAGTACAGCCGAGATAACGGGCCAGACTGAGCCTGGGGGCCGCCGTCTCTGGGCTCCGTTCTTGGTATGACTGAGGTCCTCATGGTTTTCTAGGTGGTGGTCATTTGTCCGGAAATAGCGTGGGGGGAGACGGTGTTGGATGACAGAATCGGCAGTACGGACGGACGTGCTCGTGTATGAAGAAGGTACTGGAGATTCCTGTGCTCAAGGGGATGTAGCGATTCTTCTCCATGTGCCCCACGCGTCGGCTCATATACCGCACAGTGTGCGGAGGCACATCGTGCTGTCCGATGAGGATCTCATGCGAGAACGGTTGCGTCTCACGGATTGGTACATTGATGAGCTGTTTGCGAATACGTTCCCCATGGTCCGTTCGCCGTATAGCCGCTTGGTGTTCGATGCGGAGCGCTTTCGCAGCAATGATGATGAAATCATGGCAGCCAAAGGAATGGGAGCCATCTACGCCAAAACCAGTGACGGTCGGCCTCTGCGGAGTGAACGGCTGCGGGAAGAGCTGCTGGAAGCATTTCATGATCCTTATCACACTGCCTTATCAGCGTTGGTAGGTCGGCTTCTGGAGGAGCACCGTCAGGTTCTACTGATCGACGCCCATTCTTTTCCATCTGAACCCCTTCCATGTGACATTTCCCAGGAGCCACGGCGCCCAGACATCTGTATTGGTACCTGTGATGTGCATACGCCGGAGGAACTCCGGCAGATCAGCCGAGCATACTGTGATGCGGTGGGCTGGTCTGTGCAGAGAAATGAGCCCTATGCAGGGACCTTTGTGCCGCTGGAATATTATCGCGAGGAGACTCGGCTGCATTCGATTATGATAGAAGTCAACCGCAGCCTGTACATGGATGAAACAGCGGGGGTCCGTTCTGACGGGTTTGCTTCCGTGAAAGAAGGGCTATACGGACTGTTATGTGGTTTGGCGGCATTCTACTCGATATGATGGATCACCGTGGCGCTGCCCGTCAGGGCTTCACGCGTACGGTCTTGGGATAGGAGCGAACATGTTAGATTGTTGTAGGGACTGCACGAGTGATGGCTGATCGTCCGAACTATGCCAATCCGGCGGGATTCCTCCACCTGTAAGGATCATATGTTCACCGGCAAAAGGCCCATGGAGCAGGCAAACTCGGGGATCATCGGTCATGCCGAAATGTCCAATGAAGATCCCCGAAAAGGATTTTTTGATATTACGTGGAACTATAAAATAAGGATAGGAACACAGTTGGGCTGCAGAAGTTCCGAACGCCTGTTCTGCTTAGGTGTTGCAGGGCAACCCAGACGGCTCAACGCATGATGTGTCCTACAACATAAGGAGGTTGTGTTGATTGGCTAAGCGTAACGAAGTATACAAGTGTGACGTCTGTGGACTGATCGTGGACGTTCTGCATGGCGGCGAAGGCGAGTTAGTGTGCTGCGGTGAACCGATGAAACTGCTGACCGAGAACACGGTGGACGCTGCGAAAGAAAAGCACGTTCCGGTCATTGAACGGACCGCAAACGGTATCAAGGTTTCTGTGGGCAGCACGCTCCATCCTATGGAAGAAAAACACTACATAGAATGGATCGAGATTATTGCTGATGGTGAAGTACACCGCCAATTCTTGAATCCCGGCGACACTCCTGTTGTGGAGTTCTGCCAGTGCAACTCGGATGCCAAGACGGTTTCCGCACGTGAGTACTGCAATCTGCATGGGCTTTGGAAGGCGTAATGCACATAAAGAAGACCGGTAGTGGAAAACACTGCCGGTCTTTTTGTTTGGAGACAGACTGCTAAAGAGGCACTTAGAACACAGGCAACCGTTGGTCTGCCGGCTCCTGGAAATGGTTATTGCTGGAAGGTTCCCAACAAAGTTCTCGGGCTCACATGGTCCACCCACGAGTTCGAGGTCGAAACGAGGGGTTGGCCATGTCTCTTTTGTCGGTTTGGCAGCCGAAACCCGGTGCACTGTGGGCTCATCCCGTTGGATGGGCCCTTTTTGTTTTGCTTAGTCCGGCCGTACTCCGGCAGCAAAATCCCTACCACCTGAGAGCTGGGGATAATAGCTGGCGAAGTGGTAGCGCGGAGCTTCCTTGAAGGTAAGGTTGAGCACGGCGATGCCAGCATGACTGTCCGGGCATTTCTGCGGCAGGTTCTGCAGGGTGATTCGGTGGCCCTGCTGCTCAAACTCCACAGGCGTGTTGTCGCCCAACACAGAAACTGATTCCAATTCTGTCGCAAAGCCGCCCAGATGCATGACACCGTTTTCTGGCCAGATCCAGTTCCAGACATAGGCACAGCGACCAGAGACAGACGTGCCTGATAGCCTGCCTGGCATCATCCGCTGTAGCTTCTCCTGGCGTCCATATGCAGCCTCGCCATTTTCCTCCAGCCAGCGGCCCACGGTCCGCAGTGGCGCATAGGCCTCTTCGGGAACGGAGCCATCAGGCGTTGGTCCGATGTTGAGGAGAAGATTGCCGCCTCCAGCTGTACAGGTGTGCAGCATTTTGATGATTTGCTGTGCGTTATAACTGTAGGGTCCGACCTGTGCAGAATCTACATATCCCCAGCTGAGGCCATTGAATGTCATGCATGCTTCCCAGTCACGGTCCAGGGCGTGAATCTGTTCTTCAGGCGTACCGAAGTCCTCATCAAGGCGACTGCGGTTGTTGATGATGATGTGGGGCTGCAGCGCTCGCATTTCTTGATTGCGCCGCAGAGAATCCCAACCTTCCCATGTTTCCATGGGTCGCGGCACATCATACCAAAGAACATCGATCTTTCCATACTGGGTTAGAAGCTCGTGGTTCAAAGCGGTGATATATGCGTTGAAGCGGTCGCGAGCTTCGGTGTCGAAGGCGCAGCGCCAGCCATCAGGATGGTGCCAGTCCATCAGTGATGTGTAAAAACCGATGCCCAAGTCATACTCACGGCATGCTTCGACAAATTCCTTTACGATATCTCGTTTCGGACCGTAGTTCACTGAGTTATAGGGATTGGCCTTGGAGTCCCAAAGGCTGAAGCCTTCATGATGGCGCGTGGTCATAACCATATATTTCATGCCGGCTTCTTTTGCCAATTGGGCCCACTGGCGCGGAGCGCCGGGTTTGGGACTGAACTTCTCTGCCAGTTGTTCGTACTCGCTGATCGGCCAGTTTTCCACGGCCATGGCCCATTCATGCCGTCCCAAAATGGAGTAAAGGCCGTAGTGGACAAACATTCCGAAACGAGCCTCCCGCCACCAGGCCATGCGCTCATCTCTGGTAGCCGCCATTTGCTCTTCATAAGCGGCTTTGCTCAACAACTCACCCATCTAAATCGCCTCCAGTCGATGCGTTCTTGTGGTTGTGCTTCCCGGAAGATGACCGGATTCCTGCTTTGGTTTTTGCGATTCGGCGGCAGCGGGCAGCGCGCAGTCGCCGGTCTCGAGGTGGCGGCGTTCCTTTGCGTGCAGATTTACCTGGAGGACAATAACAGGGTGGAAGACGAGTATTCAGTGACCGCCGTGCGCATATTACGGGATCAGTGGTCCATGTTCACCCATTTGGCAGAAGTGATAGCAGGCGAGTTCCGTGGTGCCCGCCGCCACCCAATGGGGAAGACTTCTTGGTGACCACGACCGGGTGGCGATCCAGTTGCCGGTGCCGTTCTCGTTTTGCAGAGGCAGGGACATCATCGATAGTTCGTCCTCGCTTGCCTTGTTTCTTGGTGTTTACGATGCAAAGTCCTTGTTTCGCCCGCGTCCGGTAAAGCCCTCCAGCATTGCTGGAGGGCTTTGTCACGGCGGTGACAGATGTCAGTAACCATCTACCGATACGTCGGCCGTGTCATGCTCTGATCAACTAGGTGTCGATTTCGAACATGGTATTGGAATGCCAAAAAGGCGATAGCGAAGTTCCGTTAGCTGGAGCTGCAATGACCACGTACTTCTCAGATTGCTCTTCTGCTGGGATTTTCGAGTTGAACCCTAGTTGATTGCCTCCATCGCCGCGTAGGCTGTGGGCAGAACTTGACCGGTATTCACGGTTGTGCTATGCGAGCGGAGAATGCTTTCGAATGCTCCCAGGAAGGCTATTACGTTCTTCTTCTGACAGGAATGACCCATGAGGCTCATTACGGCATAACATTCTTCGAGGCTCCATTACGGTTTCCTGTTGTAAGGGACTCGGCGCCTTGAGACGGATTCTGACTTACCATGAGTACTCTCGCTGCTCAAAGAAACATTGCGTGCATGCCAGACCGACGTTATCGGATCACAGATCTTGGTACGCGGTGTGAACGCGTTTGCGTAGACGACTCTGACGAATTCTTACAGACATGAACGCAGGGAAAACCGTTTCTGGTTAACCGCTCACGGTACACTCACAGTTCCTGCCAAAGCGTTCATCTTTCCGATTCGACGCCCTTTGCGCCGACTAGGAGCTTCACTGCGACAAACATGAACAGCCGTATTCATGTCGCATTTCTGGAAAATCTTCACACCTTTTTCTACACAGCGGAAATAACTTTCTGTTATACGGAAAGTTCCATATTGAAGAAGGGGCTTCCATATTTGTTGCCGAAACATAGAACCAACACCTAGTTAACCGTCCGCCCACAATACGACCGCAGATCGCTTTTTAGGAGGTTGCCATGGCTCAAAAGAATCCGAATGGAATCCAAAGTCTCGGACGGGCTTTCCGTATCCTAGAATACATTGGAGACCATGACAATGACGTTTCGCTGAGCACTCTTAGCAAAAAGTTAGGATTGCCACCTAGTACAGTTCACCGTTTTCTAGCATCACTAATGAGTATCGGCTATGTAATCCAGGATGAGTTTACGGGACACTATGGCCTAGGTCTCAAGTTTCTGTCGCTTTCGTCATCGATATTGGCAACTTTGGACGAACGTCGGATTGCTCAACCAACCTTAGCTTGGCTGGTCGAGCAGACGGGCGAGACTGCTAACCTCGTGGTGCGAGATGGTCTTGAAGTGGTTTACGTCGAAAAAGCTGAGCCAAAAAGCATGGTGCGAGCATTTTCTAGGATTGGAAAACGAGCGCCGGCACATGCCACAGGGGTGGGAAAATTGTTTTTGAGCCAACTACCTGCGTACGAGATTGCAGATCTCTACCAATCCTCCGAGTTACCTCAACTCACACCCAATACGATTTCTACGTTAGACAGGTTAGTTAAGGAGTTAGCCCGCATTCAGCAACAGGGATACGCCTTGGACCTTGAAGAATGCGAGGTTGGAGCTCGCTGTGTAGCAGCACCGGTGGTGAATCACGTCGGCAAAATCATATGCGCCATAAGTATCTCGGGGCCTACGAACCGCCTCACCAAAGAGCGCATGGTTAGAGAGCTCGTTCCGATCGTCCAAAAAGGCGCATACGATTTGTCGCAAAAACTAGGTTATGACCATCGGCAGATTCGAAAGCCTGACGCCATCAAAAATACCTAATTCTCCCTATATCCCCGCTGTTAAAACCACGTTGTTGTTCCCAGGGCAAACTTGTACAAGGTTTGTGGAAGAAACTCGATTCAGAAGGGCCCTTCTGACTTGAGAATACCGCACTAGGAGGTGGTAGCAATCGATAGATGATTCCTGATCGTCGATTTCATTGTGCAGTTATCGGAAACAGGCGCCCAAGTGGCGCAGGTGGCCGTGGCTTAATGTAGCGACGATCAGACATTTTGTTAATAGGAAAGTACTTCTACTAGGAATTTCAAACTCGAATTGTACAGTGATTGAGGTATTTTGAGCACAACCAAAACCCAAAACCCTTTTGTAGCGGTGTTGATAACCCTGTGGATAACCCAAATTCCGAGATCTGAGTAGTTACAACATGTGGATAACTAAACCTTGCCAAGAAAC
>PWMW01000187.1 GCA_003559095.1 Clostridiales bacterium | reverse complement strand
GCCTTTGCTGTGGACGACTACACCGTAGCTGGTGGTTTGGACTCGGCTGTGGAGATTCTCAGCCAGGTAGACCGTGCCACAGAGCGCACTATTATCGATGCCCTCGAGGAGGAAGATCCGGAACTGGCTGAGGAAATACGCAAACGTATGTTTGTTTTCGAGGACATCATTACCCTCGATGACCGCTCCATCCAAAAGATGATCCAAGAAACGGACTCCAAGGAACTGGCCAAAGCGCTCAAAACGTCCAGCGATGAGGTAGCTGAACGGATCTACAGAAATATGTCCAAGCGGGCTGCAGAGATGCTGAAAGAAGAGATCGAGTTCATGGGACCAGTACGACTGCGAGAGATCGAAGAATCGCAGCAGAAGATCGTAACTGCCATTCGTCGTCTGGAAGAAGCTGGTGAAATTGTCATCGCTCGCGGTGGAGAGGATGAGATCGTTGTCTAAAATCATCAAAGCTGCTGACCTCAAAGTCATTCTCAATGATGCTGCCAACGAAATTATCCGCTCCCACACTCTCCAGCAAAGTTGCGAGGAAGACGTCAACGGTCGTCAGGGTCCCCTGGCCAAGGCAGCGGCAAGCCTCGAACAGGCTGCGGTGCGGGCTGAGGAGATCGTGGCCGCCGCCCAACAAGAAGCGGCCTCGTTGCACAAGCAAGCAGAGGATGATCTGAGTGCCCAGAGACTGCAGGCTAAGCGCGATGGATGGAATGAAGGCTTCACAGAAGGCCTTGAACAGGGCCGTCAGGAAGCTATGGAGCAAGCTCAAACACTTATTCAAACGCTTGAAACAACTGTGCAAGCAGCGGTTCAGGCTCGCTCAGAGGCGCTGAAACAGCAGGAAGCTGATTTCTTAAAGTTAGCCCTGCTTCTTGCCGAAAAGATAATTAGGCGGCAGATCACGGAGAATCCTTCCTGGCTGCGACCCATTGTGGACGAAGCTCTCGAACGACTCAGTACTGCCGAGCATATTGTCATCCGTATTCATCCTAAGGACTACCAGCCCTTGCAGGAAGCTGAGCTGAGCTGGACCGATTATCGCGGTACATTGACCTGGGAACCGGACGAAACCCTTAAACAGGGAACCCTAATCTTTGAAACGGAATTCGGTGCCCTAGACGCCAGCTTGGAACAGCGCTTGGGTAAATTGGCCGAAAATCTCTTGGAAGTGACATATCATGGCGATGAATAGAATCTACCATTACCAACATCACCTGGAACAGATGGATGACTTTTCGCAGACAGGCCGGGTTACACAGGTCATCGGTCTCATTCTTGAATCCCAGGGCCCTAATGCCAGCTTTGGTGATCTGTGCTTTGTCCATTCCAAAGCAGGGCGGCCCATTCTAGCTGAGGTGGTTGGGTTCAGGGAGAAACGGATACTGCTCATGCCCTTGGCGGATCTGGCAGGAATTGGTCCCGGAAGCTACGTGATCGCCACTGGACGACCCCTTAAGACCCCTGTGGGTCCAAGGTTGTTGGGTCGGGTATTGGATGGCCTGGGTCGGCCGTTGGACAACAAGGGCCCGGTGGTCAGTTCGGGCTCCTATCCCGTTGCTGGGGAAGCAGTGCAGCCACTGCATCGTCAGCGCATTACACAGCCACTTCCTGTGGGGGTTCGTGCCATCGATGCTGTTCTGACCTGCGGTAAGGGACAGCGCCTGGGTATCTTCGCCGGCAGTGGGGTGGGAAAGAGCACCTTATTGGGCATGATGGCCCGCAACACCACGGCCGACATCAATGTCATTGCCCTAATTGGAGAACGGGGACGGGAAGTCCGCGAATTCCTGGAACGAGATTTAGGCCCGGAGGGAATTGCCCGTTCTGTGGTCATTGTTGCCACCTCGGATCAACCGGCTATGGTCCGCCTCAAGGGGGCGATGGTAGCCACCGCCATTGCTGAGTATTATCGGGATCAAGGGGCGGATGTCCTTTTCATGATGGATTCCGTGACGCGCTTCGCCAATGCCCAGCGGGAGATCGGATTGGCAGCGGGAGAACCGCCGGCAACAAGAGGCTTTACGCCATCGGTGTTCGCGTTGCTACCAAAACTTCTTGAACGTACGGGGCCTGGCCGCGAAGGAACAATCACTGGATTCTACACAGTGCTGGTGGATGGCGATGACATGAATGAACCCATTGCTGATGCGGTGCGCGGTATTCTGGATGGTCACATTGTCCTGTCCCGCAAGATCGCCGAACGACAACAGTATCCAGCCATCGATATCCTTGCCAGCGTCTCACGGGTCATGCCGGACATAGCCAGCAAAGATCATCAACAGCGGGCAGCCAAGCTCCGCTCGCTGATGGCCATCTACAGGGACAACGAGGATCTGATTAGTATTGGTGCCTACAACAACGGCAGCAGTGCCAAAATCGACGAAGCCATAGAACATATAGAGGGTATCAACCAGTTCCTGCGGCAGGACACATCGGAAAGGCCCACCTGGGACAGCATGATACAACAGCTCTCGCAGCTCATACCCTAAAGACTTGGAGGACTCGTCATGCAGCGTTTTGCATTCCGCTTGGAGCCGGTGCAGAAACTTCGCACCCATCACGAAAAAACGGCTCGCCAAGAGTGGGTACACGCCAAGACCCATCTCGAAACGGAACAGAAGACATTACATGCTCTGCAGCAGGATCGCAGTGACACCGCAAATTTTGGGTATCGTCAAAAGGATCGTGAACTGCGCACCGCCATGTACCAGCACTTGGATGTCCTCGAGCGACGGATCCAAAGTCAAGCTGCCCGCGTCGCAGAAGCGGCTGCTGCCGAAGAGCGATTGCGGAGCATCTGGATCAAGAGGCGTCAGGATCGCGAAGCTCTAGACAATCTGCGGGCCCATGATTATCAAGCATTTCGTCACGAGCAACTGCGGCGGGAACAGTCCGCATTGGATGATCTGGCCAAGAATGAGCAGGCGTTCTAAAAATGTGTTGCCAAAATACCGTGGCGAGCCCTTAACAAGAGACGCGACATCGCTCTAGCTTCGATTTCACCAAGACGTGCGGCCTGTGGCTGCTCGGGTTTGCGGGAAAATCAACACATTACTTTCATACCTGTCTTATAGCGACCAACACGTGGTTTACAACCGAGCCCGAAACGCCTGGAACTGGCGTTTCTCCGAGCAGGACCGTTGACTGGGCGCGTTAGAGCCCGTCTGTGCCGCCGGTCTGCTATGAGCTCGCTTCACAAGTGACACGAAAGCGCCAAACAGAAATCACGAAGTGCCAAGGCTCTTTTTACAGAGTTTTGCAGTGGACACCTAGCCCGCTGCTTCCAGCGAGGAGGGAACAACATGGCAAAATGGTTCTTGACCATCCTGGCGCTCCTCATGGCCGTAACAGCAGCTTTCGTTGTCCTCGCTGTCACTGATGTCATTGAGCCGGGTGCATGGGTTCAAGCTTGGGCTGAACGCAGTCCACAGCTGCGCCCCTATCTGCAGACATATCGACGGGGACAAGAAGCTGGTGCTTGGATCGATGAACAGGAACAACGCTTGGCTGTGGCCGAACAGGAGCTGTCCCAGCGAGAGCAAGAACTGGCGGCGGCTTGGAACACTCTTTCGCAGCAAAGTGTGGCCCTGGATGCCCGGGAAAGCAACATTACAGACCAACTGAACGAACTGGAAGAGCAGCGTAATCAACTGGCGGCGCTCCAAGGGGAAGAGGCCAATACTATGCTCTTGGCCGACATGTACAGTGATATGCGCCCTGGCGATGCGGCAGCCATTTTCGAACGTATGGACGAAGCGACCGCCCTGGCCATCCTTAGGGTCATGAACCCCCGACAGTCGGCACCCATTATGGCTGACATGGATCGAGATTTGGCAGCCCGTCTCAGTCAGAGGCTGAAGGATGCCAGTCCCTGAGGATGCCGCTACCGCTAGGCATGAAAGGAGGTGAAATATTGTCGAGTACAAACATAGTTCAATCGAAGCTGCCAGAAAGCATGTTGAGCACGGCTGTCAAACCAGAAAAGCAACATGGGGTGAACGCAGAGTTTGCCGCCATGCTGGTGCAGGCAAGGCAACTGGCAGAGGCTGACGACGAGGACGGTACAGCTGCCCAATGGGCCTCGCTGGTTCCCATATTCACAAGCAGCGACCAGCTGCCCGATGCCGCTGCAATCCGGCGCATTCTCGACGGGTCAACGTCGAAAAGACACGTGTGCTGGCAACTCGAAGAGCACGGGAAATCACTTGCCCACACCCAGCTAATCAAGCAGGCAGTGAGCGAATCTCAACTCCCAGCATCTGATAACCAGCCAGTTCCTACCGTCTCAAAGGACAGCGATGCCAGGAAAGCACAGCCAGGAGAGCCACAGGGAATGGCGCCGCATCCATCGCTACCGCTATCCGGGGAGTCTGGCAAAGAAGTGGAACCTGTTAGTACGGAGATGAGAAAGATCAAAGATCCACAGATCTTCTCCATTCCTGTAGGGTCTGCCCATCAGGCCCCTAGGCCCGCCGACGGCTCGGATGGGTTGCTGACTGCTTGGGATCTCCCCGGCCAGCGGACTACCAGCAGAGCTGAACTGAACTCTGCCAAGGGAAGGATTCCCGTTGACCCGAAGGATTCTGTTTCACCGGGCAAACTGCCGCCGCTGCATGGGCACAATGGGCATTCGTCGGTGGTCAGCGAAAAGATCCCGTGGGTTCCAGAGATTACGGATACCATCCCTGGGCTGCTGAAACCGCAAGTACTGCCGAAGCGCGGTTTTGAGACTGTCGAAGCAACTCCGTCAACGTTGGCCCGCGCCGAACGAACTGCCGAGTATGGTGACCATAGGTTCGTCCAAAGCTTGCCCCAGCCATTCCCTCAACGAAACGCGGGGAACGATGGTCTGCTCACTGTGCGGCCGAATCTGCTGGCTGAGACGGGCATTGCGCACTTTGCCGTCAACAGCGACCACTGGATGACGACTAGCGCTGGTCACCAGTACCCTGAGTCTGGAGCGCAGAAGGGGGACCACAGCGATCCCACGCTCTGGAGATCACAGGATGCAGTCCCCATGGACGGCGGCGGTGGTAAAACGACCCCAGCGCAGATGCCGACACTCCTCGGTGCAGCGGAGCAAACACTGGAACAATCAAAAACTCTGGAACTAGAAACGCCATTGGCTCCAACCCAGCCCTGGGGGCCCGAGACCGTTGTGGATCCCCGACCGACCGAGGTTATCAGTTCGCAGGTCCCCGACGACATTCCAACCCAGATCGTTGAACGCATGCAGTTCGTAACCACGGCGGAGCGAGGCGAGGTTAGAATTCAGCTGCAGCCTGAGTATTTAGGCGATGTGCGAATCCGTTTTGTTATTGAGCACGGTGTGGTGACAGCTGAGTTTACCGCTGAGAATCAAAGTGTGCGGGAGATCATCCAAGCCAATCTCAACCAACTGCGGTCAAACTTGGAAGGAATGGGACTGGATATCCAACATTTAGCCGTAAATGTTGGCAACCAATCAGCTGAGCAAAACGCTGATCAACATCCCTTCCCGAACAATGAGCACGACAACGGCACGGAACGGGCCACTGCAGGGGACAAGGAGCCACCGGCAGGGGAACCCCGCCTGGTGGGCAATGATAGCCCCGGAGGTGGTACCGTGAACCTGAGAATTTAGGAGGTGTGACGTCTATGTTTTACGGAGCAGCCAACGCGACCGCCCAAAGCAGTGGTACGTCCTTCGGCGGGAAGATCCATGGTGATATCCTGGGAAAGGACGACTTTTTGCGCCTGCTGACGGTGCAGTTGCGATACCAAGATCCTATCAACCCCGTCCAGGATCAGGAGTTTGTAGCCCAACTGGCCCAGTTCAGCAGCCTAGAACAGATGCAGAATCTCAATACAACTATGTCTGAGATGATGAAAGCACAGCAGCAGTTGACGGCGCTAGGGCAGGCCATGAACATGCTCGGCAAACAAGTGGAACTGCAGACATGGGCCGGGGAAAACATTTTCGGTGTGGTGGAAGGCGTTCAGTTTCGCGATGCTTGGCCCCTAGTGCAGGTGGACGGACGACTTTACGACTTTGGTGAAGTGGTAAGTATTTCACAAGGGGGCAGCCCCAGTGAGTGACAACTTTCGCGTACCTCAAGGAATACCCATTCGCTCGACCAATCCCGTCCGGCCGCAGCGTCAGAGTCAGCCGCAGCCGCATGATGCATCCTTCCAGAAGGTGTTCGAAAAACAGCTGCATGGTTCAGAACTTCGCTTTTCCGCCCATGCATCCAAACGGTTGGCCCATCGAGGCATCGAGCTCTCCCCACAGCAACTAGAGCGATTGGAGCAAGCGGTGGCGAAAGCAGGGGGCAAAGGCGGCCGAGAATCCCTGATTCTCCTGGATGACTTGGCGTTTGTTGTCAGTGTCCGTAATCGCACGGTCATTACAGCCTTGGATCAGGAACAGATGATGGACAACGTTTTCACCAACATTGACAGTGCTGTTATTAAACCATCGTAACGCCACAAAGACAATGGCGAGGGGCTGGACCGTAAAGGAGGCCCCAATTCTGCCGGACCGATTGACGGTGGAATTGTCGAAAACTAAGGAGGCAACTGCCTATGATGCGGTCAATGTTTGCCGGTGTCTCAGGTCTGCGCACCCATCAAGTGCGTATGGACGTCATCGGGAACAATATTGCCAATGTAAACACATACGGCTTCAAGTCAAGCCGTGCGTCCTTTCAGGACATGTTGAGTCAGACCATTCGCGGAGCTTCGGCTCCAACGAATGTTCGCGGAGGAACCAACCCACAGCAGGTGGGCCTTGGAGTGCAATTGGGAAGTATTGATGTTCTGCACAGTCAAGGCAATACCGAATCCACGGGCAATATCACCGATTTGGCCATTGAAGGTGATGGATTCTTTGTCCTCGGATCCGGCGATCAACGGCTGTACACCCGCGCTGGCATGTTCGGCCTCAGCGCCACCGATGCCAGCGGCGATCAGCAGGGGAACCTTGTCAGTTTGGTCAACGGACTGCGTGTCCAGGGCTTCGAGTTTCAGCGAATTCCAGGCACAGACCAATATCGGCCGGTGGAAGCACAGGCTGGTAATCTCAAGGACATTTACATTAACACGGAGGACACCATTCCGGGCCGCGCCACGGACAGCGTGCTCCTGGCAGGCAACCTCGATGCCCGCTATGATGCGGAAGCCGGCGGTCTCATCGTGAATCGCCAGTTTACCGCCTTGGACTCCAGGGGAGGACGGGTGGATCTGCGGGTGGAACTGACCCAACTAGACGACAGCAGTTGGTCCTATCGTGTTTTCCAAGATGCCGCTGAGGTCTTCGGCCCTGAAACACTGGTCTTCGACGAAAATGGCTCCGTGGAGAGCGGCTCCACGGCGAATTTCATCATCGATGCTGCGGATCTGGGCACGGGAGTAGCGCCGCTCAATATTCGTTTGGACTTGGGACAGATGACGTCCTATGCCCAAGATACCACAGTGATTGTTCAAAACATCAATGGCTACCGCAGTGGCATTCTCGAAAGCTTCACGGTGGATCAAGCCGGCGTTGTTACGGGCAGCTATTCCAATGGCCTCACAAGGCCTCTGTGGCAGATTGGCATGGCCCGCTTTCCCAATGCCGCCGGCCTGAGCCAAAGTGGCAGTACGATGTTCGCTGAGAGCAGCAACTCGGGCGATGCCATATTTGGGGCCGCTGGCAGCGGTGGTTTTGGCGAGGTGGCTCCCAGCTCACTTGAGATGTCCAACGTGGACCTCAGCCAAGAGTTTACGAACATGATTGTCACCCAGCGCGGTTTTCAAGCAAACTCGCGGATCATCACCTCATCTGATGAGATGCTGCAGGAATTGGTGAATCTTAAGCGATAGTAGATGGGGGCGGGGCTGGCTGACACCAGCCCCACCTGTAACGAACGATCGGAGATGGTAACATGGATCTAGCCACCTTGTTAGGCATAACGCTGGGCGCCGGACTACTCTTGGGTTCGATTATTTTGGGTGGAGAAGTGAACCTATTCTGGAACCCTTCCGGTTTGATGATCGTGCTTGGCGGTACCATCGCTGCTTTGTTTGTCAACTTTCCCCTCAAGAATGTGCTGGGCGTTCTTCCTCTGGTGCGAGTGGCCTTCACCCAGGGAAGTCGCAGCCCCAAAGCCGTCATTGATACCCTCGTGGACTTTGCCGAAAGTTCTCGTCGGGAAGGATTGCTAGCTCTCGAGGATAAGGCCCAGGAACTGGACGAAGAATTTCTGCAGAAAGGTATCCAACTGGTCGTCGACGGCACCGAACCCGAACTGGTCCGCAGCATACTCGAAATCGAATTGGCGTTTCTGGAACAGCGCCACAAGACTGGTCAGAAGGTCTTTGAGCAGATGGGCGCCATCGCACCAGCCTTTGGCATGATTGGCACGCTCATTGGGTTGATTCAAATGCTGCAGGAACTGGATGATCCCGATCAAGTGGGCAGCGGTATGGCCGTAGCGCTTCTCACCACACTGTATGGGGCGGTGGCCGCCAATTTGGTGTTTTTGCCCATTGCCGGCAAGTTGGCCGTCAAAAGCGACGAAGAAATCGTGATCCGAGAGATTATGATTGAGGGGATTCTTTCCATTCAGGCTGGCGAAAACCCGCGCATCGTTGAAGAAAAACTCAAAGCATTCTTAGCCCCCGATCAGCGCAATCGTTTGGAGACAGAGGCAGAGGGCGAGAGGGTGTTGTCCAATGCCTAAGCGACGAGGTTCGCGAGAACAAAAGGCAGGATCGCCGCTCTGGATGACAACCTATGCAGATATGGTTACGCTGCTTTTAGCCTTCTTTGTGTTAATGTTTGCCTTCTCCTCCATTGATGTCCAGCAATTCCAGCGAATCATGTCGGCCTTTCAAGGCAGTGTCGGCGTCTTGGATGGAGGTCGCACCATCACGCCCACCGATGCATTCCAAGACATGAGGGCCGAGATCGACTTCCAACAGTTGTACGAACTACAGCGGCAACTGAC
The DNA here is from genome assembly GCA_003559095.1 of Clostridiales bacterium. GTDB lineage: Bacteria > Bacillota > Limnochordia > Darwinibacteriales > B1SED10-159 > SLOZ01. Next base: position 81,188 of record PWMW01000187.1, on the reverse strand, counting down.
CGATCATCTGGTGCGGCAGGAACTTGATGATATTGTGTTTCTGGAAATGGAAGAACGAGGCCTCATTATCCGCTTCGCTGATCAGGTATTTTTCGACCTGGGAAGCGCTGTGCTCAAACCAGAAGCCACCAGCATCCTCACACCCATGGCCGATTTGCTGCGGGACTTAGACAATCCCATGCGAGTCGAGGGCCATACAGACAATCTGCCCATCAATACGCCGCAGTTCCCGTCTAACTGGGAACTGTCCACACAGCGGGCCTCCAGTGTTGTGCGCTTTCTCGTAGAGCAGCAGGGTTTTGACCCCACGACACTTTCGGCCGCTGGCTACGGAGCATACAGACCACTGCGACCCAATGATACCGCATCCAACCGGGCGCTGAATCGGCGGGTGGACATCGTCATCATGCATCACAGCTATTGGGTGCAGGAACCAAATTGAGGGGGAATACCATGGCTGGCAAAGTGGAATTGGATCTCAAATTAATCATTGGCGCCGTGGCCTTAGTGATCTTAGCCACGGTGGGTAGTGCCTTTACCACCTATTTGATCTTCGGCGGCACTGGCAGTGCCTTGTCCAGCAGCGATCCGGCGGCGGTGAACGACGCCAATGGCCCCCGTCCAGTGGGACCCATGTTCGAGGCCGGCGACTTTACGGTGAACATCTCCACGCCCACTGCTCAACCTCGCTTTATTCGCACTGGGATCGTACTGGAGCTTAACAGCGAGCGCGGCCTCCTTCAGGAACTGGAATCCCGGCATCCCCAGGTCCGGGATCGAATCATCACCATCCTGCGCACGCGCAGCATCGAACAACTCAACGGCAGCCAAGGACTGGAGGAACTGCGCCGGGATATCGTGCAGTCCATTAACGAACTGCTTCCCCGTGGTGAGGTTGTTGACGCCTTTTTCATGGACTTGGTTATTCAATGACGGGGGGGCCCCGGTAGAACAGAAGCAGAAGGAGGGACAACAGTGATCACAACAAGGCATACAGACGCAAGCTACTCTGGGTCGACAAGAAAGGCACCGTTGAAAAACAGTGACGCGGGTCCCGACAAACCCGTGAAACCAAGGGTTATTGCTGTGGAGGCCGCCGTGTTTCCAGATCTGGCGCCAGGAACGGCTGGGGCACCGGACAATGATATTCGTTTCGTGGATGATGTCCAGCTGGTGATAGTGGCGGAGGTGGGTCGGACAACCATCACGTTGGGAAGGCTTATGGAACTGAAAGCCGGCCAGATCATCGCCCTCGACAAGACAGCCGGTGAACCCAGTGAACTTTTCGTAAACGGGCATGCCATTGCCAAAGCGGAAGTGCTCGTGCTTGACGATAACTTTGGCCTGCGCATTCAAGAGATTGTTCCTGCAGCAGAACGCATTCGTCAGCGTTGACTGAGACCGCCACTGATGACTACCACTGCATATTCTGTTGGGGATGTTTCGACGAAGGGAGCTTGGAGACTGTGGACGCCATGGATATTTCGATTTGGGCATCATTCCTGAGAGTTTTCGTTGTGTTGTTGATCATGGCGCCCGCGGTGTACTTCACAACCCGGTGGTACGGCCGGCGGCAGGTGATTGGCCGTAGTATTCACATTCGTGAGAGTATGCCCCTCGGCACAGGGAGAGCCCTCTATGTTGTGGAATGGCGCGGCAAAGAATATTTGTTGGGTGTAACTGGGCATTCTATCCAACGCTTGGATAGCCTGCCTATTGTTGATGACCCGGTGGAGGGGGATCACTGATCTAGATGGGTATTTTGCTGCAGGCACAACTGCCACTACCGCGGATTGATCTGGGAATCGGGATTGCCGAGTCTCCTGCTGATGTGGCCGTAACGCTCCAGATCTTGCTTTTGCTGACCATACTGACGTTAGCGCCAGCAATTCTAATATTGATGACCTCCTTTACGCGGAGTGTCATCGTTTTGTCGTTTATTAGGAATGCCCTGGCAACGAACCAGATGCCCCCGAATCAAGTCATCGTGGGGCTGGCTTTGTTTTTGACATTCTTTGTGATGGCGCCAGTCTTTGGGGCAGTGTACCAGGATGCTGTGGTCCCATTCATGGATGGAGATCTGGACACCGAAACCGCATTAGAAGTGGCTCTGGAGCCCATCAGGGAGTTCATGTTCACCCACACCCGGGAGCGAGACCTGGCCATGCTCATCGAAGCCAGCGGCGGGGCGCCTCCAGATGACCGCGCTGACGTACCAACTCTGACGCTGATCCCAGCGTTCGTGATTTCGGAACTGAAGACCGCCTTTCAACTGGGATTTGTCATTTTCGTCCCATTCTTGGTCATTGACATGATCGTTGCCAGTACCTTGATGGCCATGGGTATGATGATGCTGCCGCCGGTAATGATCTCACTGCCGTTCAAAATCCTACTCTTCGTCCTCGTGGATGGCTGGCATCTGGTGGTTCGTTCCCTGCTTATGAGCTATTTTTAATGCTGCACACGGCCCTATGTGATTCATCGACATTCTGTCCCGCTAGATCGGGAGCCGCCAAAGGAGTCCTGCATCATGACAGAAACCATGATCATTAACCTCGGTCGCGAAGCACTGCTGACCGTGCTCTTGGCTGCTGGGCCGGCTTTGGGTCTTGGTATGGCCGTAGGCCTGTTGGTCAGCATCTTTCAAGCCACCACGCAGATTCAGGAACAGACCTTGACATTCATTCCCAAGATCGTGGCCGTGTTAGCGGCCATCGTCATCTTTGGGCCGTGGATGCTGCGGTTGCTGATGGATTTTGCCCAGCGATTGCTGGGCGAGCTGCACCTATTCATCCTATAGTCGGAAGGAGATTTGTGATGCAGGAATACAGCGGACTTCTAGCGGCCTTCATCCGTTTCTCCACAATCATTTTTTTGCTGCCCCTGTTTAATATGCGGCAGATACCATTCATGGTGAAAGCGGGCCTCGGTGCCCTATTGGCTCTATTGGTCTCACCAGAAGCCGTAGTCTTGGCTGAAGACGCTCTTTGGCCTTGGGTTCTTCTGATTCTGCAGGAGTTTGCGGTGGGATTGGTTCTGAGTTTTGTCGTGATCCTAGTATTTGCCTGCATCTATTTTGCCGGACAGCTCATTGACGTTCCTATGGGTTTTGGTATGGTATCCATTTTTGACCCGTCTACGGGCATGCAGATCCCTGTGTTCTCGCAGTTTTACCACCTGCTGGCATCCTTGATGCTATTCGCCGTTGACGGGCATCTTTGGCTGTTGCGGGCGCTGCTGCGCAGCTATGACTACATACCAGTGGCTTCGTGGGTCCACAGGGACGCCGGATTCCAGGTGTTCTTGGAGTTGGGAGGCCGGGTGTTTGCCTTGGGTCTGCAGATCGCTTTACCCATTATGGGGACACTGCTGCTTACGGATGTGGCTTTGGGTATTGTGACTAAGGCCGTTCCCCAGATCAATGTGTTTGTTCTCGGTTTTCCCATCAAGATCACGGTCGGCATGGTCATCGTCCTGCTGGTGCTGCCACTGTATATCCATTTTGTAGCGGCGCTGTTTGGTCAAGATGGCTACCTGATGGAAGCGTTCTATGGCCTCATGACCCATTGGGGGGGCCCTTCGTAATGTATGTCATGGATCTGCAGCTCTTTGCTGGCGAAAAAACGGAACCAGCGACCCCGCGCAAACGCGAAGAGTCCCGCAAAAAGGGCCAGGTGGCTAAGAGCGGCGAAGTGGGAACTGCTGCCCTCATCTTGGCGGGCTTTCTCGCCCTTCGTCTATTGGGTCCCAATATCTTCTACCGTATTGGGCAGCTGATGACTCATTTTTTGGGAACCATGGCCGACTTTGATGGTTCACCCGATATGGTTTATGCCATGTTTCTCCTGGCTCTTTCGGAGGCCGGATTGATCCTACTGCCGTTTTTGGCCGCTGTCTTGCTGGTGGCCTTGGGCAGCCAGGCCATTCAAGTGGGCTTGCGGGTGACCTTGGAGAGCGTTCAGCCAAAGTTTTCCCGCGTAAACCCTTTAGAAGGCTTCAATCGGATTTTCTCCAAGCGTGCCTTGGTGGAGTTCGCAAAATCTCTGATCAAGATTGCCATTGTGGGCTATTTGGCCTTTCGTCAGATTCGCGATAGTCTGCATTGGCTTCCGGGCTTGATCCAAATGGACACAACACAGGGCCTGACCCTTGTGGGACAAGGCATTACCCAGTTGGCTTCCCTCATTGGAGGCGCGTTGTTCGTTGTGGCCGTCTTGGACTATCTTTACCAACGCTGGGAGTTTGAACAGAGCATCAAAATGTCGAAGCAGGAGATCAAGGATGAACACAAGCAGGCTGAAGGGGATCCCCAGATCCGTTCCAAGATGCGACAGCGTCAACGCCAACTGGCCAGCCAACAGATGATGTCGGCGATACCCACGGCGGATGTGGTAATTACCAATCCCACGCACTATGCTGTGGCCATTCGCTATACCATGGGCGAAATGCGGGCGCCGTTAGTGGTAGCAAAGGGTGCCGGCAGCATCGCGTTACGGATCCGGCAGTTGGCGGCAGAACACAAGGTGGCGTTGGTGGAAAACCCGCCCCTGGCGCGGGGCCTGTTCCGCAATGCGGAAGTTGGCCACGAGATCCCGCCAGAGCTCTACGCCGCCGTGGCCGAAGTGTTAGCCTTTGTCTATCGTCTGCGGAAGAAAAGGCAATCATGATGCAGAAAAGCAGAATCCGACGAAAGGCAGAACCGTGCCTGCAAAAACGGTTAGGAGGGAGGAGTGCCCATGAGTAAGGCTACGCTTCGCATGCAGCAGCTCAGCAGATACTCTGACATCTACATCGTGATCGCTATTGTCATGATCGTGGTCATGATGGTGCTGCCGCTGCCTCCAGCGCTTCTGGATGTTCTGCTGGCTGCCAACATCACTCTAGGTCTGCTGATCCTACTGTTGACCATGAATGTCAACGAGGCTCTAGAAATTTCCATCTTTCCCTCGCTTTTGTTAATCACCACCTTGTTTCGTCTGGCCCTGAACATCTCCACCACGCGCTTGATTCTTCTGCGGGGTGAGGCGGGACAGATCATCAATGCCTTCGGAAACTTTGTGGTGGGCGGCAACTACGTTGTCGGATTTGTGATCTTTTTGATTTTGGTCGTCATTCAATTTATCGTCATTACCAAGGGCGCCGAGCGGGTGGCGGAAGTTGCCGCAAGGTTTACACTAGATGCCATGCCCGGCAAACAAATGAGCATTGATGCTGACCTCAATGCCGGCCTGATCACCGAGGCCGAGGCGCGAACCAAACGGCGTTCCATCGAACGGGAAGCCGATTTCTACGGTTCGATGGATGGCGCCACCAAGTTCGTCAAGGGCGATGCCATCGCCGGTATCATCATTACGCTTATCAACGTGGTAGGAGGCCTTCTAATCGGTATGGGTCAGTTAGGCCTGCCCATCGACCAGGCTGTGCAGCGATACACACTGTTGACCGTGGGTGACGGTTTGGTATCGCAGATTCCGGCTCTCCTCATTTCTACTTCCACCGGAATCATTATTACTCGGGCCGCATCGGAAGGCAACATGGGACAGGATTTGGGCAAACAGTTGTTCTCCAATCCCAAGGTTCTTGCCATCGCATCCGGAGTTTTGCTGGCCTTTGGTTTGGTGCCTGGACTGCCATTCGTCCCGTTTGCGGTCTTGAGCGGAATGATGGGATTCTTGGCCTACGTTCTGTTCCAGGCAGCCCGACAATCCTTGGATGAGCAGGCTAAAGATGAAGTCCAGGAAGAGATTGAGGACACCAAACGACCCGAAAGTGTCATGAATCTGCTGCAGGTGGATCAAGTGGAACTGGAAATCGGATACAGCTTGATTCCCTTGGTGGACCAAGATCAAGGCGGCGATATGTTGGAACGAATTACGATGATCCGGCGGCAGTGCGCTTTGGAGCTGGGCATGGTAGTTCCCATCATCCGGATTCGCGATAATCTGCAACTGCAGCCGGATCAGTATGTGGTCAAAATAAAAGGAATTGAAGTAGGAAGCGGAGAATTGTTGATGAGTCATTACCTTGCCATGGATTCCGGCGGTGTGACTGAGCAAGTAGAAGGTATACCCACCACAGAACCAGCTTTCGGTCTCGATGCATTGTGGATCACGGACGCCGTCCGCGAGCAGGCCGAAGTGGCCGGTTATACGGTGGTGGATCTGCCATCCGTGCTGGCCACCCACCTCACGGAATTGATTCGCAGCCATGCCCACGAACTGTTGGGAAGACAGGAAGTCAAGACCCTTATGGACAGCCTGCGCGAAGAGTATTCGGCCGTAGTAGAAGAACTGGTTCCGGATGTGCTGTCGTTGGGCGAGGTGCAGAAGGTTCTGCAGAACCTTCTCAAAGAAGGCATTCCCATCCGGAATATGGTGACCATCCTGGAAACGTTGGCCGACACGGCGCCGTTGACCCGAGACATCGATTATCTGACGGAATACGTTCGCGAGGCTCTGGCTCGCCAGATTTCCAAGATGTATCTTGAGAACGGTGTTCTATCCGTCATCACCCTCGAACAGCAGTGGGAGGATGCCGTAGCAGCTGGCATGGACCACACAGAGCGGGGTACCACCGTGAGCATGGATCCCCGTCTACTGCAGAACCTGTTCAGCGCCATTGGACAGAGTATCCAGCAGACAGCCGCTCCCCATCCGATTTTGCTGGTATCACCAACCATCCGTATGGCGTTAAAACGTCTCACGGAGCGTTCGATCCCCGCACTGATTGTGTTGTCTTACAATGAAATATCTCCGGATATTCAGGTCCAGAGCATTGGGACGGTGACTTGGCCCCATGAGAGTTAAACGGTTTCACGGTGAAACCATCCAAGAAGCGGTGGCAAAGATGAAACAGGAATTCGGCAGTGATGCTGTGATTCTTCATACCAAACGCGTCAAACACGGTGGATTCTTCGGCCTATTTGGGCGCCAGGTCTTTGAAGTCATTGGCGCCATGGAAGCCTCCGAGGCAGCAAGTACAGCTGCACCCGAGTACCTGCAGCATGGTGGCGAGAGCAAGTCCAACCTGTTATTGGGGCAGCGCAATCATAACCGCGGTGAAACGGAGGCTATGACAAAACCCCAGGCCACGTCCGACGAGCTCTGGGCAGCCGGGGCAGCCGGAATGGTCAAGGCGTCCACACGGGCCAAACCGCTGTGGCCTGACACCATCGACGGCATCTATCAGCAGCTTCTGCAGTGTGATCTACCGCAGGACATGGCCCAGACGCTCATGAAGGAAGTGCTGCAGGGGCAACCGCAGCGGCAGTGGCGGGATCTGGATGACATTTGGCCGTTGGTGAGAGAACAGATCGCCAACGAGATCGAAACCATCGCTCCTTGGGATCTGGACGGCGGCCAAAAGCGCGCCGTCTTGGTGGGACCTACAGGGGTCGGTAAAACGACCACTATTGCGAAACTGGCGGCTAACTTTGCATTGGTGGCTGGCAAAAAGGTCGGGCTCATAACAGTTGACACCTATCGAATTGGTGCCGTTGATCAACTGCGCACGTATGCGGAGATCATCGGTGTGCCCCTGCAGGTGGCCTATTCTCCGGAAGGACTGCGCCAAGCTATCGCTGATATGCCGGACCGCGACCTTGTCCTGATTGATACGGCGGGGCGCAGCCAGCGCAACGAATCACAGATGACTGAATTAAAGAACTTGTTGGCAGGCGTTGACGCCGAGGTTCATCTGGTGGTCAGCGCCACTACAAAGGCTCGCGATTTGACTGACATTATTCGTTTTTTCTCTGGTATCGAGATACACCGTCTGATCGTAACGAAAGTCGATGAAACAACAGGGTTCGGTGTTCTGCTCCAGGCCACTTCCGAAACGAACGCTCCCATTGCCTACATAACTACCGGGCAGAGTGTTCCTGAGGACATTGAAGTGGCTGAACCGCAAAAAATCGCTGAGTGGATTTTGGGGGATTAGGCAATGAAAGACCAGGCAGAGGTTCTCCGCCGCATGGCCGATGCTCGCACCACGGTTCATGCCGCAAGGCGCCGGGATCGGGCTCGTATTTTTTGCGTTACCAGCGGTAAAGGCGGCGTGGGCAAAACAAATATATCAGTCAATCTGGCGCTGGCATTGGCCCAGTTGGGACATAAGGTAGCCTTGTTGGATGCAGATCTGGGTATGGCAAACATTGATATTCTCCTTGGCCTAATACCCAAGTACACACTGAAACACGTCTTGGCGGGCGAACGGCTCATCCAAGAGATCATGGTCCAGGCGCCCTTGGGAGTGCAAGTGTTCGCAGGCGGCAACGGTGTCTATGATTTGGCCAACTTGACTCCCAACGAACTGCAGCTTTTCGCCGCGTCCTTGGAACACCTTGATGAGCAATTTGATTTTATCTTGGTCGATACAGGAGCTGGAATTAGCCGCAATGTAGTAAGCTTTGCCCTATCCGTTGATGAAGTTCTGGTCGTCACTACCCCAGAGACCACGGCCATCACCGATGCCTATGGCATGATTAAGGTAATCCAACAGCGCAATCCACACAGCAGTATGCGGCTTGTGGTCAATATGATGCGTAATCAGGAGGATGGCACCCATGTCTGGCAGAAGTTAAATACAGTGGCGGAGCGCTTTCTCAACACCTCCCTCGATTACGCTGGCGGCATCTGCTTTGACCAGCACGTCAGTACGTCTGTCAATGACCAAACGCCATTCCTTCTGTCCCACCCAAATTGTCCAGCCAGTCGGGGCATTACGGCGTTGGCAAACTCTTTAGTGGGCCACCCGTCAGCGGCAGCGCAGACTCCCAATGGAGGCATTCGGGGCTTTCTGCACCGCGTTTACGCCCTCTTGCAGGCGTAGTACCGGATAGGGTCCTGCTGCTAACGTATCTGGCTGTGACATGTGCACCTGGGCACCAGCGGTAAGGAGCGATTTTGTTGCAACTACACCCCAACGATAACATTGAGTTGACACTAATGGCTGACGGCGCTGCCAGCCACAAAACGCGAGTGGAGGATGCCAACGGCTGTCTGCTGTTGATTTCCGCACCGGTGCAGGGCGGTATCCCGCTTTCCGTTCCGGAAGGTACCAAGGTCGCCATATCCTACATTGTGGACACCATTGGCCGTCAAAGTCGGCTTGTAACGGAAGCTCGGGTAGCAAAGCGGCTCACCGACAGCATACCAATGCTTCAGCTTGAAATCACCGGCCCCTGGCAGCGCATTCAAGAACGGAATTTTGTGCGGGTGGATGTTCTGCTGCCCGCCGCATATGCCTGCCTGGTCGAAGGTGAACGAGAGTCTCTGCAGTCTGCCCAGATCACCAATCTCGGCGGCGGCGGTGTGTTCTTGGTAACAAAAACGCCCTTGGCTGTGGAAGCGATGATTTGGCTTTCGCTGACCTTGGATGGTACAGTCCTGGAAATGCAGGGTGTTGTGCGCCGTGCGGAGGTGCTTCCCAACGGAGGCTGCGGTCATGGTATAGCCTTTGAGCAACTCGACGAAAAAACACGACAGCTCATCATCCAGTTCGTCTTTCAGCGGCAGTTGGAACTGAAACGAAAGGGCTTGGTTGGTCAGAAACGTTAGTAAAGGGTGATGGTATGGCACAGCAGCAACTGGATACCGATGCCCTCTGGCACCACTTTAAGGAGACTAAGGACCCACAGAGCAAAGAACTGCTGGCTGAGCACTATGCCTTTTTGGTTAAGTACGCGGCCGGGCGCATGTCTATGACACTGCCTGACTCTGTGGAATATCAGGATCTGGTCAGTTACGGATGCTTCGGACTCCTTGATGCGGTGGAAAAATTTGAACTCCAGCGGGGCATCAAGTTCGAGACATACGCAGCGACGCGCATCCGGGGCGCCATTCTCGACGGCCTGCGCTCCGTGGATTGGATTCCTCGCAGTGTCCGAGCCAAGGCTCGCAAGTTTGAGGCTGCCCTCCGGGCCTTAGAGGGCGAACTAGGTCGTTCGCCATCGGATGAAGAGGCGGCAGCAGCTATGGAGTTGTCGATGGAGGATTACTATTCTCTGCTGGACGAGGTTCGCACCACATCTGTGCTGTCCTTGGATGAAGTGATCAACCCGGACTCGGGCGATGATCCGCTGAAGATGCTGGATACGATTGAAGATAAGGACGAAGGAATTGAAGAGCATCTTCTGCATGGGGAGCTGCTGCAGGAGTTGGCCGGTGCGGTGGACCGTCTTCCAGAGCGCGAGCGAACAGTTGTCGCTCTGTATTACCACGAGTCCTTGACCTTAAAAGAGATCGGGCATGTTCTAGACGTTTCCGAATCGCGGGTCAGCCAGATTCACACCAAGGCCATTGCTTCTCTGCGCTCAATTCTCGCGCCCCATTGAGCCCACCAGCAGCAACCGGATGTTTGCCTCGCCGAAGGCGTTATTGAGCATCCAGAAGGAGGGTATGATGGAGTATCTTGTGACACTGCTTTTGGGACTGCTCTTAGGTATTTTAGTTCTCTATGTAACAAAACCCGGTTACTTTGTGAAGCAGCCTCAAGAATTCCAAACACTGGAACTGATGTTTGAGCAGTACATGGATGAAATGGATGAAAAGCAGGAAGCGTGGCGCGAGGAATATCGCCGCTGCTGTCAGCATCTTGAGACGATGGCAGCCCATGATCGAGCATGGGATAGGCAGCACGTGGCTGCACCTGGGGCTGGCGCAACGGCCGGAACTGGTGAAAACCAAGAATCTCGCCAACGCCTCATTGACAGCTTGCCGGCCATCGAGACCTTGGCTGAGCAGGGTGTTCCGCCAGCAGAGATTGCGCAACGGTTAGAGCTGGGGACTGGCGAGGTAGCTTTAGTGCTCAGCCTGAAAAACCATCGTCACAACTCTTGATTCCGCCATATGACTGTGCTATACTTATTTCTGGTGTTAATACACACGCTTCCTGACATTCGACGGGCCGTGCCCAACGTATGGGTCCCGTAGAATGGACGACGGAAGGGGAGGAAAACAAAAGAGAGGAGGTGGACGTTAATGGCCGTAATTTCTATGAAACAATTGTTGGAGGCCGGCGTTCACTTTGGTCACCAGACTCGTCGCTGGAACCCGAAAATGTCCGAGTACATTTTCACTGAAAGAAATGGTATCTACATCATCGATCTGCAGAAAACCGTTCGGAAAGTGGATGAGGCGTATAATTTTCTCCGCACCACGACCAAGAATGGCGGCAGTGTGTTGTTTGTAGGTACGAAAAAGCAGGCACAGGAAACCATTGAGAACGAAGCGCAACGCTGTGGTATGTTCTACGTCAACCAACGATGGTTGGGTGGAATGCTGACGAACTTCAAAACCATCAATGCTCGTATTGATCGTCTGAAGCAGTTGGAAGCCATGGAAGAAGACGGTTCCTTTGAACTCCTTCCGAAAAAAGAAGTCTTGGAACTTCGCAAAGAGATGGAAAAGCTGAATCGCTTTCTCGGTGGCATTCGTGGCATGAACAAGCCCCCGGCGGCAGTCTTCATCGTGGATCCTCGCAAAGAACGTATCGCTGTGGCCGAAGCCCGCAAACTGGGTATTCCCATCGTGGCGATCGTGGATACAAACTGTGACCCGGATGAAATCGACTACGTTATTCCCGGAAACGACGACGCGATCCGTGCTGTCCGCTTGTTGACAGAGACCATGGCAAGTGCCGTGATTGAAGGCAAGGAAGGCGAAGCTGCCGAAGCCGCTGCCCAGCAGCAGCAGCAGGAAGCCGCCGAAGCGGGAGTAGAAGCGTAAGATCCATACAGGGGGGCTAGCGGGAAGATTTCTGACTGGGCCCCTCTTTTTTTGAGTAATCACTGACTTCATTTTAGGAGGAATTCGCTGATGGCAGCCATTACAGCAGCTATGGTGAAAGAACTGCGCGAAAAGACAGGCGCAGGCATGATGGATTGCAAAAAGGCACTGACCGAGAAGAACGGCAACCTCGAAGAAGCCGTATCGTATCTTCGCGAAAAAGGTTTGGCCGCAGCCGCCAAGAAAGCTGGCCGGATCGCCGCCGAAGGTTTGGTAGATTCCTATATTCACATGGGTGGACGCATTGGTGTTTTGGTGGAAGTTAACTGCGAAACAGACTTCGTCGCCAAGACCGAAGACTTCCAGAACCTAGTACGCGACATTGCCATGCATATTGCGGCGGCTCGCCCCGAGTACGTCGGACGCCAGGAAGTCCCGGCCGATGTAGTCAACAGGGAGAAAGAAATTTTCCGAGCCACGGCCTTGAACGAAGGTAAACCGGAACACATTGTTGACAAGATCATCGAAGGGCGCATTGAAAAGTTTTATAAAGAGATCTGCCTCCTAGAGCAGCCATTTGTCAAAGACCCTGATGTGACCATTCAGGAGCTGTTGACGGCAAAGGTCGCCAAAATTGGTGAAAATATTTCTGTTCGTCGCTTTGTTCGTTTCGAACGTGGCGAAGGCATCGAAAAGCGCCAAGACGATTTTGCTGCTGAGGTTATGGCTCAAATCAAGCAGTAAGAGAACACCCTCGGTGTTCTCTTTTTTCATGGTTGGCAAAAGGGAATTTGTGAAATACCACGAAATATTAGGGAGAGATGGTCATGGTTGCTCCAAAGTATAAGCGTATCGTGTTGAAGTTGAGTGGAGAAGCTCTTGGCGGCCAGAGCGGTATCAACATTGACCCAACGGTGGTGCGCGCCATCGCAGGAGATATCAAGGCGGTGAAGGACTCCGGCGTCGAGATCGCTGTGGTTGTGGGCGCCGGCAACATCTGGCGAGGTGCCACTGGCAGTGCCAAAGGCATGGACCGGACCACGGCGGATTATATGGGTATGTTAGCTACCGTGATCAATGCCCTCGCGCTGCAGGACGCTTTGGAGAAAGCCGGCGTTCAGACGCGAGTCCAAACAGCCATTGAAATGCGGCAGATCGCGGAGCCCTACATCCGTCGGCGCGCCGTGCGTCACTTGGAGAAAGGGCGCGTAGTGATCTTTGCATCTGGAACTGGCAATCCCTACTTTTCTACGGATACCACCGCTGCCCTGCGGGCAGCCGAGATTGAGGCCGATGTAATCCTAATGGCTAAACGTGGCGTGGACGGCGTGTACGATTGCGACCCCAATGTCAACGATAGCGCCGTTCGTTTTGATTCACTGGACTACATTGACGTGCTCAACCGCAATCTTGGTGTGATGGATTCCACCGCCACATCCTTATGCATGGACAACCACATTCCCATCATTGTCTTTGATTTCAACCAACCTGAGAATATTGTTAAGGCCGTGAATGGCGAAAAAATTGGCACCATAGTGGGAGGCGACTGTTAATGGTAAAGGATCTTTTGAAGAACGGCGAAGAAAAGATGAAATCGGTAATAAGCTCGACCAAGAAAGCCTTTGCAGGCATTCGAACCGGTAGAGCGAACCCCAGCCTTCTGGATCGCATCCACGTTGACTATTACGGCACACAAACACCGCTGACGCAGATGGCCAACATATCCGCGCCAGAAGCGCGTCTGCTCCTTATCCAACCTTGGGATAAGTCCGTGATTAAGTCCGTTGAAAAGGCCATCCAAACCTCGGACCTGGGCTTGGTTCCCAACAACGACGGGTCTGTGATTCGCATTGCCATTCCACAGCTTACCGAAGAGCGCCGCAAAGAACTGGTTAAGGTAATGAAGCGGGAAGCAGAAGAGCGGCGAGTGGCCGTACGCAATGTCCGTCGCGACCTCAATGACGAAGCCAAATCCATGGAAAAAGCTGGGGATATCTCCGAAGATGAGCTGCGCCGTGCCTTGGATGATATTCAAGAACTTACCAACGATTACATTGCCAAGATCGACGAACTAGCTGAGCAAAAGGAACAGGAGATTCTTGAGGTTTGAGCAGCATTGACTGGCAGCTGATCATTGGTTACGAGTGGCCGGATGCAGAAAACTACCTCCAAGAAGAAGGGGCGGACTACTCCATGTCTGTGACGAAGCCGCCCCGTAAATGCTCAGCTAGCGGCGAGGAAGAGGAGCTGCGGGTCATCGCCGTTCGCAGCGACGATGAGGGTCACGTGCAAGTGATCTGTGCAGCCACCGATTGGACCATCAGCTAGGAGGAATTTCATGACCCAGGATTCCATATCAAGCTCGCAAACGCCCAGGCATGTGGCCATTATCATGGATGGCAATGGCCGCTGGGCCCAAAACCGCGGCCTGCCACGGGCTGTGGGTCATCGCAAAGGCGTAACGGCGTTGAAAAACGCCGTTAAATTCTGCAAACGACGGGGAATCCCCATCTTGACGGTTTACGCCTTCAGTACCGAAAATTGGCAGCGTCCCGCAACCGAAGTACGTTTTCTCATGGAGTTGATGAAACGTACGTTTAGTACTGAGTTGGAGGAGCTGCATCGGGAAGGGGCACGGATCCGGCGGATTGGTGACACTAAGGGCCTCAGTGATGATATCCTGCATATGTGGAACGAAGCGGAAGCACGTACAGCGGACAATGCGAGCTTGCTTTTGAACATTGCGTTCAACTATGGCGGCCGCCGTGACATCGTGTTGGCATGCCGCCAGTTGGCGCAGTTGGCTGCAGCGGGAACCCTCCAGGCAGAGGATATTGACGAAGACGTGATCCAGAATTGGACCATGACCCGTCACTGCCCGGATCCCGATCTGTTGATTCGCACAGCTGGAGATATGAGGGTGAGCAACTTCCTGCTGTGGCAGATTGCCTACACTGAGCTTTACGTCACCGATGTTCTTTGGCCTGATTTTGATGATGACACCTTTGCCCAAGCGTTAGCGGACTACGCCAAGCGCCAACGCAGATTCGGTAGACTTAACGACACAGACAGCGAGTAGGTGAACGGTTTGCTGAAGCGCGTTGCCACCGCCGTTTTGAGTATTCCAGTAGTCTTGCTACTGCTGTATCTCGGCGGCGTCTACACAAAATTTCTGGTTCTAGTCCTCATCGCCATCGGTCTGGCAGAATTCGGAGCATTAGCACCCAAGCCCGTCTTCTGGGATGTGTTGGTATTCTTTGGGTTCTCCTTTCCGCTGCTCATGTTCATGCAAGTGGGGGCCGACGTGTTGATGTTTTGGGGATTGGGGTTCACATTATACTACCTAGTTCGGGCAGCCTTCGCCAAGACGCCTGCCGTTATCCGCTGCAGTTACCATGTAGTCGGTGTTTTGTACATATCCTGTTTATATTCGTTTATCTGGTTGGTTCGGCACGATTTCGGTTTTTTCTGGCTTATGTTTGCCATTATCGTAACATGGCTCAGCGATACCGGAGCCTATCTAGTGGGAACACGGTTTGGACGCCGCAAACTGGCCCCAGTCATCAGCCCCAACAAGTCCGTTGAAGGGGCTTTGGGGGCTTTGGGGGCCGCAGCCGCCGTCGGGGCTATCTATGCCGGCTTTGGCCTGGTTCCCGTCAACATCTGGGTGGGCGCCCTTTTGGGAATGGGAATCTCCTTCGTTGGTCAGGTGGGAGACCTAGCCGAATCCGCCTTAAAACGTGAACAGCAGATCAAGGACTCCGGGACGCTGCTGCCCGGCCATGGGGGTATCTTGGACCGGTTTGACTCGCTGGCCTTTGCTGTTCCCGCACTGTATGTAATTCTGTTGGTGTTTTTTCGGTAGCAGCAGATGATGAGCCTCCGGTGCCAATTTGGCCCCCGTCTCCACACACGTTCAGGCTGGACCTCTGGGACCGTATTTCGCAGGCGCAGAGGTCCGTTGTCTAGGTGTTACGGCTCTCCAACGCCAATGGGCAGCAGGTCGGCAAAAAATCCGGTTCTGCGGCGCCCAGACCGCTCCTGACAAGTGGACAACAACTCGTCAATGCGCCATAATAGAAAGAGGTAGAGCAGTATGCCAAATATCGCGTTGTTAGGTTCCACAGGTTCCATTGGTACACAGGCAATCGAGGTTATCCAAGGTCTACCCGACTACACTATTGTCAGTTTGGCCGCGGGATCCAACGAAGCTTTATTGCGAGAGCAGATCGAAAAGCTGAATCCTCAGTATGCAGCTCTGCAGAGGCCCGACGCGGCGGCCCGCGTACGGCAGCAGGTGGCCATTCCTGTCTCCCATGGAATGGAGGGTTTGGTCCAACTGGCCACAGATCCGCAGGTAGATTTGGTTATTAATGCTGTGGTTGGAGCCGCCGGTCTGGCACCAACGTTGGCTGCGCTGCGAGCCGGGAAGCGAGTGGCTCTGGCGAATAAGGAAACCTTGGTGGCCGGCGGCCATCTTGTCATGGCCTACCGCGACCAGCTTATACCCATCGATTCCGAACACAGTGCTCTGTGGCAATGCCTGCGGGGCCATACCATGGATGAAGTGGCTTCGCTGGTCCTGACAGCATCGGGTGGACCTTTCCGCAAGTATCAAGGTGAGCTTCATACTGTTACGCGCGCCCAAGCGCTACGTCACCCGAACTGGGAAATGGGTGGTAAAATAACCATCGATTCCGCGACGCTGATGAACAAAGGCCTGGAAGTCATTGAGGCCCATTGGCTTTTTGGTGCCTCCTATGATCAAATTGAGGTGGTTGTGCACCCACAGAGCATTGTTCATTCCTTAGTGAAGATGAAAGATGGCAGTTATCTCGCCCACTTGGGTGCTGCCGATATGCGACTTCCCATCCAATATGCTATCACGTACCCGCATTGCCGGCCAGCTACCTCCATCCCTCTGGATTTGACCACAGCAGGGCCTTTGGAATTTGAGGCTCCGGATGAACAGCGGTTTCCGTGTCTGCCATTGGCTTACGCCGCTGGCCGTGCTGGGGGAAGTGTCCCCGCAGTGTTGAACGCCGCCAACGAAGTGGCAGTGGAGTATTTCCTCAATGACCGCCTTGGCTTTATGGAGATTCCGGTCATCGTTGAGTCCGTATTGGAGGGGCATGCACCCATAGACTCTCCGGACTTGGATACAATCTTGGCCGTTGATGCGCAAGCGCGTCAGCAGGCCCGCCAAGAAGCGGAACAGCGAGCCCGATTATAGTGATTCCGGTTTGGGCGCCATCCTCGAGATTAGCCATGCGCCCTAGGGAAGGATGAGGTTGTTTTGACTACGTTTATTGCCTTTGTTGTCGTGTTTGGAACCATTGTGTTTTTCCATGAGCTTGGCCATTTTGTCGTGGCGAAGTTGGCTGGAATTCGCGTCTATGAGTTCGCGCTGGGATTCGGTCCAGCAGCTGTCAAGAAAACCTTGGGCGAAACACAGTATTCCATTCGCGTCTTTCCCTTAGGTGGCTTTGTGAAGCTGGCAGGGATGGACGAAGATCCAGAAACTCACGAGACCAGCGACGCAGATGATCCGCGGAGCTTCCGCAACAAGTCTTTGGGTTGGCGAATGGGAACCATTGCTGCGGGCCCCGCCATGAACTTTGTCCTGGCTATCTTGGTGTTTATGATGTACTTCATGTTTGTTACACTGCCGCCCACCATCAGCATGGTCGAACAGGATGCTCCGGCTCACCAAAGTGGTCTGCTGCCCGGAGATGAGTTCGTTTCGATCCAAGGACAAACAGTGGCCACCCTTGATGACGTCGTGACGCAGATCGATGCCCACGTTGGGACTGAGCTGGAGATTACCGTCCGCCGCGGTTCTGAGTTGCTGCAGGTGACTGCCGTCCCCATGGAAGTCGACGGCCAAGGCCGTTTGGGAATGAACATTTTCGAAAAACCGCCCATGCCCTTGGGTCAGTCTCTCATGGCGGCCGTTGTCCAGACAGGTATGGCCACGCGCCAACTGGTCTCGGCCATAGGTGAAATGATCACAGGGGCTATGGAACCCGAAATAGCGGGGCCAATCGGCATTGTGCAGATCGTCGGTGAGACGGCAAGCCAGGGTATTTCACAGTTGTTGATCTTGGCAGCCATTCTGAACATCAATCTAGGCTTGCTGAATCTACTGCCCATTCCAGTGCTGGACGGCGGCTGGTTGGTTATCTTGGCCATCGAAGGAGTTCGGGGCAAACCAGTAGACCCCAAGTACAGGGGCATTGCCGGTGCCATCGGTTTGGCTCTCTTGTTGATGCTGATGGTGTTTGCCACATTCCAAGATATTCTGCGCCTTAACTGGTTTTAACAGTAAGCAGGACACGGACACTGCGTCCTAGATTGCGAGCGATTCTATGATGGAACGACGAACAACACGTACGGTAACGGTTGGCCAACTCAAAATTGGCGGTGGGCATCCCATCGTGATTCAGAGCATGACCAATACCGATACCCGCAATGTACAGGCTACCCTTGAGCAGATACAGGGCCTGGCCGAGGCCGGTTGTGAAATGGTCCGCTGTGCGGTGCCAGACGCTGAGGCAGCCGCGGCTTTAGAAGAGATCTGCAAACACAGTCCGCTGCCAGTGGCGGCTGACATCCACTTTGATCATCGTTTGGCTTTGGCTGCGCTTAGAGCTGGTGCTGCCAAGTTGCGCTTAAACCCCGGGAACATCGGCAGTGAAGCAAAGGTTCGGGAGGTTGTGGCTGCGGCGGCCGATCGTAACGTCCCCATCCGCATTGGTGTGAATGCTGGTTCTCTGCCGCGCTGGGCCAAAGAGCGCTACGGTCGCTCCGGCCGCTCCCTAGTGGAGGCGGCCCTAGCCCATGTCCGCATCCTGGAATCTCTGCGCTTTGAAAACATTGTTATTTCGCTCAAGGCCAGCAGCATTCCCCTGACATTCGACGCCTATTCGCTGCTGAGCACCCAGGTTGACTATCCCCTGCATCTGGGTATCACCGAAGCCGGGACGACTTGGTTTGGCACCATTAAGTCCGCTGCTGGCTTGGGCGCCATTCTAGCACAGGGTATCGGCGATACCATCCGGATCAGTCTGACCGCGCCGCCAGTGGAGGAAGTCAAAGCCGCATGGGCTCTGCTGACGGCCATGGAGCTGCGGCAGCGGGGCCCGGTGATCATCTCCTGTCCTACCTGTGGGCGGACGGAGATACCCCTGCAGCAGATGGCCGAGGAAGTGGAGCAGCGGCTGCAGAACTTGGACCTGCCCATCACTGTAGCGGTCATGGGCTGTGCCGTTAATGGTCCCGGTGAGGCATCTGACGCAGATTTTGGCATCGCCGGCGGGCGCGGCGAGGGCTTGGTGTTTCGGCACGGCCGCATTATTCGCAAAGTACCCGCACCGCAGTTGGTCAATGCCCTTTTGGAAGAAATCCAACATGAATATCCCGACATGCGCTGTGACCACGGTATCACCAACGATCACAAACCATCCGAATCCTAGGAGGATCTGCCGATGAGAATGTCCCAACTCTATGCCCCTACCCTGCGCGAAGTACCGGCGGAAGCCGAATTACGCAGTCACCAATTTATGCTGCGAGCAGGACTTATGCGCAAGTCTACAGCGGGTGTTTATACCTATCTGCCCTTAGGCTATCGTGTTCTGCAAAAGGTAAAAGATATCGTCCGTGACGAAATGAACAAGGCCGATGGTCAAGAGGTTCTTCTGCCGATCCTGCAGCCGGCAGAGCTTTGGCAGGAGTCAGGCCGCTGGTCGGACTATGGTGATGAGATGTTTCGGGTCAAGGACCGCCACAAACGAGACTTCTGCTTGGGTCCTACGCATGAAGAAATCATCACTGCCTTGGTCCGTTCCGACGTGCGCTCCTACAAACAGCTGCCCATCCGCCTGTACCAAGTACAGAACAAATACCGCGATGAGATCCGGCCGCGTTTTGGCGTGATTCGAGGACGGGAGTTCGTCATGAAGGACCTATATTCCTTTGATCGCGATGAGGCTGGCTGTGACGAAAGCTACCAAGCCATGTATGAAGCCTATAAAGAGATTTTCCGCCGCTGCGGTCTGGATGCGCGCCCGGTAGAAGCCGACTCAGGTGCCATCGGAGGCGATACAACCCACGAATTTATGGTACTGTCCGACTCGGGGGAAGCCTTGATCGTCCACTGCCCAGCCTGCGGATACGCTGCCAATGTGGAAAAGGCTCCCTGCACGCCTCCGGCTGCCGCAGAAGCCGAAACTGGACCCGCCGAAAAGGTTCACACGCCAAATGTCGGTACTATAGATGAAGTGTGTGCTTTTTTGGATGTCCAGCCGCACCAATGTATCAAAACCGTGATTTATCTTGCCGATGACAAGCCCATCGCTGCCTTAGTGCGGGGCGATCATACACTCAATGAATTGAAACTGCAGAAAGAGTTGGGCTGCAGTCAGCTCGTAATGGCCGCTAGTCGCACCATCGAGGAAGTGACCGGTGCTGCCGTGGGCTTCGCCGGACCGCTGGGTTTGTCCATACCGGTTATTGCCGATCATGCGGCAGCCGCGGCCCAGGATGCAGTGGTGGGGGCCAACGAGACCGATTATCACAGCCGCCATGTTTCCATTGAACGCGACGCTCAACTCTGGCGGACCGCTGACCTGAGGCAATGCCAAAAAGGCGATGCCTGCCCCAGCTGTGGGGAGCCGTTGGCTACGGCCCGGGGTACCGAAGTCGGACAGGTGTTCAAGTTGGGCACCAAATATTCCGAACCCTTGGGCGCCACATTCCTAGATGAGAACGGTAAAGAACTGCCGCTGGTGATGGGTTGTTATGGCATCGGCGTTTCGCGGACTGTGGCTGCTGTCATTGAACAGCACAGTGATGCTGATGGGATCTGCTGGCCTGTCAGTGTGGCCCCGTATCATGTCAGCATTGTACCTGTAAGTTATAAAGATGATCAACAGCGAAAGACGGCGGAGGAACTCTATACCTCCCTGCAGAATCTTGGAATAGAGGTAGTACTGGATGATCGTCTGGAGCGTCCAGGGGTTAAGTTCAAGGATGCCGACCTTATTGGCTTTCCGTTCCGGATTACCATTGGACCAAAGTCACTGGCGGAACACAAGGTGGAGTTGGTCGAACGGGCAACTAAGGCTGTTGAACTGGTGGACATAGCACTGGTGGGAAGCGTACTCCAGGAACGAATAAAAAGTTAGGAGAAACCCCATGAAGGTAGCGGCGATCGTTCCGGCTTATAATGAAGAACAGACCATTGCCGATGTGGTCCAAACCTTGTATCGGATGAAAGGCATTGACGAGATCGTCGTCGTAAATGACGGATCCGAAGATGCCACGTTGGCCAAGGCCAAGCTCCATCCAGTGACCGTTGTGGACCTGCCAGAAAACATCGGTAAGGGGGGTGCTCTGGTAGCTGGAGCTGAAGCCACAGATGCCGAGGTTCTGCTCTTTATTGATGCCGACTTGGTTGGCCTGAATCAGGCTCACATTGATGCCCTTCTGCAGCCGGTTTTGCTCCAGCGGGCCCAAATGTCCATCGGCGTCTTTGAAGAGGGACGTTTGGCCACGGACTGGGCGCAGAAGTTGGCTCCATTCCTGTCGGGACAGCGGGCCCTGCGCCGCGAACTTTGGGAACAAATATCGCAGTTGGAGGACAGCCGCTACGGTGTGGAGGTGGCTCTGTCCCGGCAGGCGGACAAACTGGGAGCTACCGTTGAGACTGTGGTGCTGCGCGACCTATCCCAGGTGATGAAGGAAGAAAAACGCGGGTTTCTCAAAGGCTTGGGCCAGCGTCTTAAGATGTATTGGGAAATTCTGCGGAGCGTAAAATTCTAAACTCCCAGCGCTGCTGGGAGTTCGTTTGTCAGGAAGGTGAATGCACATGGCCCCGGTCTATGTAATCCAACCGGATAATGATGATTTTTTGACATCCTTTGCCAAGGACCCGTTGCTGCAGGACATCTGTATCCGCCACATTGAGGTTCATCCTGAGAAGAAAACGTGGTATGTTCACCTCAGTGGTGCCTGTCGAGGGAGTGCGGAACTTTGGGAACAGGTAGCCCGTGACATGGCCGCGGCCGTGTCCGCCATCGACCAGGTGGAATTTCGCTGGGAAGAACAGGAAGACGACTACATGTTAAAGGTCATGCAGAGCTTTGCCGGACCCATGGTGAACAAACATACCGCCGCGCCCAATGGTGCAAGCAACGCTGGGAATGGCTCCTATGGCGGCAACGGCAACAACGGCGGCAGCGGTTTTACCGGCCGTCGGGGCCGGCGCAGCCGAGCCAAACTGACACAGGAGATCATCGAAGCTCCAGTGGCCATTAAGGATATTACCGATGAAGAACGAGGCATTGTGTTGGAAGGGGAGATCTTTGCCAACGATGTGCGGGAAACTCGTACAGGCAAGCGTCTGCACATGTTTGACATCTATGACGGCTCAGACTCGCTAACCTGTAAATTTTTCTGTGACGCAGGTGGCCAAGCCCCCGATGTCTCGGTGGGCCAACGGGTCAAGGTGAAGGGTGATATCCAGTACCAGAGCTTTGACGGCGAATTGTCGATGATGGTAAGCCAAATCAACCCTGCTCCACCCATTCTCGGTATCTCAGATGATGCTGACTGCAAGCGGGTAGAGTTCCACTTGCACACCAAGATGAGCGGCATGGACGGAACCATTGACGTGGGCGATGCTGTAAAGCAAGCGGCCCAGTGGGGTCATCCCGCAGTGGCCATTACGGACCACGGAGTGATCCAGGCCTTTCCCGAAGCGTACTGGGCTGGGAAAAAACATGGCATTAAGATCCTGTACGGCGTAGAAGGCTATCTGGTGGATGGCGAGAA
Source organism: Clostridiales bacterium (assembly GCA_003559095.1). Taxonomy (GTDB): domain Bacteria; phylum Bacillota; class Limnochordia; order Darwinibacteriales; family B1SED10-159; genus SLOZ01. Next base: position 58,629 of record PWMW01000187.1, on the reverse strand, counting down.
GGACCGGCCTTATCATATTGTTATTTTGGCTAAGAACAAAGTTGGATTGAAGAACCTCTACCGTCTGATCTCCGCCGCCCACATGGACCACTTCTATCGCCGCCCGCGAATCCCCCGGACTCTGCTCCTCGAATATCGGGAAGGTCTTATTTTGGGTTCGGCCTGCGAGGCCGGAGAGGTGTATCAAGGCCTGCTCCGGAAGGATGAGCGCATTGGTGAAATCGCCGCCATGTATGACTACCTCGAAATTCAGCCGTTGGGCAACAACGAGTTTCTAATCGGTACCGAGCATGTGCGGAGTAAAGCTGACTTGATTGCCTTGAACGAGGCGATTGTTCGCTTGGGCAAACAATTGGACAAACCAGTGGTGGCCACCGGGGACGTGCATTTTCTGCGGCCAGCAGATGCAGTGGCGCGAACCGTGCTCCTGGCGGGCCAGGGATTTGAGGATGCTGAACATCAAGCCCCTCTGTATTTTCGTACCACCCAGGAGATGCTGGAAGAGTTCTCGTATTTGGACCCGGCAACAGCCCAGGCAGTGGTGGTAGATAATCCGAACGCCATCGCTGCGGAGATCGAAGAGTTGACGCCTGTGCCCCAGGGACTTTTCCCACCCCAAATTCCAGATGCTGAAGGAAAATTGACTGACATGGCCTACGCCACAGCACGCTCCATCTACGGCGAGACACTGCCGGAGATCGTGGAACAGCGCTTGCAAAGAGAACTGAAATCCATCATAGGCAACAGCTACGCACCATTGTATTGGATCGCCCATAAGTTGGTCAAAAAATCCTTGGACGATGGGTATCTTGTGGGATCCCGGGGCTCTGTAGGCTCCTCCTTGGTGGCCACGATGTGCAACATTACCGAAGTCAACCCGCTGCCGCCCCATTACGTTTGCGGTCACTGTAATCATGCCGAGTTCTTCCAAGACGGATCCTACGGGACTGGTGCCGACCTGCCAGCAAAGACGTGCCCCACCTGTGGCGAACCCATGCAGAAGTTGGGCTTTGATATCCCCTTCGAGGTGTTCATGGGCTTTCACGGTGACAAAGTTCCGGATATCGATTTGAACTTCAGTGGTGAGTACCAATCCCAAGTTCATCGCTATACGGAGGAGCTTTTCGGCCGAGACCACGTGTTCCGCGCCGGAACCATCGGTACCTTGGCGGACAAAACGGCATATGGATTTGTCCGCAAATGGCTGGAACAGACAGGGCAGCAGCGGCGCAATGCGGAAGTGAACAGGCTGCTGAAAAAGATAACGGGGGTTCGCCGGACCACGGGTCAGCACCCCGGTGGTATGATGGTAGTTCCCGGTGACATGGACATTTTTGACTTCACTCCGGTGCAGTTCCCTGCCAATGACGGCTCCAATGGGATTATCACAACTCACTTCGACTACCACGCAATTCATGACAGTTTGGTCAAACTGGACATCCTCGGCCACGATGATCCTACCATGCTGCGGATGCTTGCAGACATTACCCAAATCGACGTTTTGGGCATTCCGCTGGACGACCGCAAAACAATGCGCATTTTCTCTGCCCTTGATAGCCTCGGTGTGTCCGAAGAACAGATCGGCACGCCCGTTGGTACCCTGGGCATTCCCGAGTTCGGCACGCGCTTTGTCCGTCAGATGCTCATCGAAACGCGACCGAAGACCTTCAGCGAACTGGTGCGTATCAGTGGGTTATCCCACGGAACCAATGTCTGGACCGGAAATGCGCAGGAGATTATCAAAGAAGGCACCGCAGACTTGGCCAACGTAATCGCTTGTCGCGACGACATCATGGTCTATCTTATCCAAAAAGGACTTGAGCCTGGCGATGCGTTTCGCCTCATGGAGCAGGTGCGCAAGGGCAAAGGACTCTCCGACGAGGACGGGGCATTAATGAAGGAGCACGGCGTTCCACAGTGGTATGTGGACTCCTGCCAGAAGATCAGCTACATGTTCCCGAAGGCCCACGCAGTAGCTTACGTTACCATGGCCTTCCGTATCGCGTACTTTAAGGTGCACCATCCCGAGGCGTATTATGCAGCGTATTTCACGGTTCGTGCCGCGGAATTCGACGCGGATCTTGTGATTCAAGGAGAAGCCGTCATCCGCAAGGAGATTGCCTCGGTGGAAGCCAAGGGCAATGAAGCTACAGCAAAGGAACGCAACGTTGTGACCATCTTGGAGATTGTCTTGGAAGCACTGTCCCGCGGAATTGCGTTTCTGTCGGTTCACCTTTACGAGTCGGACCATCGTCGTTTTCTTGTGACAGCCAACGGATTGCGTCCGCCATTGGCAGCTCTGCAGGGCTTGGGTACCAATGCGGCGGCCAACATTACGGCAGCCCGCGAGGAACAGGAGTTCACATCCATTGAGGATCTGCGGCAGCGGGCCAAGGTAACAAAGACCGTCATCGAGGTGCTGCGCGGTCACGGCGCTCTGGAAGGTATGTCAGAAACAAACCAGCTGACCCTCTTTTAAGGACCCATGGCCCTCGGTGTGATTGAGCTCTTTCCCAGCCTTGTATTTTGTCACAATTTGTGGTAAGATATTGTCGAAAAGAATGTGCTGCCGAGAAGAGTGGGTCCCGCCCACTCTTTTGCCGTATAGAATTGGAATGATAGTTACAGGCAGACCCCGGTCTGCCCGCCGAGAGGAGGCATCCTGTGAAGAAACCCAATGTTGAGGCGTTAGTCGGTACGTGGGTCGAAGAGTTGCTTGCGGGCAGCGAGCGAGAACTGGTCGACGTGGAGTTCGTCAAAGAAGGTCCCAACTGGGTCCTACGAGTACTTTTGGACAAGCCAGATGGAATTGATATTGAAGATTGCCAGGAAGTAAGCATGGCTCTAAGCGAACGCTTGGACGAGGAGGACCCCATTCCGCAGGCCTATTCGTTGGAAGTCTCCTCACCCGGATTGGAACGCCCGCTGAAAAAGGCCTCTGACTACCAACGTTTCGTTGGCGAAACCGTGAATCTACGGACCTACAGTGCTGTGGATGGCCGTAAAAAGTTCACCGGTACCCTGCTGGGCTTGGAAGAAGGAATGGTGCGACTGGAGCTGGAAAGCGGCCCCATTGCAATTCCCTTTGACCAAGTGGCCAAGGCGAATTTGCACGTAGAGTTTTAGATAACGGGAGGACACTGAGGATGAATTTGGAGTTAATTGGTGCATTGACTGAATTGGAGAAGGAGCGTGGGATCTCAAAAGACATCTTGCTGGAAGCCATCGAGAGCGCCATCGTCTCAGCGTATAAGCGCAATTACGGCGCAAGTTCCGCCATGAGTGTGCGGGTAGATCTCAATGAGTCCACCGGCGAAATCCACGTTTATTCGAGGCGGGTGGTCGTCGATGAGGTGGACGATGCCACTACAGAGATCAGCTTGGAAGACGCTCGCGAGCACGATGCCAACTATGAGTTGGGAGACGTTGTAGAACACGAAGTTACGCCCCGGGATTTCGGCCGCATTGCTGCCCAGACCGCCAAGCAGGTTGTTATACAGCGGATTCGGGAAGCAGAACGCAGCAACGTATACACAGAGTATTCCCAGCGGGAAGGGGATGTGGTAACGGGTATTATTCAACGGCAGGAACACCGCAACGTGATTGTGGATCTCAGCCGTGTGGAAGCCGTCGTTCCCGCATCGGAACAGATCAACCACGAGAATTATACACCCAACGCCCGGATGAAGTTTTACATCAACGAAGTGAAGCAGAGCAGCAAAGGCCCGCAGGTCTTCTTGTCGCGCACCCATCCTGGTCTTTTGAAGAACCTCTTTGAACTGGAGGTTCCGGAGATCCACAGCGGGGAAGTGGAGATCAAGGCGGTCTCTCGGGAAGCGGGGAACCGTTCAAAGGTTGCCGTGTATAGTCGCGATCCCAATGTAGATCCCGTTGGGGCGTGCGTTGGCAGCCGTGGGATGCGCGTTCAAGCCGTGGTATCGGAACTGAGTGGCGAGAAGATTGACATTGTAGAATGGCAGGAAGACCCGCGAGATTTCATCGCTAATGCCCTCAGTCCAGCGAAGGTTCTTTATGTGAACCTCGATCCAACGAACAAAATTGCTCGGACGGTGGTTCCCGACGATCAATTGTCCTTGGCTATCGGCAAAGAAGGTCAAAACGCTCGCCTGGCGGCGCGCCTGACGAACTGGAAGATCGACATTAAGAGTGAAGCCCAGGCCCAGCTGCTGCCGGAGTTCCAGCGGCAGCCTGATCCAGCAGCACTCTTCGCTGAGGATGATGAGTTGACGGTACCGGATCTGGAGGAAGCTGCCGTGGAGACCACAGACGACCAGGCAGCTGACGAACAACAGCCAACTCCAGTGGAACCACCGCAGCCTGCTGAACCAGAAACGGAAGCCCCTGCTGCAAAGAAGGAGCCAGCACCCGCTGCCAAACAGACAAAACCCGAGAAGAAAGACTCGACACGCAAGCGGCCAAAACCGGTGTCCGAAGAGGAACTGGCCTCGTTAACGAATGTACCCAAACGCAAAACTTGGGAGGAACGCTTTGGGCGTACGGAATCCGCAGCGTCCAAAAGTGATGACGGCTCCGAGGACAGCAAGAAAAAGAAAAAGTCCAAGGAAGAAAAGGTCATCAAGGACTTTTCCATGCTGGATCTGGAAGATTTCGGGTTCAAGGACAAAAAGTAGGTGGTTACCATGCGTCAACGGAAGATTCCCAAACGCACATGCCTTGGATGTCGGGAGCCACGGGAGAAGAAAGCACTCATACGAGTGGTACGGACACCGGAAGGCAGCGTGGAATTGGATCCCATCGGCAAAAAACCCGGGCGAGGTGCGTATATCTGCCCGGACACGGACTGTCTCGAGCAGGCAGTGAAACGCAGGCAATTGGAGCGGGCTTTACAGTGTTCCATCCCTGTGACACTCAAAGACGAACTGGAGAAACACCTTCATGAACGTAGATAACAAAGCTGCTGGATTGCTGGGCTTTGCCCAGAAGTCGGGAAATGTAGTGTCTGGCGAACAGGCTGTTGAAGGAGCCGTTCGCCGCGGTCGCGTGCAGCTGCTGTTGATCGCCACCGATGCATCGGCGAATACTCGCAAGAAGTTTTCGAACCTAGCATCTACCCATGGTCTGCCAGTCTTGTCCTTGACAGATATGGAGTCCATGGGGCAGTGGATCGGCAAAGCACGACGATCCGTAATCGGCGTAACCGATACAAGGTTCGCCGCGAGCATCAACCGCGCCGCAGTGGCTGCAGAGCGCGGTAAGTCAACCTAGGAGTGATGCTGATGAAGAAAGTCAGAGTGTATGAGCTAGCTAAGGAGCTGGATATTGAAAGCAAGGCCTTGGTTGATTTCTTGGCTGATCTGGGGGCTGAGATCAAAAACCACATGAGCACAATCGAAGACGACATCGCGGTCATGGTGCGCGATCACTTCGCCGCCAATGAACCCGAGGTGGACGTCAAAGTCAAAGAAGAAGACGATTCCAAGACCAAGCGTCTTTCGAAAACAAAGAAGAAACCAACCGAGAAAAAGTCCGTCGCTGAAGAAGATCGCAAGGTGGACAAGATCTCAACTCAGAAGAACAAGAACAAAGGACGGAGAAATGGTCAAGGCCAGCGCAAAGGCCCTCAAGGTCGACGGGGCGGTAAACGCCAGCCGGCAGCAGAGGCCGCTCCACCCGTGCGGAAAAAAGAGCTGGAACTTCAGGACACCATTGTTGTCAAAGAGTTGGCCATGAAGCTCAGTGTTTCCGCCGCCGATGTCATTAAACGCCTCATGAGGTTGGGTGTCATGGCCAGCGTTACGCAGTCCATCGACTACGATACAGCGGCGCTCATCTGCACTGATTATGGTGTGGCAGTGCACCGCCATAAGGACCTTGCGGAGACTGTGTATACAGAGATACCGGACAGCGAAGAGTCCCTAGTCCTGCGCCCGCCGGTTGTCACCATCATGGGTCATGTGGACCACGGCAAGACCACGCTGCTGGACGGTATTCGGAAAACAAAAGTTACTGAGTCCGAAGCTGGAGGCATTACCCAGCACATTGGTGCTTACCAGATAAACTACAACAACAAAAAGATTACCTTCTTGGACACGCCTGGTCACGAAGCGTTCACGGCCATGCGTTCGCGAGGTGCTCAAGTTACGGACATTGCCGTTTTGGTAGTGGCCGCTGATGACGGCGTTATGCCGCAGACGGTGGAAGCTATCAACCATGCCAAAGCTGCTGGCGTACCCATCATCGTGGCTGTCAATAAGATGGACCGGGAAAACGCCAACCCGGACCGCGTAAAACAAGAGTTGACCGAGTACAATCTGGTCGCCGAAGAGTGGGGCGGCGAAACGATTTTCGTTGAACTATCGGCGCTGCGATTCCAGGGGATCGATGATCTTCTGGAGATGATTCTGCTCACCGCTGAAATGGAAGATCTGCGGGCTAATCCCAACCGAGCGGCACGGGGCACCGTCATCGAAGCGCAGCTGGACAAAGGACGGGGACCCGTAGCCACCATCCTCATCTCCACCGGAACACTGCGAGTGGGTGACACATTCGTGGTAGGAACCGTGTCCGGGCGCGTGCGGGCCATGTTGGATGACAAGGGCCGCAATGTGAAGGAAGCCGGACCTGCTCAACCCGTGGAGGTATTGGGCATGACAGCGGTTCCGGATGCCGGCGACGTCATGGTCGTGGTTCCGGATGACCAAACAGCTCGGCAAGTGGCCAGCATGAATCACGAAAAGCGGCGGGAATCCGAAATGAAGTCTTCCCGGGTTACCCTAGATGATCTGTTTGCCCGGATTAAGGAAGGCGAAGTTAAGGATCTCAACATTGTGCTGAAAGGCGATGTTCAGGGATCCGTAGAGGCAGTGCGCGCATCGCTGGAAAAACTATCCACCGATGAAGTGCGGGTCCAGGTGATCCACCAAGGTGTTGGTGCCGTCTCAGAGACCGATGTGAACCTAGCGGCGGCATCCAATGCCATCATCGTCGGCTTTAACGTACGGCCGGAACCCAACGCCAGACGAGCAGCGGATAAGGAACGCATTGACATTCGTCTGTATCGCATCATCTACAACTTGCTGGACGATGTCAAAGCAGCCATGGTCGGTCTTTTGGATCCGGATTACGTAGAGGAGGTCCTTGGCCGGGCCGAAGTGCGCCAGACATTCCGTGTGCCCAATGTGGGTGTGATTGCTGGTTCCTACGTAACAGACGGCAAGATTACTCGACAGGCCCAGATCCGCGTTCTGCGCGATAACGTGGTCATCCATCAAGGCAGTATTGCTTCGCTGAAGCGATTCAAGGATGACGTGCGCGAAGTGCAGCAGAACTACGAATGTGGAATCGGCGTTGAACGGTTTAATGACGTCAAAGAAGGCGACGAAATTGAAGCGTTCATCATGAAAGAAGTTAAACGCACCCTCTAGGTGTCCCCTCCAAAACTCTAGTGGCAGTTCATTTTGGAAGTGCGTAGTTACGGAGATCTCAGCTAACGGGATTGGCCGTTCCTGGCTAACACGCCACTGCCACCTTTAACTTGGATTCCTAGTACTCTGCCACCGCTGCTCTGTACTGGCTTGGGAAGGTGCATTCCGCCCATGGTGCAGAGCTTTGATTGGGACGTTTCGTGAATACGAGGTGATAACAGTGAGTGAACGCAAAGGACGTCTTCAAGAAGACATCAAACGGGAAATCAGCGATATTCTGACCAAGTTAGTCAAGGACCCGCGCTTAGGTTTTTTGAGCATCACCGACGTTGAACTGTCGAAGGATCTTTCCCATGCGAAAGTGTTTTTCAGCGTCTACGGCGATGAAGAACAGCAGATAAGCACTGCCGAAGGTCTACAGCGGGCCAAGGGATTTGTCCGTTCTGAGTTGGGCAAACGAATTCGGGTCCGACACATCCCAGAACTGCATTTTCTTTATGATCCATCCATTGAACATGGGGCGCGCATCAACCAGATCCTGAAAGAGCTAAATCCCAATGGAGAAGGCACATCATGAGTGTCTCTGGATTTGATGGATTGGTGCAGGGCCTGCATCAACTGGATAACTTCTGTATTGCAGCCCACGAGAATCCCGATCCCGACAGTCTAGGCTCCATGGTGGCTCTTTACCTGGGATTGATCTCCCTGGGAAAGAAGGCTATGATGGTCTGTGGTGATCCCATACCCTACGACTTTCCGTGGGCCGCCTTGGTTGCTGTGCAGGCTCCCACCGAGGTTGGGCCGTGCCAGAACGTGGTGGTGTTGGACTGCCATCCGAATCGCACTGGTACGGCCAAACCCCTGGTTGAGCAGGCCCAGACCGTATTCAATATCGATCACCACGTGGGCAATCGCGGTGAGACGACGTATCACTACATCGATACCGCCGAACCAGCCACGGCCAGCATGGTGCATCGCGTCTTGCGCCAGTTAGATGTCACCATAACCAAACCCATGGCAGATGCTCTCTATGCTGGCATCGTGGGGGATACGGGTGGATTTCGCTACGGCAACACCACCAGCAGTGTACTGGCCCTGGGCGCGGAGTTGGTGGCCCTAGGCGCCGAACCGGATACAACCTCTCGCTTGATTTTCGAGACCAAGTCTTGGGGCTTCATGTCGTTGTTGGGACGAACCCTCGAGACGATGGAGCGCTCCGCAGACGGTGCTGTGGTCTGGATGACCGTAGATCACGATGCCTTCAAAGAGTCGGACGTAGACCCACAGGAAGGAGATCAGTTCATCCAATATTCGCGCATGGTCTCCGGTGTGAAAGTGGCAATTTTGTTCCGCGAAACAAGCCCCGGCACCATTCGACTGGGCTTTCGTTCCCATAGTCTTGATGTGGGTTCCTTAGCTCGTACATTGGGTGGCGGCGGCCACCGCCTGGCTTCAGGAGCCAAAGTGGAAGGAACAATGGACCAATGGGTACCGCGCGTTGTGGCGGCGGCACAGGCGCTGGTGGACAGCGAAGGGGGGCATGGCATTGGACGGAATCACGAATGTCATTAAGCCTCCAGGGATGAGTTCCCATCAAGTGGTGAATACGCTGCGGCGCCTGCTGCACATGAAAAAAATCGGGCACACCGGCACTCTTGATCCAGGAGCTTCCGGTGTGCTCACACTGTGTATTGGCAAAGGCACAAGAGTGGTCTCGTACTTGCTGGAAAAAGACAAACGTTACGTGGCTGAGCTGACCCTAGGTCTGGCTACAGATACCCAAGATGCCAGCGGTGAGACCCTCCAGATAACAACGGACTTTTCCATCTCACCGATGAAGTTTGCTGCGACAGTGCACCGCTTCCGGGGTCGGCAGGAGCAGCTGCCGCCCATGACCTCAGCTATTCGGGTCGATGGCCAACGCCTCTACAAGGCGGCCCGTGCGGGCCGCGAAGTGGAACGCCAGCCGCGGTCCATCCATGTGTATGATCTGCACATCAACAAGATTTGGCCCGAAGGTGAGCCCGATCTGCACTTTGGCAGTCGCGTTCTCTTGGACGTTCGCTGCAGCAAAGGCACGTATATCCGCACACTATGCCATGATATCGGCGAACGTTTGGGTGTTGGGGCCCACATGTCGTTTCTCAGTCGCACGCAAAACGGACCTTTTTCCATCCAGGACAGCTTCACCCTGGAGGAAATCGAGACAAAAATTACCGGCAATGATCTGTCATTCATTATGCCCATCGAAGCCGCGCTGCCCCATTGGCCTAAGGTCATTGTATCTCCCTTGGCAGAACAGCGCATCAGACATGGTAATGCCGTGACCATCGATCACCTCATGTCCGTCCCGCGGGCTCTCGTTCCCGGCGACGAAGTTCTGGTTATGGGCCTAGATGGTGATCTGCTGGCCCTGGCCATGATTGAACGGCAGGAGCAGCTGGTATGCCAGCCATTCCGAGTCTTGAAAGGATGACGCCCATTGAAACTTCACTGGGTCAAACCCCAAGGCCTCTGTAAGCGCAGTGTCGCTTTGGGAACCTTTGACGGTGTCCATTTGGGCCATAGGCAGTTGTTGAGTTTAGCGGTGAATCAGCGTCCCGCGTTCGGATGCAGTACTGTCTTCACCTTTGATTATCCTCCCGAACAGGTATTTACTGGCAGTATCCGTCTGCTGACTGAGTTTTCCATGCGCCAGCAGTTGTTGTTTGAGCAGGGTATTGACGAGGTTGTTTGGACAGCCTTCGATAAGGACCTAGCCAAAGAGCCACCGGAAAAGTTCGTCCGTCATATCCTCATGCGTGCCCTGCGCGTTGAGCATGTGGTGTGCGGCTTTAACTTCCGATTCGGCCACCAAGCCCAAGGAACACCGGATCTGCTGCGGGAATTTGGACAGCGATATGGGTTTTCGGTGGATGTCATAGAACCGTTCATTGTCACGGGGAAGCCTGTGAGCAGCACCCGCATCCGCCAGCTGCTCTTGGCAGGACGCGTGCAGGAGGCAGCCCAGCTTCTCGGTCGCTACCATTCTTACAAAGGCGCTGTCACAACCGGAGCGGGCCGTGGCCGACAGTTGGGATTCCCTACGGCCAACGTATCTGTACCCCCAGAGTTAGTCCTTCCACAAGACGCCGTGTATGCGACGTGGAGCATTTTGCCTAATGGACAAGGCCATCCATCCGTAACAGCGGTGAGTACCAATCCTACCTTTGATGGCAAGAAACGTACAGTGGAGAGCTACCTGCTGGACTTCTCCGGCGACCTCTATGGGCAGACCATGGAATTGCAGTTCTTAGCAAAACTGCGTGATATTGTCCGCTATGACAACGGCGAAGCCTTGAAGCAGCAAATTCAAGAAGACGTGGACCGAGCCCGGGCGCAAATCGCACCAATGCGTTTACAACTAGGGCGCGTTGTGCTAGAATAAGCAGTGGACAAGGACCCCCTTTCTAGGAATGCCGCCTCTCCGACGACATTCTTGGATACGGGTGATACAAAAGACAGGAGGTGAAATCTTTGATTACGAAAGAATCAAAGCAGCGCATTATTGAGAGCCACAAGCGCCATGATGGTGATACTGGATCTCCAGAGGTTCAGATTGCCATTCTGAGCACGCGTATTAAGGAACTGACAGAGCATCTGAAGATTCACAAAAACGATCACCATTCGCGTAGAGGTCTTTACAAGATGATCGGTCAGCGTCGCGGTCTTTTGAACTATCTAGCCAAAAAAGACGTGGAACGTTACCGTGCCGTCATCGAAACTCTCGGCTTGCGCCGGTAAGAAGAGCGGGGAAACCCGCTCTTTTTTGAGATGTAAGCAATTTGCATGAAGAACGTCGTCAGAATGTATAGAAGGAGGTAATGTTATGCCAGAACAGTTTAACATGGAGTTGGGAGGGCGCTCGCTGATCCTCGAGACCGGCGAACTGGCTAAGCAGGCCAATGGCTCAGTGCTTGTGCGCTACGGCGAAACCGTAGTCTTGGTCACTGCAACTATGTCCAAACAGCCTCGACCGGGAATCGATTTCTTCCCGCTGTTGGTTGACTATGAAGAGAAGATGTATTCCGTGGGTAAGATCCCTGGTGGATGGGGCCGACGAGAAGGACGTCCCAGCGAGGATGCCATTTTGGCCTGCCGAATGATCGACCGCCCACTGAGGCCGCTGTTCCCCGATGGTTTTCGGAACGATGTCCAGGTTGTCGCTTCGGTAATGTCTGTGGACAAGAGCAACTCACCGACGATTGCGGCTATGATTGGTGCCAGTGCAGCCCTGCACATGTCAGATATTCCCTTTGATGGACCGATTGCCGGTGTTAAGGTCGGGCTGGTGGATGATGCCTTTGTCATCAATCCTACCTTGGAACAGGAAGCCCAATCCAAGATGGATCTGGTGGTGGCCGGTACTAAGGACGCTGTGATGATGGTCGAGGCAGGGGCTGACGAAGTTCCCGAGGCTACCATGTTGGAAGGTATCATGTTCGGCCACGAAGTCATCAAAGAAATTTGTTCCACCCAAGAGGAAATCCGTGCCCAAGTGGGGAAAGAGAAAAAGGAAGTAGAACTGGAACAACCCGATACACAGTTGGTCCAGTGGGTCACCCAGCGGGCAGCTGCTTTGAAAGAAGCCTTGGTTAACCCAGACAAACAGGCCCGTGAAGATGCCGTAAGCCAAGCTCGAGAGACCATTAGCGAAGCCTTTACCGAAGAGTTTGGTGAAGAAGCAGCCACAGAGAATGGTAAGCACCTGGGCTCAGTCATGGACAGTATCGTCAAAGGCGAAGTTCGGCGGTTAATTACCCAGCAGGGTATGCGCCCTGATGGACGTAAGCTCGACGAGATCCGTCCCATATCTGTGAAGGTGGGAATGCTACCGCGAGTCCATGGTTCGGGATTGTTCACCCGTGGCCAGACCCAGGCCTTAACAGCCTGTACATTGGGATTGAAATCCGACGAACAGATGTTGGACAATCTGACCGATGAAGATCGCAAACGTTATATCCACCACTATAATTTCCCAGCCTACAGTGTCGGTGAAGTTCGGCCCATGCGAGGCCCCGGACGCCGAGAAATTGGCCATGGTGCCTTGGCCGAGCGGGCTCTGCTGCCGGTCATTCCATCGGCTGATGAGTTTCCGTACACTCTGCGTCTCGTCAGTGACATCCTGGAATCCAATGGTTCCACCTCGCAGGCCAGTGTCTGCGGCAGCACCTTAGCCCTGATGGACGCTGGTGTTCCCATCAAGCGGCCGGTAGCCGGAATTGCCATGGGCTTGGTCAAGTACGAAGATACCTTCGCCGTACTGACGGACATCCAAGGGATGGAAGATGCCTTGGGAGACATGGACTTCAAAGTGGCTGGTACTCGGGAGGGCGTTACGGCCCTGCAGATGGACATTAAGATCGGCGGCGTAAGCCGGGAAGTTCTGCTGCAGGCTCTGGAACAGGCCCACAGCGGTCGCAACTTCATCCTCGACAAGATGGAAGAAGTGATTGCGGAGCCTCGTGCCGAACTGTCGCGCTACGCACCGCGGATCATTACGATGCAGATCCCCGTGGACAAGATTCGCGATGTCATTGGTCCAGGCGGCAAGATCATCCGCAAGATCATCGAAGAGACCGGTGTTGAGATCGACATCGATGATGATGGAAAGGTCTTTATTGCATCCACCGAAGGTGAAGGTGGTCAGAAGGCCGTTAAACTCATCGAAAACTATACCAAGGAAGTGGAAGTCGGCGAAACGTACCTTGGTGTCGTGAAGCGCATCATGAATTTCGGTGCCTTTGCCGAGATTCTGCCTGGCAAGGAAGGCTTAATCCACATTTCTCAGCTGGCACCCGAACGGGTCAAGCAGGTGGAAGATGTGGTCAACCTTGGTGACGAAGTCTTGGTGAAAGTGATTGAGATCGATCGGCAAGGCCGCATCAACCTTTCTCGCAAAGCCGCTCTTCCCAAAGAAGACAAAAAAAGCTCTGAATAGGAAAACCACGGCCGTGGTTTTCTGGTAAGGAGTGCTGACCAGTGAGACAACGGGATAAGGGACGTTTAGAAAGCAGGTAGCTGTGCGCACCTGCTTTTTCTGCGTTGGTGGCACTTTACGAATATCGCTGAGATCATTAACAACTAGAAAGGAGAGTGTTAATTTCAGTGGTCATTCTTGCGATTAATCCTGGATCCACGTCAACCAAGGTTTCTTTGTGGTCGGCAAATCGTTGGCTTAAAGCTTCACTGCCCTGGCAGCAGCCGAGTATGCCCTTGGATCAGCAGGCGGCGCTGCGCATGGATCAGGTTTTGGCGTGGCTTCGGGAACAGAATACCTCGGTTGCGGAAGTCAGCTGCGTTGTGGCCCGGGGTGGACTGTTAAAACCCCTGCGCAGCGGCACCTACGCCATTGACGCGGCCATGGTCCACGATGCCGAACAGGGCGAGCGAGGCGTGCATCCCTCCAACTTGGGCCCGATCTTGGGCAAACGTCTCGCGGACGAAGCTGGGGTTGTCGGGTACATAGTGGATCCCGTTTCCGTGGACGAACGTTTGGAACTGGCTCGCTTCACAGGCTTCCCAGCTTTGGAACGCCAAGGTTTTGGGCACATCCTCAATCTGCGTGCGGCGGCTCGCCGGGCTGAAGGAGATTTGGGAAAACCCCTGACCCAATGCCGTTTGGCCATGGCACATCTCGGTGGCGGTGTCAGTGTCGCAGCCGTCGACGGGGGACGCATCCTTGACATCAACAATGCTAATGATGAAGGTCCCTTCTCTGCAGAACGTGCCGGAGGATTGCCCTTCGGTTCCGTGATCGACCTGTGTTTCGCCGATGGTGCCACGGAGAACACCGTGCTGCAGATGGTTCTAAAAGAAAGCGGTTTTCAAGGGTATCTGGGAACCATGGACTTGCAGGAAGTGGAAGCCATGAGCACCCCAAGGAGCCAAGATGCATGGAATGCGTTCGTCTACCAAGTGGTTAAAGACATCGGAGCGTATACCGCAGTGCTGCAGGGCCGCATCGATGCTGTGGTTCTTACTGGAGGTATGATGTTTTCCACTGCATTGGCCAAAGCCATAACGGATAGAGTCCAGTGGTGTTCCCCCGTTCTTTGCTATCCCGGAGAAGAGGAGATGGAAGCGCTCACAGCCGGGGCCAAGCGTGTCCTCTTAGATGAAGAGCAGGCCAAGCATTACGCGGAGGAGGTTGTCTAATGGGCTTTGAAGTTCTGTTGGATCAACTTCAGCAGGCGCAGGGTCAGGGCATGGCCGTGGCTTGGGCGGCAGATCCCCCAGTTTTGGAAGCCGCAGCGGATGCCGCTGGTCTCGGCTTGGTCAGTTCAGTGTTCCTCACAGGACGCAGTGAGGCCATTGCGCAAGCTGCTGACCAAGCAGGCGTGGATATCTCTACGTTCGAGATCATCGAAGCAGCCAACCCAAAAGAGGCGGCAGCTGCTGCGGTAGCGAAGATCCGCACGGGCGAAGCTTCCATCTTGATGAAAGGTCTTTTGAGTACAGGCGTCTTACTGCAGGCCGTCTTGGACAAGGAAACGGGCCTGCGCAAAAAGCCACTTCTCAGCCATATTGGAGTTTTGCAGTTTGCCGACGGCAGTTTGCGCCTCTTAACCGACGGCGGCATGAACATCGCACCGACGCTGGAGCAAAAAGTGCAGATTTTGGAGAATGCCGGGGAACTGGCCATACGATTGGGGATAACTCGACCCAAGGCAGCACTGCTGGCCGCGGTAGAAACAGTGAATCCCAAAATGCAGGAAACGCTGGACGCCGCCATCATTGTGAAGATGGCGCAGCGCGGACAATTGGCCGTGGACATGGATGTTGATGGTCCCTTGGCGCTGGATAATGCCATTTCCAAAGAAGCGGCGGAACACAAAGGGATCACCGGGCCCGTGGCGGGAGCTGCTGACATTCTCGTGGTCCCGGAGATCACTTCGGGGAACGTTCTTTACAAATCCATGGTCTATCTGGCACATCTGCCCAGTGCCGGCGTGGTGTGGGGGGCTGCCTGTCCAGTGGTGCTGACCAGCCGTGCTGACAGCAGGGAAGCAAAACTCAATTCCATTGCTGTGGCCTGCAAAGCCGGGTCTTGAAGGGAGGCCATCATGTATCGACTTTTAGTGCTCAATCCCGGTTCCACTAGCACCAAAGCAGCGGTGTTTGACAAAGGCCACTGCAGCTTGAAGACAACAATTACACATGATGCAGCTGAGCTCAGTCAGTTCGGTCACATCATGGAGCAGTTGGCCTACCGCAAGGCCATGGTCGACCAATGGCTGCGGGAGGAAGGGGCTCTGGAGCATGCCTTCGACGCCGTCATGGCCCGAGGTGGTCTGCTGCAGCCCATTCCCAGCGGAACATATCCGCTCAATGAACGTCTGCTAACGGACCTACGCACCTGTAGATACGGCACCCATGCATCCAATCTGGCTGCGATCATGGCTCAGGAATACAGTACGCAGTGGAATGTTCCCGCTTTCGTGGCTGATCCGGTGGTGGTGGATGAACTGCAGCCAGTAGCACGGTTCAGCGGCCACCCCAACATCCCGCGACGCAGCATTTTCCACGCATTGAACCAAAAAGCCATGGCTCGTCGCGCCGCTGCCCAGTTGGGTAAAGCGTATGATCAATGTAACTTGATCGTTGTCCACATGGGCGGCGGCATATCCGTCGGCGCCCATCGCAGGGGCCAGGTAGTCGATGTGAACAACGCCCTCGACGGTGAAGGGCCTATGTCACCTGAGCGCAGCGGTACACTGCCCGTAACAGGACTGATCCGACACATCTTCCGTACTGACGTAGAACGACAGCAGTTGTACCGCTCGTTGGTGGGAAAAGGTGGCTTAGTGGCACATCTTGGCAGCAATGATGGACGCGAGCTGGAGCAACGGGCCGATGCCGGTGATGAAAAAGTATCGCTGCTGCTCGATGCCATGGCCTACCAAACGGCCAAAGAAATCGGACGGGCCCGCATGGCGCTGGATGGCCCCTGCGATGCTGTGGTTTTGACTGGCGGCTTAGCCTACTCCAAGCGGATCTGCCATGCCATCATCCAATATACGGATTGGATCGGGCTGCACATCACACTGCCTGGCGAACACGAATTGGAGGCTCTAGCCGAAGCGGGCACCCGTGTCCTTTCTGGTGAAGAAGAGCCTCGCCAATATCCTTCCGGGAGGTTGATCCCATGCCAAAAGGTCAAGTAATCATTGATACACAGCGCTGTAAAGGTTGCAGATTATGTGTCCCTGCCTGCCCGCACGGCGTTCTTGAACTAGGAAAACCCATCAACGCCAAGGGCTTTCACGCCGTCACTGCCGTGCATCCAGAAAAATGCACGGGTTGCACCCTGTGTGCAACCATGTGTCCGGACGTAGTGATTACCGTTGAGCGGGCCTAATTCCAGTGTTTGAAAGGAGTGACCACCCATGGCAAAAGTGTTAATGAAAGGAAACGAAGCTCTAGCCGAAGGCGCTATTCGCGCTGGCTGCAAAGCCTTTTTCGGTTATCCCATCACACCGCAGAATGAAATCCCCGCCTATATGTCTGAGCATCTTCCAGAACACGAAGGTGTATTTCTGCAGGCTGAAAGCGAAGTTGCGGCCATCAACATGGTCTATGGTGCCGCTGGGGCCGGGGCTCGGGTGATGACATCGTCTTCAAGTCCTGGCATCAGCCTCAAAACCGAAGGTATATCCTATATCGCTGGGGCCGAACTTCCGTGTGTAATCGTAAACATTGTTCGCTGTGGACCAGGTCTGGGTGGAATCCATCCGGCCCAGGGCGATTACTTCCAAGCCGTTAAAGGCGGGGGTCACGGCGATTATCGTATGATCGTGCTTACCCCTGGGTCCGTACAGGAGATGGCCGACATGGCCCGCGATGCCTTTTTTCTGGCGGAAAAATGGAATAACCCCGTTATGATCATGGGCGATGGAATCTTGGGTCAGATGATGGAACCCGTGGAATTTCACAATGGCGAACTTCCCGTTGTGGATAAACCCTGGGCCACCACAGGAGCCAGCGGTCGTCCGCAGAATGTGATCACAACCTTGGACATCATTCCCGAGTCCTTCGAACAGAAGAACTTCCAGCTGACTGACAAGTACCGCCGGATTGCGGCGGAAGAAATGCGCTGGGAGGCCACAGACACCGACGACGCCGAGCTGGTCATTGTTGCCTACGGCATCGTAGCTCGGGTAGCCAAAACAGCTGTGCAGATGGCCAGAAAACGCGGACTTCGCCTCGGGTTGATCCGACCAAAAACGGTCTTCCCCTTCCCAGAACCGCCCATCGCAGAGTTGGCTGCCAAAGGAACGCCTCTGCTGGTGGTTGAGTTGAGCGCTGGTCAGATGGTTGAAGATGTGCGCTTGATAGTCAACGGACGGGTTCCGGTGCATTTCCACAATCGAATGGGTGGCATGGTTCCCGACCCCGAAGAACTGGTGCAGCGAGTTGAAGAGCTCTTCAGTAAAGGAGGCAGCCCATCATGAAAACCGTTTTCCAAAGGCCGAAGGCCTTAGCTGAAATTCCCTTTCATTACTGTCCGGGCTGTACCCATGGCATTATTCATCGTTTGGTGGCTGAGGCCATTGATAACCACGACATCTTGGACAAAACGGTGGGCGTAGCCAGCGTCGGCTGCTCCGTCTTTGCTTACAAGTACTTGAACTGCGACATGCAGCAGGCAGCCCACGGCCGCGCTCCTGCTGTGGCCACTGGCATCAAACGTGTTCTTCCCGATCGCATGGTCTTCACCTACCAAGGTGATGGTGATTTGGCTTCCATCGGTACCGCCGAAATCGTGCACGCTGCGGCCCGCAGCGAGAATATCACGGTAATTTTTGTCAATAACGCAATCTACGGCATGACCAGCGGCCAGATGGCTCCCACAACATTGGTGGGGCAGAAGACCGCCACTTCACCGCTGGGACGCTGTGTCGAAACCACCGGTTACCCCATCAAGATGTCGGAAATGCTGGCAACCCTTCCCGGTGCCTCGTACATTGCCCGTGTTTCCACCCATGATGCCAAGCATGTACTCCAGGCAAAAAAGGCCATCCATAAAGCCTTCGAAGTGCAGAAAAACCATCAGGGCTTTGCCATGGTGGAGGTCCTCTCAACATGCCCAGTGAACTGGGGTATGGAGCCTAATGAGGCCTTGGCTTGGGTTCGCGAGAATATGGTACCTTATTATCCTTTGGGTGAGTTCCGAAGTCCGGACAAAGGGGGCGAAGCAAATGCATGAGTTGCTGGTCGCTGGGTTTGGCGGTCAAGGAGTCTTGGTCTTAGGTCAGCTCTTGGCTACCGCCGGTATGCTGGAAGGGAAGGATGTCACCTGGTTTCCGTCCTACGGCCCCGAACAACGGGGTGGTACCTGTAACTGCGCGGTGGTTGTCAGCGAAGAGGACATTGGTTCGCCCATGGTGAACCAATCTGACACCGCCATTGTCATGAACCTGCCGTCCCTCGAACGTTTCGAGGACACGGTGAGACCCGGGGGTCTGTTGATTTACAATTCATCATTGATTGATCAGGCACCCACACGCTCGGATGTCAAGGTGATTGCTGTTCCAGCCACAGATGTGGCGGAGGAACTGGGCAATTCCCGGATTGCCAACCTAGTGGCCTTGGGATGCTTTATCGAGGCCACCAAGCTGGTCTCGCTGCAGTCTATCGAAGATTCGCTAAAGACCGTGCTGCCAGCCCGGCACCACCGGTTGATTCCCCTCAACATGGAAGCCTTGAGTAAGGGTCGTCAGTACCAATAGGCGTGCTTTGGACCACCGGACCGGGGAGGGCAATCTCTCCGGTTCGGTCTTGCCGTCCAGGGACTGTGGGCAGGAGATTCCTTGTTGAAGCGGGAATTTATAATGGATGACGAGTTTTCGATCAACGTCATCGCTGGTGGAGGCTAACTTCGCATTGGAATCGAACCTGCCAGCCACGAACTTCCAGCTAAGGGGGCGGGATCTTGGGCACCATTTACCTAATTCGACATGGCGAAACTCCTTGGAACCAACAGGCCCGCTATCAGGGACAGATGGACATTGAATTATCAGAGCAAGGTTTGCGGCAGGCTGGTTTTCTCGGAAAGCGCCTGCAGAACTTCCCTTTGGCTGCCATCTACAGCAGTGATTTGAACCGAGCGCACCAAACCGCGGTGACCATAGCACAATACCATGGTCTAGACGTTCCCAAAGACCCGCGCCTGCGCGAAACGCACTTTGGCGTCTGGGAAGGGCTCACCCGCGATGAGATCAAACAGGTGTATCCGGATCTTTTCCGGCAGCGCTACTCCGCAGCGGGGCAGGCTGCGATTCCAGGGGCCGAGAGTCCCCATGCCGTCCAGGATCGCATGCTGGCTGCCCTAGGAGGTCTAGCGCGGACCCATGCCGGAGAAACCATCGCCGTGGTTTCTCACGGGGGGGCTATGCGGTTGGTCTTCTGCAGCATCCTTGGCATACCGTTAGATGAGGCATATCGGTTCCGCATGTACAATACTTCGTTATCAGAGTTAGCCGCTGCTACAGACAGCGAAGGTGTACACTGGTCCATTCGCTCCATTAACGACACATCCCACCTGCAGCGCCAGGAGGTGATCGGGCATTGAACCCTGAACATGTTGGCGACTATATTAACTATCTCACTGTGGAACGAGGACTCGCAGAGAACAGCCTTCTGGCCTATGGCAGGGATTTGAACCACTTCGCCCACCACTGTCAGGAATCCGGTCTCGAGCTTGCTGATGTCAGTGAGACAGACATTTTGCAATATCTCCGCCATCTGGTTGCCGACGGCCGTGAGACTGCCACCATTGCCCGGCGAGCCGCGTCCCTGCGGGGATTCTTCGGCTACCTGGAGCGGGAAGAGCTAGTAGAGGAGAACCCGACAGCCTTTCTAACGACCCCGACTCGCAGCCAAAAACTACCCAACGTACTATCTCTCGAACAGGTGGAGCAGCTGCTGGAGTCTTGCCGTACAGAAAAACCTACGGGACTGCGGGATCGAGCGCTCTTGGAGATGGGCTATGGTACAGGACTGCGTGTTTCCGAACTTTTGAATTTGAATATGGGAGATATTGACGACATGGGATATGTTCGCTGCCTGGGTAAAGGCAGCAAGGAGCGCCTGGTGCCCGTGGGTCGCCACGCCCAAAAGGCGGTGCTCCAATATGTGCACCAGGGACGCCCGCGGCTGGTGCGACCGCAGCGCAGCCATGAGCGGGCCTTGTTCCTCAGTGTGCGCGGTTCTCGTCTGACGCGGCAGGGTTTTTGGAAGCTGCTGAAGCAGTATGGGATGCAGATGCACCTCGCGTTTCCGCTGACGCCCCATACACTGCGGCATTCCTTTGCTACGCATTTACTGACTGGTGGGGCCGATCTGCGTTCAGTACAGGAAATGCTGGGACATGCAGATATCTCCACTACCCAGATATACACGCATTTGAACAAGGACCACCTGCGCAGCATATATCGGCAGGCGCACCCAAGGTCGGAATTGGAGGATGAATGATGAGACGAGTGATCTTAATCGTTTTGGATAGTGTAGGCGTCGGCGCAATGCCCGATGCCGCAGATTACGGGGATCAGGGCAGTAATACCTTGGGCAACGTGGCTGAGGCCACCGGTGGACTTAACCTGCCCAACTTGGCTGAACTGGGACTGGGCAACATCATACCCGTTAAGGGCGTTCCCGCCGTACCTGCACCCCGGGGCGCTTGGGGCAAGATGGCAGAAGCCAGCAAAGGCAAGGATACCACCACTGGCCATTGGGAGATCGCGGGACTGCAGTTGCAGGAGCCGTTTCCCACGTATCCCGAAGGATTCCCCGCCGATGTCTTGGGTGCGTTCTGCACAGCCATTGGCGTGGAGGATGTCTTGGGCAATAAGCCCGCGTCGGGAACGGCCATTATCGAGGAGTTAGGGTCTGAACACATGCGAACCGGCTATCCTATCGTGTACACGTCCGCTGACAGCGTGTTCCAAATCGCTGCCCACGAGGATGTGGTCAGCATCGACACCCTCTATGATTGGTGTGAAACAGCCCGGAATCAGCTGCAAGGGGAGCATGCTGTAGGCCGCGTCATTGCCCGTCCGTTTGTTGGCGAGCCCGGCAGTTTTCAGCGCACCAGTCGTCGACGGGACTTCAGTCTCGCACCCACGGGAACCACGATTCTCGACACTTTGGTTGAACAAGATATTCCCGTCCTCGGCGTTGGTAAGATTTGGGACATCTTTGCTGGCCGCGGCATTTCGGAAAAACTGAAAACAAAAAACAACATGGACACAGTAGATAAAACGCTGCAGTTCATGCACAGTTCGCCGGCGCCCAGTCTCATCTTCGCTAACTTGGTGGACTTTGACATGCTTTGGGGACATCGCAACGATCCCCACAATTACGGACGGGGACTAGAAGAGTTTGACCAACGTCTGCCCGAAATCTTCGAGGCTATGAAGCCTGCCGACGTATTGATCATCTTGGCCGATCATGGATGTGACCCCACCACAAGCAGCACGGATCATTCGCGGGAGTATGTTCCGCTCTTGGTATTTGGCGATCAGATCCAATCCGTGGATTTGGGAGTTCGCTCAACCTTTGCCGATGTGGCAAAAACACTGGCAGAGATCTTTGCTGTCGGCGCTCGTGTTCACGGAACAAGCTTTTGGACCGACGTGCAGAAGGGGTGACCGGACTATGCGGGCATATGACCTAATTCTGAAAAAGCGGCAAGGTCACGCTCTGAGCACAGAAGAAATCCAGTACTTGATCGAAGAGTATACGAAGGGCTCCCTTCCGGATTACCAGATGGCTGCCCTGTGCATGGCTATCTACTTTCAAGGCATGAGCGAAGCCGAAACGGCGGATCTTACCATGAGTATGGTCCATTCCGGCGAGGTCCTAGACTTGTCAGCCATCGAAGGTGCCAAGATTGACAAGCATTCTACCGGTGGGGTAGGTGACACCACAACCCTGGTGTTGGCTCCCTGGGTGGCCAGCTGCGGCGTGCCTGTGGCCAAGATGTCCGGGCGTGGACTCGGACACACCGGTGGGACCATTGATAAACTGGAAAGTATTCCTGGATTCCGTACTGACTTGACGAACAACCAGTTCATCCAACAGGTGAACTCGATTAAGGCTGCGGTCATGGGGCAGACTGCGGCCCTGGCTCCCGCCGACAAACTGCTGTATGCCCTGCGCGATGTCACCGCCACCGTGGAGTCCATTCCCTTAATCGCCTCATCCATCATGAGCAAAAAGATCGCCGCCGGCGCCGACGGATTTGTCTTGGACGTCAAAACTGGACGCGGTGCATTCATGGCCCAGTTGGACGATGCCCAGGCGTTGGCCAGAACGATGGTGGCTATAGGCCGCAATGTAAGTCGGCGGACAGTGGCACTGGTCACGGACATGTCACAACCTTTGGGCTTGGCCATCGGCAATGCCCTTGAGGTAAACGAGGCTGTGG
Source organism: Clostridiales bacterium (assembly GCA_003559095.1). Taxonomy (GTDB): domain Bacteria; phylum Bacillota; class Limnochordia; order Darwinibacteriales; family B1SED10-159; genus SLOZ01. The sequence continues at coordinate 35,754 of PWMW01000187.1, read as the reverse complement.
CTGCTCTGCAGGGGAACGGACCTAACGATCTTCTGGAGCTGTGTTTGGCCTTAGGCACGGAGATGCTCCTCCTGGCCGATCGCTGTGCCGATGCTGATGAGGCCGCAGATTTGATGATGGCCAAACTGCGGTCCGGTGAGGCCCTCGAGCGTTTCGGCGCTATGATTGCTGCCCAGGGCGGCGATGCCAAGGTGATCGCCGATACCAGCATACTGCCGCAGGCAGAGATTGTAGAGTCGGTGACAGCTTCCCAGGCCGGCTTTGTGATAGGCATGGATCCGCTGGAACTGGGCCTCACAGCCATGACATTAGGTGCCGGCCGCTCCACCAAGGAGAGTGTGATCTATCCCGAAGTCGGTCTCCAGTTGGTGAAGAAGGTGGGTGACGCTGTTCAAGACGGTGGCGTCTTAGCATATGTTCATGCTCGCGACCGTGATGCAGCAGCCGTGGCCAAGCAGCGGGTGAACAGGGCCTTTGAACTCGGAGATAAGGCTCCCGCACAGCAGCCGCACATCTTTGCCAGGATCAGCCCTGAAGATTTGGATTAAATGTGCCCTGGAAGCGGTAACCGGGCCGGCGGAGATTCTGTGACGAAAGGACGTACCCGTACCATGAGCGTTGATCTGCACATTCATACGACGGCGTCTGACGGACGTTGGACACCGGCTGCCATCGGTCGTGAAGCTGCAAAGCGGGGCCTAGCTGCTATCGCTGTAACGGACCATGATACTGTGGGTGGGCTTAGGACTGCTCTGGCCCATATGCCTGACTCCGTGACCATGATTCCTGGCATTGAGTTGAGTTCCGACTATCGTGGCTCAGAAGTACACATTCTGGGCTATTGGATTGACTATGAACACCGACCGCTGCTGGAACTCTTGGCAAGGCTGCGCGCAGAACGGGCGGTGCGAACGGCAGCCATGGTCGAGCGTTTAATTGCATTGGGATTTCCCATTACAGTGGCGGCCGTTGAGGCTGAGGCCGGTGACGCTGCTTGCGGGAGAGTGCACATCGCTGCCGCACTGCAGAAGGCCGGATACTGTCAAACCAAGAAGGAAGCATTTGCCCGCTGGCTGGGGTTGGGCCGGCCCGCCTATGTGCCTCGGGCCAAGATTGAACCAGCAGAAGCGGTGCAGGCACTGTCGGAGGCTGGTGGCTTGGCATGCCTGGCTCACCCCGCCTTAATGAACAACGACAGCTTAATACCGTACCTGGTAGATGCTGGACTGACCGGCATCGAGGTAATTCACTCAGCACATTCTGCTGAGGATCAACGACGTTATTGGCAGCTGGCTCAAGAGTACCAACTGGCTCCCGTCGGCGGCTCGGATTGCCACGGTCCGGGCGGCAAGGATCAGATCTTTCTGGGACAGGTTTTCATCCCGGACACTTGGTTGGCACGTTTGGAGTCGGCCCGGACCAAAGCCCCAGTCAACCTCGGATGATTTATTCCCCAGGCTCATATACGTACCCTCTAAGCGTACGCGCTGCTATCGAATAGGTATCAACGTACAATGAGTTGACAGCGGTGGAACGAGTTTTAACGATCCCTGGCTTTTGGTGGTTGATCTGCATGCCGCTGCCTGCAATTGCGGGTTCTGGGCATCCTTACAAATGCGACAATTTGGGCCGGCGGTGCAAGGATATTGCCGCCCGATGTCGAAAGTCTATCAAGATATTATTTGAACCACTGGTAATGGAGGGGTTTGTATTATGGTTGAATTTATTGTCCGGGGCGGTCCAGTCATGATTCCGCTTGTGTTTTTGTCGGTATTGGCGGTAGCTGTCATGCTTGAACGGTTTTGGTTTCTTTACCGTACCAAGACCGACACCGAAGAACTGATGGAAGATGTTAAGCTGTCATTGGGACAGGGCAAGGTACTGGAAGCCATGCAGATGACCAAAAAATCTCGCGGTCCCGTGGCGTCAGTCTTGTCAGCAGGTATCGCCTACTATGACCGTGACAAGGAAGAGATCAAGGAACGGATGCACGAAATCGGCCGGGAAGAGATTCATCGCATGGAGCGCCGCATGAGCATCCTCGATACCATCGTTACGATCTCACCGCTCTTGGGGCTGTTGGGTACAGTAACCGGGATCATTAAGAGCTTCAATGTTATGGCAGCTCTGGACGGGATTGACGCGCCAGCGGCTCTCAGTGTCGGTATTGCGGAAGCACTGATCACAACGGCTACCGGTCTGTTGATTGCTATTCCTACCATGGCTGCCTATGCCTATCTTAACAGCATCATTGACCGCAACACAGCGGATATGACTCGCCGAGCCAACGAGCTGTTGGCGGTCTTGGAGTCGCGAGGTGAATACTGATGGAATTTAGCCGGGCCAAACGGCGGGTTCCCCGCCCCGATATGATGCCCATGATTGACGTGGTCTTCTTTTTGCTGATCTTTTTCATGCTGTTCACCACAATCCGGACCACGCCCATGGGTATGGACGTGGAACTGCCCCGCGCCGTCAGCGGCGTCCCGCAGCAGTCGGCGCAGTTCGAAGTAAGCGTTAACCGAGACGGCGCCTTCTATGTTGATGGCCGCAGTGTTACAGGCCCTGAACTCCGGGCGCATATTGAACAAGCTCTGCAGGCAAACCCAGACCTTTTCGTCATTGTTCGTGCAGATCGGCAGGTGCGCTACGAGCATGTGGTCAGCGCCCTTGATCATGTGCGGGCCGTCGGTGGCAGCAAGTTGGGTCTAGCTGTTGAGCAGGAGAGTTAACAAAGGTGGGACTGTTGGATGCTAGCTTATGACCGTGACGACCAACCAATCAGCCGGTTCGTCTTTTTGTCTGTGGTTTTCCACGCTCTATTATTCATAACATACCCGCAGTGGGGTCAAATGCTGGAAGGTGATGTTCCCAGTTTGGAACGGGGCGGAACCATCCAGGTTTTGCGCGTCGAACAGTCGCCGGCTCGCCAAATTTCGCCAGTGACGAACCCCGCGTCAAGTACCACCGCGCCCACGCCAGTGGAAACTCGTCCCCAAGAATCACCCCAGCAGCCGCAGCAGCCGGCCGTGGCCCCGCAGGAACAGGAACCAGAAGAACCAGCAACGCCGCGCCCAGAGCCACAGCCCGAGCCTGAACCAGAAGTCCGTCAGGAACAGGTGGAAGTGGCACCGGAACCGGAGGCGCAGCCAGAACCACAGGTGCCGCCGGCTACCGAACCCGAGCCAGAACCGGCCACGGCCGAACTTCTGACCAGTGAACGCGGTGAAGAAGTGGTTGTTGACGAAGAGCGCCTGCCAGTGCAGCCGGATCCCGAACCACAGCCGGAACCGATGCCGCGGCCCACACCAGCTCCGGAACCATCGTCCTCTGATACGGTCCAGGATGCCAGCGCTCCCAGTGGCTCCGGACAGGATGCCGATGCTGGAGCCGATGATGCTGCGGCAGACACAGCCGATGGGCAGGGCCAAGAAGAGCAGGCTCCGCCGCCGCCACCACCGCCCAGTGGTCGGTCATTGGTGGCCGGTGATGGACGAGCTCCCCAGTACCCGAAGAGCGCTGAGCACGACGAGGCCGAAGGGACCGTACGTCTTGAGATCTCAGTCACCGCCGGCGGTGAGACCATCAGTGTTGTGGTAGCGCGCTCCAGTGGTGATTCCAGGCTCGACAACCAAGCAGAGCGATACATTGAAGCTAGGTGGCAATTCCAGCCAGCGGCTCAAGCATATATCTTGACACTGGACGTAGAGTTCCTAATTGGCGAAGATGCCACCATTTACTTTGGCGATGTGAGATGGGCCGACGAATAGACATCTTTAGGGGGTATGCTTTCTGATGAAGCCATGGCTCAGTGTAACCACTATTGTTGTTCTCCTCCTAGTGCTGTTGGCCCCGACGGTCATGGTGTGGGCACAGGACGAAGCGCAGGATACCCTGCAGATCAGTAACGAATACATTCGGATTGTTGCCAACATTCGCGAGCTCAACACGGGGCGGTTTTCTTTGGGGACCACGGGTGGCGATCCCGATCGGGACGAAGATCGCAACAAGCATCTGATCTATGGCGGTGACGATCCGTGGACCAGTTACACCACGGTACGGGTCGGTAACCAAAACTGGGTGTTCGGAGGATCTACCAATCGCCGGGCTGGACGAGACGGGTTGTATGGGGACATGATCGAAGCTCCGGTGGTTCGCGATGGAGCCATCGTCAGCGTTTGGCGCCTCGGACCCGTTGAAGTGACGCAAAAATTGAGTCTAGCCCGAAGTACTACAACTGGATTAATGGATACGGCCCGCATCGAATACCAGGTTCATAACACCGATAACGAAGCGCATTTGGTGGGCCTGCGTCTTATGTTGGATACCATGTTGGGCGAGAACGATGGTGCTCCGTTTCGTGTGGATGACCAGGCGATCTTGACGGATACGGTGTTCTACTCTCACAACATGCCCGAGTTCTGGCAGGCCTTTGACTCCTTGAGCAATCCGCAGGTGATGGCCCAGGGCACGTTGCGCCAATCAGGGATCACAACCCCGGACCGAGTCTATTTTACCAACTGGGGCAGCCTAGCCGATGATCTTTGGAATTTTGACTTCCAGCCCGGGCGCGATTTTACCCGCCGGGGTGAGTTTGAGTTGGATAGTGCCATGGCCATGTTTTGGGATCCCATCCCACTGCAGCCCGGAACTACCCGTACATTTGTCACTCATTATGGCTTAGGCGGCGTGACCATTGCCCCGGGCGATCTCTCCTTGGGGGTCACGAGCCCAGCTCAGATTATTGCAGATCCTGACCATAGGCAGAGCTTCCCGATCATCGCGTATATCCAGAACACTGGTCAGGGAGAAGCTCGCGAAGTGACGGCAGATATCCGTCTGCCTAGGGGACTGGAACTGGTGGAAGGTTCGCTCAAAAAGGATCTTGGCAACTTGGATGTGGGCGAAACCATTCAAACCAGTTGGCAAATTATCCCCCGTGGTGAATTGAGTGGAACCATCAGCTACGAAGTAATAGTGGACGCCATCAACAGTGAGGCCAATAAGGTTTCGCGGAATATTGAGGTGGTCAGTCCGGCGAAGCTGCAGGTTCAGCTGCGTGGTCCCGAGGCTCTGCGCATTGAAGATGAGCGTCTGCGGCCGGTACCCATTGCTGTAGAGGCTGAACTGCGCAATGTGGGCGGTATGCCCGCTCACTCCATTCAAGCTCGCATTGAACATCCCATTGGTCTGGTGTTGGCCCAAGGGGACCGTGCCATTAAGTATCCTGTTACGTTAGGCCCCGGCGAATCCACGGTTGTGCGTTGGTTCTTGGAGCCCACGGGAGTATCTGGCAACCTTCCTTATTCCCTAAGAGTGGAATCCAGCGCTGGTCAGCAGGTACTCAATAACTTTGTGCTGATTCCTGGGACGACTCCCCGGGTCTGGGTAGGCGGCCCCACGGGCGAACGCAGCGACACTGTTCGTCCTGGCGATTACTTTTCTGTTGCCATCTGGGCCACCAATATTCCCGATTTTCAGCGGGCATCGTTCGATGTTTACTTCAACCCCGATGTGGCAGAGATCGTTGGCCGAACCCTAGACATCAGTCGCGGTACCTTGTTCGTTGATGACCGTGTTCAGCCACCGGTGAACCTTTCGTGGACCATGCCCAATGTGGATAACCAACGGGGACGTGTATTGGGGGCCGCTGGCGATCGCGGTGAAGAAAGGCCACTACCGCTGGCCTTTGGAACGTTGATCACCATTCATTTTCGAGCCAAGGCACCTGGCTATGCTGATGTACTGCTGCAGAATGTCAATCTCTACGACACTACCGGACAAGTTCCATCGTTTGAAGTCATCGGTCGCGACATTGTTGTTAAAGAATAAGGAGGGGTCAACTTGAAGGTTAAGCGAGTTATTGTATGGTTTGTAGCATTGGTTATGTTGGTCAGCGGATTCGGAATAACGCCTGCGTTTGCTTCGGATCTCCAAGACGTGCCCACGGACCATTGGGCGTATCAGGCTGTCCAGAAGATCGTCAACCGAGGCTACATGGTTGTATTTGAGGACGGCACATTCCAGGGGACACGGACCGTGGACCGGTACACACTGGCCATGGTATTAGCTCGCCTCCTTGATGAGATTGATCGCGGCGAAGTTACGGGATCCATCGATGATCTCGAGCTGATTCAAGAGTTGACCAATGAATTTCGCGCCGAACTGGTGCAGTGGTATGCTGAGCGTGATGAAGTGGAAGAAAAACTCGGCGAAACCCAACGGATCGCTGCTGTCACTGAAGAGCGGATGCATCGAGTCACCGCCTCGCAGGTGGAACTCCAAGAAGAAGTGCAAAAACTGCGAGCTGAACTTATGGCAGAAGCGGAACGCAATCGGCAAACGTTGGTGGAGCAGCAGGCCACCCTGGATGCCCAAGCCAGTCTGCTCTCGGGAACCCAAGATCAGCTGCAGCGTTATGAATCTGATATGGACATGGTGCAGCAGGCTATCTTCCAATTAGAGGATGAGCTCCTCCTACAGCGTGATTCTTTGGATCATCTGGAGAACTGGGTGGGAGAAAAAGGCGCTGTCTTCAACGTCATGGAAACGGAAAACGTTCGTTTGTGGGAAACCACGGAACAGCTCACCCTCGATATGGCACAATCCCAAGAGGATATTGCCTACCTGCAGGAACAGCTGGAAGGCCTGGTACGCACTGTGGCCAGTGCCGATGGCGGCCTTCTGCGGACAGTGGAACAAAATCGCGTCCGAATCGATGAGTTGGCGGAGCTGAGTGCCAAGATTGAGCGGGATGTGCAGAACTTGGCCGTACGTATTCAGCGGGAGACCGAAGGCCGGGCCAACCTTGAGTGGGAGTTGGACCAATTAATTGCGGAGGTCCAGTCCCTGGAAACACAGGTGGGCGTGTCTGAAGAAGAACTGGCACGGTTAAGCCGGCAAATTAGCGACGAAATTCAGGTGCAGATGAATACTGCCATTATTCGCGAACAGCGTCTCGAGCGGCAGCTGATGGAACTGCAGGAAGATTTTGGAGCATTCAAGGCCAATACTGAGCAGCAGCAGCGGTCGCTTCGGACCCAAGCCACCATCGGTATGCTCATCGGAGCCATCGGTATTCTGGTGGGCTTCATCGGCAACTAGATGCACTAGCACACGGAAAGGCACCACTGTGGTGCCTTTTTTCCGCGGTCCGTCGTTGGTGAAGAAGCGGCTGCCCGCGGTGGACAAGGAGGTCAGAGCATGACTGAAGATAAAAGCGTGGAACAGGAACAGCAGTGGATAGTATTCCTGCTTGATCAGGAAGAGTTCGCTGTTCCCATTACGCAGGTCCAAGAGATTGTCAAGCCCGAAACCATAACCAAGCTACCCCACGCTGCTCATTACATTGCAGGAGTTGCCAATCTGCGCGGGGAAGTGATACCCATTATCTGCCTACGCAAACGACTGGGTCTGCCCCTGCGAGAATGGACGCCGGATACACGGATTATGGTCGTTGATGTGAATCGCACCTGGGTAGGATTGATGGTGGATGCTGTGGTGGAGGTTCAGCGCATTGCCAGCTCCCAGATGGAACCACCGCCCACCCGGTCAGCGGGTTTGGCTGCGGATTTTGTAAAGGCAGTGGGGCAGATCGAAGAACGTCTGTTGATTCTTTTGGATACTGCTGCAGTTGTCCGTGACAAAGATTCTTTGGGGTTCCATGGTCTGGAAAAATCTTCGCTAACCCCTTGAGAATCACGGTCCAACTGCCGATAGAGAAATATGGGATACCTAGGGCGGGGAACGATTCCTGCTGTCCGGGTATCGGAGGTGAGCTCAGATGGATGATGTCCTATCCCAGGAAGAGATTGATCTTTTGATCAAAGCATCGGGACAATCTGTGGAAGTGGAGGAAGAGGAGGTCGATGCGTCCGAGACCGGTCTTCGCTATGACTTTCGCAAACCCAATAAATTCGCCAAAGATCATGTACGGGCTCTGCAGCGCATCTATGATCAATTCTGTAGAACCTACTCTGGGCTGATGTCAGCCAAATTGCGCGCCCGCATGGATCTGCGAGTCAGTACCATCGAGCAGTTGACGTTCGGTGAATTTGTTCGTTCACTGCCGCACCCATCCGTTTTGGCGATCTTCTCGGCCGAGCCTTTGGAAGGTAGTGCCATTCTCCAGTTGAGCCCCGATACCGCAGCCCTTCTCCATGACCGCTTGTGTGGGGGTCCTGGAAGATTGGTGGCACGGCCTGGAGGTTTGACCGATATTGAACTGGCGGTTCTGCGCAAGCAAGTTCTGGACGTCATCTGCAAGATGATGAACGATGCCTGGCAGGACGTGGCAGAACTGCGTTTTCGTCTGCAGCAGACAGAAAGCAATCCTCAGTTTTTGCAGGGTTCGGCCGAACGGGACGTGGTGGTGCTGTTGTCCTTTTCCTTTGAGTTCAATGGCTTTCAAGATATGGTGAACTTCTGCATTCCGTACCGAATGTTGGAACCGATCATGAAGGATCTGACCCACCATAAACTGTTCGAGTCCCTGCGGCAGCCCGATCCGAAAAAACTGCAGCAGTTGAAGGAAAAAGTTCGCTCAGTCATTCTCCCTGTTGAGGTGGAACTAGGTACGGTCACGGTCACCGTGCAAGACCTGCTGGATCTAGAGGTGGGCGATGCCATTCCGTTGGATCGCGGCCAACATGATCACTTAGACATCAAGATCGGGTCGCTGACCAAATTTAAAGGAACGCCAGGCAAACTAGGGAGTCGTCTGGGCGTGGTCATCACGGAGGTCTGCGATGACGGGGAAGGGGAACAAAGCGATGAATGAAGAATTTTTGAGCCAGGAAGAAATCGATGCACTTCTCCGAAAAACCTCACCGGATGCTGCTGCCGATACAGATGGGACAGGGCCGGTAAAACAAGAGTCGCAGATGGAGTTCACGGAACCCCCGCAGATCGATGAGTCCGATGAGTCACTGCCCACTCTGGGTGCCATCGAACAAGATACCTTGAGCGAAGTGGGCAATATTTCCATGGGTGCAGCGGCTACGGCTTTGAGTACCATGGTCAACCGCAAGGTAAAAATTACTGTTCCTGAGGTCTTCGTCAGTCCCCCATCAGTAATTCGCGATCATTATCCCATACCCTGCATTGTGGTGAATGTGGAATACATTAAGGGGCTATCCGGCAGCAACTTGCTGGTCATAAAGGAACGGGACGCCGCCGTCATTGGCAGTTTGATGATGGGGGAGGATGGCAAAAACCCCCCGGACGTTTTGGATGAGCTTTACCTCAGCGCTGTCACGGAGGCCATGAACATGATGATGGGCTCCGCCTCCACGTCCATGTCCGATCTCTTCCAACAGATGATCGACATCTCGCCGCCGACCACCCAGCGCAAGGATCTGGGTCATGAAGACCTGGATTTGGGCCCTGAGGGCCCCATCATCTGTGTTGCATTCCGGATCGAGATCGCCGATCTGGTCGACAGCGTCATGCTGCAGGTCATCGACTTCGAATTTGGACGGGAGATGGTGACTAGGCTGCTTCCGGCCACCGAGGACACGGCACCTCCTGCGGCTTCGGATCCGCAGTTCGCTCCTCTGCAGGATCCCGAGGACGAAGCTGCCCTGCCGGACGAGGATGACAAACCGCCGTCAAGATTCGCCGAGAATGGGGAGCGAGTAGAGGGCCGGAATGTGGATCTAATTCGGGAAATACCAGTAAAGATCCGCGCCGTTCTAGGTCGGACCCACATGCCCATTGACAGCATTCTCAAACTGGGCCCCGGGCACATTATGGAACTAGAAACACTCGATGGCGAACCCATTGATGTATTCGCCAATGACACGCTGATCGCCAAAGGCGAAGTGGTCGTGGTGGGCGAGCAGTTCGGTATTCGCATTACCGAAATCGCCGCCCCCCGTGACCGTATTGATAGCATCCGTTAGGGTGCGCCGACGCATCGGGAAGGAGGGTGTCCATGGATACCTCAGAGTTTCGGGATGTATTCGCTGCGGAAGCACGTGATTATATCCAATCCTTGAACGAGAACCTGCTGGCACTAGAGACCCACCCAGACAATGGAGATCTGCTGGATGATATGTTCCGGGCTGCCCACAGCCTGAAGGGAATGTCCAGCACCATGGGTTTCACGGCGCTGGCTGAATTCACACATCATATGGAAAATGTTCTCGATCTTCTGCGCAGCGGCCAACTGCCCAGCATCAACGGTGTAGCCGATACCCTTTTCCAGTGTGTCGACACCTTGGAATTACTATTGGAGCAGACATTGGCCGATGAACCCCTTCTAGACACGGCCTCTTTGACGGCCGCCCTTGATGCCATGAGCCGTGGTGAACTAGAGCTAGACAGCGCTGGCACCTCGGCGTCGGCCACTGTAGACTCGGGAAGCGCAACATCCATGAACTTGGATGAGTTTGATCGGGAAACCGTGAGGCAGGGCATAGAGCAGGGGCATCAGGCTCTACAAGTGACAGTGGTTCTCCGCTCAGACACTCTGTTGAAAAGTGTGCGGGTCTATACGGTATTCCAGGCTGTCGAGTCGGCGGCGACGATCATCAAGTGCTACCCTTCAACTCAGGATCTTGAAGAAGAAAACTTCGACAACGAGTTTTCCCTGCTTCTGCTCACCCAGGAGAAGACGGAGAACATTCGCCAACTGATTGAGGGCATTTCGGAGATTGAAGCGGTAAGGGTCATAACCTTGGCGGAGGCAGATCTGACAAGCCCGGAACATCAGGCTGGGGCGAATCCACATGAGGCAGGCGAGGACCTGCGCAGCTCACTGTCGGTGGAGCGGGCATCGGAGATGGCACAAACACAGGCGGCAGAGGATACTGCGGCCAAGGACAGCCAAAGTCCCAGCGGTAATGGCCGACCAGCCAGTACGCCCAAGGGGCGTCTCACTGACACCTTCGTGCGTGTCGAAACGGAGCGCTTGGATGAGCTGATTAACCTCGTGGGTGAGCTGGTCATCAACCGAACACAGGTGCTGGAGATGGGCCGACAGCTGGATGGTGAACACGAGACCACCACCATCAATCAGTTGGACCGCATAACAACGGAACTGCAGTATGCGACGATGAAATTGCGTATGGTCCCCATTAAGCAGGTATTCGACCGGTTCCCCCGCATGGTTCGGGATCTTGCTCACTCTCGGGATAAAGACATCCGCTTGGAGTTGGTGGGGTCGGACACCGAACTGGATCGCTCCATAGTCAACCAGATCGGGGAGCCCCTGGTGCACCTGCTGCGCAACAGCGTAGATCACGGGCTCGAAAGTCGTGAACAGCGCCGGCAAAGCGGCAAGAACGAACAAGGAACCCTGCGCTTGGAAGCCCGCCACGAAGGCAGCCACGTTCTGATTGAGTTATCCGACGACGGACAGGGTATCGACGTTGACCGTATCAAAGCCAAGGCCGTGGAACGGGGCCTGCTGCCCGCTGATCGGGCGGAACAGCTTACAGTCCAAGAGGCCGTGGATCTTTTATTCGAGCCGGGATTCAGCACCGCCGAAAGTGTTTCCGATATCTCTGGACGGGGTGTGGGCATGGATGCTGTGAAAGCTGTCGTAGAATCATTGAGTGGCTCTGTGGACATGGAGTCTATTCCCGGGCAGGGAACCCGTACTACGATCAAGCTGCCGCTCACCTTGGCAATTATCAAAGCGCTATTGGTGGCCACCGCTGGCGAAACATATGCCATTCCCATTCAGGCGATTCGAGAGAACTTACTGATCAAGCGCGAGCAGATCAAAACCATCCAACAGCGAGAGGCCATTATCCTGCGTAACGAAGTGCTGCCCTTGTTTGACTTGGCCCAGTGCTTGGGCTGGGAACGTCCGACCATAGACGGGGATCTGCCCATCATTGTAGTGGAAGTCCACGGAGAAAAGGTAGGCTTCGTTGTTGAAGAGCTCATTGGACAACAGGAAATTGTCATCAAATCCCTCAGCGGTATCCTCGGTGACATTACAGGTATTGGCGGTGCCACAGTCTTGGGCAACGGCCGAGCAGCACTTATACTTGACACAAGCACTTTAGTGCAATAGGAGGCGGAAACATATCATGGCAGCAAAGGTTCTGATCACCGACGATACTGCGTTCATGCGGATGACCCTGAAAAACGTAATTGAGAAAAACGGCTATGAAGTTGTGGGCGAGGCCGGGGATGGGGAAGACGCTATCACGAAATATCGTGAACTGCGCCCGGATTTGGTAACCATGGACATTACCATGCCCAAAATGGATGGAATTTCTGCCATCAAAGAGATCCGGAAAATCAACCCCGATGCGAAGATCATCGTCTGCAGTGCCATGGGGCAAAAACCTATGGTCATTGAGGCCCTCAATGCCGGAGCCAAGGACTTCCTAGTCAAGCCCTTCGATGCAGAACGGGTCATCGAGGCGCTGCGCAAAGCGGCGGTTTAGGAGAACGAGCATGGACCCTATACGCTTGGATGTCCTGCGCGAAGTGGGCAATGTTGGCGCCAGTCACGCCATCACAGCCCTCTCAAAAATGCTGGATGGGCAGAAGCTTGAGCTTGTTATCCCGGAAGCATGCTGGCTTTCCTTTGAAGATGCGGCCAAGTTCATGAGTGAAGACAGTGAACGGCTGGTCGTTGGCATCTATATGCATGTCAGTGGCGATGTTCAGGGGCATATGGCCTTTCTTCTGCCTCTCGACAGCGCGATGCTGTTGATTCGACGCTTGACGTCAGAACGCGGCGATGCCTTGACCGAAATGGCCTTATCGACCCTGCAAGAGATCGGCAACATTATGATTACGTCCTACCTTAATGCGTTGAATGCCATGACCGATTTGGTGCTGCACCCCAGTGTGCCTGGGGTGGCTGTGGATATGACCGGTGCCATTTGGCAGAGTGTTTTGGCCGGGGCACAGGTAGCAGAACAAGTTACATTCATCAAAACAGAGTTCCGCACGGCCGAGACGCCCATCGGCGGGCACATCATCTTCCTGCCGGCTGACGATGACTTTCAGCGAATTGCAGCGGTTCTGGGTGCGAGGAATCTACCATGAATGATGTGTTTGTCAACATGGGACAGATTGTTGTGCTCCGCAGTACGGGATCCTTAATCACCGTTGGCCTGGGATCGTGCATCGGCGTCACATTGTATGATCGAGCCAACAAGGTGGGCGTCATGGGGCATATCTTTCTCGGACGCAGTCGCAGCCCCCAAGACGCCGTGACGCTGCCGGGCAAATACGCCGACACAGGAATTCCGGCTATGGTGCAGGCAGTGCTGGCAGCAGGCGCTGCCCCCAAGAACCTTCAGGCTAAGATTGCCGGCGGTGCCCACCTATTCCCGACGTTAGCGGCCTTAGAGAACAGCATTGGCTACCAGAATACCCTGGCTGTTCGGCAGCAGCTGCAGCGATTGCAGCTGCCCTTGACCGGCGAAGCTACGGGCGGCAATCGCGGACGGAAAATGCAGCTGGACGTGGCCACAGGAAAGGTTATGGTGCAGAGCATCGGCCAGCCGCCCATTGACATTTGAGGTGAACGCATTGAGCATTCGAGTATTGGTCGTAGACGACAGCGCCTTTATGCGCAAAGTCATCACCCAGATGATTAACGCCGAGCCCGACTTGACGGTGGTAGATACGGCCCGCAATGGCGAGGATGCGCTGAAGAAGCTGGCGACGCTGGCAGTGGATGTTGTAACGTTGGATGTAGAAATGCCCGTAATGGACGGGTTGACTGCTCTTAAGGGAATCATGGAACGCCATGGACTGCCGGTGATTATGCTGTCCAGCCTAACCAAACGTAGTTCCCAAGTGACAATGAAGGCGTTATCCCTCGGTGCCATTGACTTTGTGGCCAAACCTGCCGGCTCCATATCCCTGCGGATCGAGGATGTTTCCGATGAGGTCACCGCCAAGATTCGCACAGCGGCCAAAGCCAAGGTGCAGAAACTTCGCCCATCCTCGCCACCCCGGTCAGACACCGCAGCCACGCTGGGCCCTGTTCGGCCGACGGCTGCATCTAGCGGCGATGTGGGTCTGCACAAGCATGGCTCCAGTCGTGTAGTGGTGGCGGTGGGTTCGTCTACCGGCGGACCTAAGGCGGTGGAAGAGGTGCTTCTGCATCTGCCGGTGAATTTGCCGGCAGTGGTTTTGGTAACACAGCATATGCCTGCAGGGTTCACCCGCAGTTTCGCAGAGCGCCTCCATGGCGTGTCTCCGTTGAACGTCAAAGAGGCCCAAGACGGAGACTGGCTGCGCGATGGTTGTGCGTTCATCGCTCCGGGGGACTATCACATGGTTGTCGGGCCGGACAAACGGATTCAATTGAACCAAGAACCGCCGCTGCAGTTTCTACGGCCGGCAGTGGATATAACGATGAAAAGTCTGCCAAAGGTATTCGGTTCCAGGATTGTCGGCGTCGTTCTTACAGGCATGGGCCGGGATGGGGCGGCCGGCATGGCCGCCATCAAAGCCTGCGGTGGTCACACCATTGCACAGGATAAGGCGACCTCAACCATCTACAGTATGCCGCGTGTCGTCTTCGAGAACGGGCATGCCGATTATGTGCTGCCCATCCAACGTGTAGCGGAAGGCATCATCCGATTGGTCAATTCCTTGGTGTGAAGGAGCTTGAGAGCGGTGACTATGGACTATGCAGGATTAAAACGCCAGATCTACGATATTTTGGATATTGATCTTAATGCCTACAAAGAACAGCAGATGCAACGGCGCATTACGCAGTGGTTGGCTCGCCATCGCCTGGAAGAATTTTCTAGGCTGGGCCAAGTATTGCAAGACGATCCCGTGCATAGGGCGAAGTTCCGCGAGTATCTCACGATCAACACATCACATTTCTTCCGGGATCAGGGCGTGTTTGAAACACTAGAAAATCAAATCCTGCCCACCGTCGCCGGCAGTGGCAGGCTCCCAAGGATATGGAGCGCAGGCTGTTCCATCGGTGCCGAAGCGTATTCCATAGCCATTTTGCTGGCTGAACATGGCTACCGCTATCGGGAAGTGTTGGCTACGGATATAGACAACGAAATACTGCGCAAGGCCCAATCGGGTCAGTTCGTCCGCAGCCAGCTGAACGCGCTTCCCCGGCCGCTGTTGGAAAAATACTTTGAGCAGAACCGGGATATCTACCATCTGTCCGAGACAATCCGCCGGGCAGTACACTTCAAACAGCACAACCTGCTCAAAGACACATTCCCCAGAGACTGCGATCTAATTATGTGCCGCAATGTCTTCATCTACTTCACAACGGATACTCAGAAACACTTGACCCATACGTTCATGGCATCGCTGAAGCCAGGTGGTTTCTTCGTAGTTGGCTCAGCAGAGCAGATCATGAACCCCAGCTCCTTTGGCTTGAAACGCATAAGTTACTGCATCTACCAAAAAGATGCTGAATAACAGGCAGGTGAGAACATGGCAAAGGGCACAACCGGCCGCGGACGTACCGTTGAGGAAGCCATCGCCAACGGTTTGCGACAGCTGCAGCTCAGCCGAGAACAGGTTGATATCAATGTAATCCAAGAACCCGACACCAAATGGTTCGGGTTAGTTGGCAGTTCGGCGCAGGTTCTGCTCGTTCCGAAGCCAAGTCCACAGGCCAGCCCCCATCCCGAGGATTCACGGGCAAGGAGTGGCATGCTGCGGGTAGAGAATGGCATTCTGGAGTATGAACCACCGGAAGTAGGCGGTTTGCCTGGGGTTCTAATCTTGGAGCCTGGTATTGAAGCCGACTACGCCGGTGAGCGTGTAACAGGCCGCGTCGAACTGCACGACGGCCTCGAAACCTTAGAGCTGCATATCCCAGAGTCGCAAGAACCGCTGACGCAGCTAGAAGCTGCGGTTGCTGAAGACAGCATGAGCGGCACAGTGTTAGTGACCCGCAGCGATGGCTGTCATTATGTTCTGCGGGAACATGCGCCAACCCCCCGGCTGATGCTGCGCGTCGACAAGCAAATCGTACCAGCCCCAACACCCACCCAGAGTGATGCTGCGCAACACCTGGCCGCACTGGGTGTTTGCCATGGCGTTAACCTTGCTGCTCTGACGTCAGAGGTCTTGAGTCGCCCCAATGCCAGTGTAGTTGTGGCGCGAGGAACGCCACCCCAGGATCCCATTGACGGTTCGGTTCAGTATCTGTTTCAACGGCGTTCGCCAGTGGATCTTGAGGTCGACCGCGTGGATCACTATGAAGCCGGTGCTGTGGTGGCAGTCAAGGAAGGGATCATTCTGGCCAAACGAATGCCGCCAAAACCCGGTATTCCAGGATGCGATGTATACGGCCAAACCGTGGCCCCTAGGGAACCTCGGCAAGAGCCCTTGGCGGCCGGGGAAGGGGCGACCATCATCGAAGAAGGCACAAAGATTGTCGCGGTGAACGCCGGTCTGCCGGTGGTTCACGGCGGCGTTGTCAAAGTGCTGCCCGTGTACGAACTTGCCGGCAATGCAGACATCACCACCGGGAACATCCATTTTCAGGGCGAGGTTATCATCTGGGGGAATGTATTGGACCAAGTCCAGATTGATACCCAGCGCGGTGGTATCCAGGTGGCGGGGTTGGTCAGCCATGCAGACCTACGAGCTGAAGGAGACATCATTGTCCAAAAGAACATCGTTTCGTCCAAACTGTCCGCCGGCGGCCTCGCAACCATATATTTGAAGACACTGCACCACATTCACGGCCTGAGTAGGCAGTTAAGCAATCTTCTTAAAGGGTTTTATACGGTGCAAGAGCAGGTGCAAACGCCTGTGGGTCAGTTGATCAAGCAGCTCGTAGAAATTAAGTTCGCCGATCTACCCAAAAAAACGCAGGCACTGCAGGAATACTATAGAACGGCAGCAGCGTATTTGGATGACGATCTTCGCGATTTGGTGGCCCGTCTCAACGACGTTTTTTTGGGTAGGGGTCCGCTGGAAATTCGCGATATTGCGGAGCTCGAAAGGCTCCTGCAGTCCCTGGAGTATTGGGAAAGCATCTACAAAAAGGGCAGTGACCATACGGCCCATATCAAGGCCCGTTATCTGCAAAACAGCCAACTAGATGCTTCAGGGTGCATTGAGATCACGGGGAAGGGCTGTTATTACTCACAGATCACCGCTTCTCAGGGTTTTCGTGGGCAGCAGGGCGTGTTTCGCGGTGGTGAAATCCGGGTTGATCGCGGCAGCATTGCCGTCAAAGAACTAGGTGGACCAACAGGGATTGACACGAAGGCTCGGATCGTTCATGATGGAATTATCACTGCCCAGCGCGTCTATCCCAACGTAACACTGGCAGTGCAGAACCAGCATTATCGAACGGACAAGGAACTTTCAGCTGTCAAGGCGGTTTTCGTGGAGGGCTCGCTGCGCGTCTTTTCTGGCTCCGTCCAAGTGAACAGCTGAAGGTTTTCAAGGAGGACTTGCATAGTGAACGGACGCTCGGAGACACGCAAATTGGTGTACCTTGGTCTCATGGTGGGTATGGCCATGGGGTTACATATTTTTGAATCAATGTTTCCCATACCTGCCCCATTCCCAGGCGCAAAGTTGGGTCTGGCCAACATTATCACTCTCTTTGTCGTGGTGACCTTTGGGCCCAAGGAGGCCGTTGTGGTCACTGTCATGCGGACCATCTTGGGTTCTTTGATGATCGGTACGTTCTTCAGCATTACCTTCTTCCTCAGCTTCTTCGGTGGAATCGCCAGTTCCCTTGTTATGGGCATTACTTATCGGTTTTTGCGCGACAGCTTCAGCCTGGTGGGAATTAGCGTTCTCGGTGCCCTAACCCACAACGTGGTCCAGGTGGGCGTCGCAGCGTACTTTGTCAGTACCGCTGGCATCTTCTTTTACCTGCCGTATCTACTCTTATTCGCCCTTCCTACAGGTTTCTTCGTGGGCTTGGTCACCAAGCAGATGACTCGCTATTATCGCCCTCTGCAGTACAGTACCCACCCCCATCCTTAGTTTTTTTGCCGGTGGCATGATGCGTTACTATGGAACCCTTTCGGGGTTCCATTCTTTTGTGTAGCGAGATTTTGTGGTATACTTGGGTTGTTATTCTCTATACCATACTCTATGCACGGGGTGAAGTCCTTGGCAAATAATCCCGCTGGGCCGACCTATCGAGAGATTGCAGCCTTTTTTCTGCCGCTTTCAGTGACCAACTTGATGCTGGTTACGTCCCACTCCATTGTTAATGCAGGCGTTGCCCGTACAGCCCAGCCTGAACTGGCCTTGGCTGCCTATGCTTTGGCCCGCAGCTTGGTACGGTTGATTGAGAATCCAGTCTTCATGGTACGCCAAACCGTCGTTTCGCTGGTCAAAGACCGGGATTCCTACCTGCAGGTACGGCGTTTTATCTATGCCATCACATTCTTGGTGACGCTGATTATAGCCTTACTGGCGTACACACCCGCTGGCTATTATGCCTTCCGCAATGTCATGGGGGCCACCCATGACATTGCGATCCAGAGTCACTTGGCACTAAAGATTCTGGTACTGATGCCCTTCGCGGCCGTGACCCGCAACATGTACCACGGTGCTGCCATTCTCAGTCGTCAAACCATGTTGGTTCCAAAATCATCGCTGCTTCGTCTGATTGTCATGAGTGCCCTTATTTTCGCTCTAGCTCTGGGAACAGATCTACCGGGTGCTGTCAGTGCCAGTATTGCCTTTATCGGCGCATTCTGGCTGGAGGCCTTGGTCATGCGGGCTCGGGCCAAACCTCTCCTGCGTCGGGAGGATATCTTCCCAAAAAGCGCAAAAATCCATCTGCCCTATGGAACCATCGCCAAGTTCTTCTTACCGTTGATTCTCACTACATTGACCGCCACGGCCTTCGGCCCCTTGATTCAGGCAGGCTTGGCCCGAAGTTTCGACCCGGTCTTGGCTTTGGCAGCCTTTTCTGTGGGTAACGCTTTGGGACAGATGTTCTGCGCACCATTGAATATGCTTCATCAATGCACACTGGCCTTCACAAAGGTCGGACAGATTGCTACATACCGGAAGACAAAAGAGTTCACCATGGGATTTGCCTTAATAGCCAGCGGAACATTGGCCTTCGTGAGTTTCTCGCCCTTAGGAACGCTGCTGGTCGAGCGGATCATCGGCCTGTCCGGCGCCACGGCCATGTCGGCCTTGTGGGTTATGCGCGTTAAGAGCCTATTGCCATTGGTATTAGGTTGGCGAGAGTACCTTTGGGGCATTTTCATGCAGCAGCACATGACGCACCTAATCGGTCGCGGTAAAGTGATCAACCTCGCTGCTCTGCTGGCGGTCTTGGCCGTATTGTTGGGTGGCCGTATTGGCGATCCCGCCGCCGCAGGCGCTTGGGCCATGGTCTTGGGTGAACTGGCTGAGTGCATCTACATGCAGATTCGCTTTCGCCAGAGTGCGGTGTACAAAAAACTGCTCCCCGCGGACGAACACTCTTAAGAGCCCGGATTGAAAGGAAGACGATGCATGGAACTACAGCAAGAACGAAGGTCCGTCTACATTAAGACCATGGGCTGTCAGATGAACGAACACGATACGGAAGTGATCTTGGGTATTTTGGCATCCCTAGGTTATGGGGAAGTACACAGTGTTGAAGAGGCTGATCTGATCCTCTACAATACGTGTTCCGTTCGGGAAAACCCCGAGCGCAAGGTGTATGGTCATATTGCCAGCTTCCGCGCTTTGAAGGAAAAGAAACCGCAGCTTATTATTGGAATCTGCGGCTGTATGACGCAGCAGCAGGTGGAACTGGATAACATTCTGGCAAAACTGCCGCACGTGGATCTCATCTTTGGCACCCATAACATTCACCGACTTCCGGAACTTCTCGAACGGGCTGCCAGTGGTGAGCGGATTGTGGAAGTTTGGGATGAAGGAGAGGAGATCGTCGAGGATCTTCCAGTGCAGCGGCGGGATCCACTGCGGGCCTTTGTCAACGTCATCTATGGCTGCACGAACTTCTGCACCTACTGCATCGTTCCTTATACCAGGGGTCGCGAACGCAGCCGGGACCCGGAGGCCATTGTTGAGGAGGTACGTTCGCTGGTCAAAGATGGTGTCAAGGAGATCACACTCTTAGGACAAAATGTCAACGCCTATGGCAAGGATCTTCAGACACCCACGGACTTTGCTGCACTGCTGCAACGTCTGAACACCATCACCGACCTCGAGCGAATCCGCTTCACCACAAGCCACCCACGGGACATGAAAGACTCGTTGATTGAGGCCATGGCTTCGCTGGACAAAGTCTGCGAGCATCTGCACCTGCCGGTACAGTCAGGCAGCAGTCGTCTCTTGCAACGCATGAACCGCGGCTACTCTCGTGAAGAGTATCTGCAGTTAGTGCAACGCATTAAACAGGCTATTCCCAACATCAGTCTCACGACAGATATTATCGTCGGTTTTCCCGGGGAGACCGCAGAGGATCATCAAGCTACGTTGGACCTAGTCAAGGAAGTTGGTTTTTCTTCTTCCTTTACGTTTCTGTACTCGCCCCGCCAGGGTACGCCCGCAGCCACAATGCCCGAACAGGTGCCCGAAGAGACAAAGAAGCAGCGTATCTACCAGTTAATTGAACTGCAGAATCAGATCAGTTCTGCCACATTGGCAGGTGAAGTGGGCAGCGTGCGCCACATTCTCGTGGAATCCTTTGATCCGGAAAAAGGTACCCTCTTGGGGCGCACAAGGAATCACTATCAAGTGGCAGTTCCCGGACCAGCCGAGTTGGTGGGACGCACCATTCCTGTCCGCATTACCCGTTCTTTGACCTGGACACTGCGGGGAGAGTTGTTGGATCAAGACGCTGCTGCCATATAGGGCCTGTATCGCTGCGGGCAATGATCGGTGCCTTGGTCGAATACAAAGAGCTGCGGGAGCAGCTCTTTCCCGCGAATAGCGCTCTGTCATCTACAGGCGGCAGGAGAGCCTTGGTCAAAAGCGAATGTATTTCATAGCAGGGAGGTAGAACCATGGCGGAAACCCCGATGCTGGCCCAGTATTTTGCCCTCAAGGAACAATACCCAGACGCTCTCCTGTTCTTCCGCTTGGGAGACTTTTATGAAATGTTCGGCGAAGATGCAATCACAGCCAGCAAAGTGCTGGAAATTACCCTGACCAGTCGTGATGCCGGAAAACAGCGGGAGCGCCTGCCCATGTGCGGTGTGCCTCACCACAGTGTCGCAGGCTATCTGGACAAGCTGATCAAACACGGCTTCAAAGTGGCCATATGCGAACAGTTGGAGGATCCAAAGCAGGCCAAAGGTGTAGTCAAACGCGATGTTGTCCGGGTTGTCACGCCAGGGACATATATGGAGGGAACGGGCGACGAAACAAGGGCCCGTTACCTGGCCGCTGCCGTAGATGGGCCCCAAGACATCGGTTTGGCACTGGTGGATCTCTCCACGGGGGATTTTCGCAGTGCGGTGATACCGTCCTTTGCCAAATTAGCTGATGAACTGCGACGTGTCATGCCCGTGGAAATGCTCGGGACCAGGGAACTGTGTGCCAATGGTTTTCAGGCCTTTGCCGAGGAGCGCAAGATCCCTTGTTCACAGATAGACCCGCGCATCCTGAAAAAGGATACCCCGGAGCGCCTGCTGAAAGAGCATTTTGGACTGCACACCCTGGATGCCTTTGGCCTGCAAAAACGAACGGCTATCCAAAGTGCCGCTGCGGCCTTGGATTATCTCAAGGATACGCAGAAGAATGCGGTGGAACATATCCGCCGCATCCGCACCTATGACCTCGAGCGGTACCTGCGCATCGATGGAATCAGCGTCCGGAATCTCGAGTTGTTCCAATCTCTCGGCGATGGCGGGCGCAGTTATTCCTTATTCGGCGTGATCAACCAAACCGTGACCAGTATGGGTGGGCGCATGCTGCGGTCTTGGATGCAGCAGCCGCTTCTAGACGCGGCCGGCATTGGTGAGCGGCAAGACGCGGTGGAGATCCTGCACAGCGAAGCCATGGTTCGCCGCCAGTTAAGGGAGCTTTTGGACGATATCCAAGACTTGGAGCGCCTGTTGAGTCGTTTGGTCAGCGGTTCTGGGACGCCCAGGGATCTGGCAGCCCTTAAGGTATCGCTGCAGAACGTAGACCCCATTCGCCATCTGTTGGAAGTGATCCCGCAGACCCTGCTGTTGAAGGATATTCTGACGCAGTTGAAACCAGTACCCGGTCTCATAGAGCAGCTGGATGCCGCGTTGGTGGATGATCCCCCAATCAGCAGCCGTGAGGGAGGCATGATCCGTGTCGGATTTCACAGCGAACTAGATACTCTGCGAACCGCAAGCAGGGAAGGCAAGGATTGGATCCGTACCCTCGAAGAGCAGGAGCGGCAGCGAACCACGATCAAGTCTCTCAAGGTAGGCTATAACAAAGTATTCGGGTACTACCTGGAGGTCACCAAACCCAATATTCACCTGGTTCCGGAGTCCTACCATCGCAAGCAAACGCTATCAAATGCGGAACGCTTCGTAACACCGGAACTGAAGGAAAAGGAAGCACTCATCCTCGGGGCTGATGAACGCATGTGCCAGTTGGAGTACCAACTCTTTGTGGATCTGCGAGCCCAAGTCAAGGAGTATGTTGACGATATCCAGGCAACGGCAGCGGCGTTGGCCACGCTGGATGCGCTGCAGAGCTTGGCAGAGACTGCCGCTCGGCGGGGATATCGGCGACCCCAGGTGGTAGAGGACTGCTCCATTGAGATCAAGGATGGGCGGCATCCGGTCATTGAGGCCGTGCAGCCGGATTTTGTTCCCAACAACCTTACCTTAAACAGCGATGAGCAGGTTCTGCTGCTCACCGGCCCCAATATGGCTGGCAAGAGCACCTATCTGCGCCAAGCAGCATTATTGGTCATCTTGGGCCAGATGGGCAGCTTTGTGCCGGCAGAGGCTGCTGTTATAGGATTGGTGGATCGCATTTTCACCCGTATCGGAGCGGGCGATGACCTCAGTACCGGACAGAGCACGTTCATGGTAGAATGTGCAGAGACGGCCAATTTACTCCACAATGCCACCCAACGCTCGCTGATCATCCTAGATGAGTTGGGCAGAGGGACCAGTACCTACGATGGCATGGCCATTGCCCAAGGTGTCATTGAGCACATCCATAATCAGGTGCGGGCTCGGACGTTGTTTTCCACGCACTATCACGGGTTGACCAAGTTGCAGGAAACCCTGGCTCATCTGGTAACCTACCGTGTCGAAGTGGAGGAAGCCAAGGGGCAGGTGTTCTTTCTTCACAAAGTGGTGCGGGGCAATGCCGACCGCAGCTATGGTATCAACGTGGCCAAGATGGCTGGGATCCCTCGCGAGATCATCCGACGCTCGCAGGATCTGCTCTACCAGTTGGAAGCGGGGCAGAAAAAGCCTGTTCAGTTGGACCTCTTCCAGTCGGCGCAGTATGCATCGCCTAGTCTCAATGACGCCGATAACGAAATCCTTGAGCAGCTGGGTTCGCTGGAATTGCAGAATATGACACCGCTGCAGGCTCTGGAGCTTCTCTATAAGTGGCAGACAGAGCGGAATGGAGGTGAGGAGCGTGGCTAGAATACGACTGCTCTCCGAGGACGTCAGTCATAAGATAGCCGCGGGTGAGGTTGTCGAGCGCCCGGCTTCGGTCGTCAAAGAGCTTGTGGAAAACGCTCTGGACGCCCAAGCCACAAGGATTGACGTGCGGATCCATGACGGCGGCCAGGAACTGATCCAAGTCAGTGACGACGGAATCGGGATCGCGGAGGAAGATTTAGAAAGGGCATTCATGCGGCATGCCACCAGCAAGATCAGCAGTGCCGACGATCTATTCGCCATCCAATCTTTGGGATTCCGCGGTGAAGCTCTGCCCAGCATCGCCAGTGTCTCGCAGTTGATCTTGACAACTCGGACTGCAGATGCAGCCAGCGCCCATCGGGTTACAGCCTCCGAGGGGCGGTTGGACATTGTTCCGGCCGGTAGTCGTCAGGGAACCACTGTGGAAGTTCGCCGTCTGTTCTAC
Source organism: Clostridiales bacterium (assembly GCA_003559095.1). Classification (GTDB taxonomy): domain Bacteria; phylum Bacillota; class Limnochordia; order Darwinibacteriales; family B1SED10-159; genus SLOZ01. Next base: position 11,805 of record PWMW01000187.1, on the reverse strand, counting down.
AATACGCCGGCTCGCTACAAATTCCTCAAAGCGGCCGCCACCGAACGACGGGAGATCGGCGAACTGGTGACCAAGTTCAGTATGGCCCACCCGAACGTGGCCTTCAGCCTCTGGGCCGATGACAAGCAAGTTCTGCAGACCACAGGCAGCGGCAGTCAACTGGATGCCGTGGCAGCCTGTCATGGCTGGTCCCATGCCAAACAACTTCTGTCTTTGGAATCTAAAACCCATTGGGGAACGATGCGCGGCTATGTCAGTCCGCCGTCGCTGACCAAAGGCAATCGCCGCGATCAACTGCTCATCCTCAATGGACGCATTATTCAAGCACCTACGCTGATCTATGCAGCAGAACGAGCGTACCAAGGTATGCTTCCCCAACGGCGGTTTCCTTTTCTGATCCTAACACTGCGGATGGATCCCACATTGGTGGACGTGAATGTTCACCCGGCCAAATCCGAAGTGCGTTTTCAGCAAGAACGGGACATTGGCAGTGACGTGCACCGAGCCGTCCGGGACACGCTCCTGGCCAACGACCTTTCGCCCCGGTTGCAAGAGCAGCAGCGTCCGGCGCCCTCGGCGGCGGACTGGCGAGATAGTGCACAGACCCGGACGGGGGGAAGTGGCGTCCAGCAGGGCTCGTTCAAGTTTGACCGGTCGCCCTCAGCGGGAAACAGCCAGCTGTGGACACCCAACTCCTGGGAGGCTGTTGATTCCCTGCTGCAGGAGCATGCTCCGCAGTACGATCCGGCTAAGGTGCGGCCGCCCTTAGGCGGGCAGCCAAAAAAAGACCATGGACACCTGGAAGCAGGGCAATCGCCCGCCGCACAAGACCCATCAGCCCAGACGCCAACCCCGCATACATCCCAAAGCCAACCGAGCTTTGGGCACTCGGATGGCCGTGGCAGCCACAAACTGCGCGATCAGCTACTGAATGGCCGGATCATCGGTCAATTACACCAATCTTTTGTGCTGCTGGAGACTAGTGAAGGTCTTTGGATTTTGGACCAGCACATTATCCATGAGCGGCTCTTGTATGAGCGATTTCTGAAGACTGAAGAAAAACGGCCGCCAGTCCAGCAAATTCTGCCGCAGTCGCTGGAGTTTTCCTTAAGCGAGAGCGATGGCATACGCCAGCATCTGGATTTTCTGGCGTCATTGGGCATCGAACTCGAAGAGTTTGGACCCCAAACCTTCCTGCTGCGAGGTATTCCCCAGGAACTGTCCCAGAACAGCGGCCACTGGCAGCAGGACATTCTGCGCATCGTGGAAAGTCGGGAGCAGCAGGAAAACTGGCGGGAGCAGGCCGCCATTACCATGGCCTGCCGTGGGGCCATCAAAGCCGGCGATTACCTGGACCAACGCCAGATTAAACAGCTGCTAACCCAATTGGCAGAGGCGGACAATCCGTTCACGTGCCCGCACGGCCGTCCAATCCTGGTTCGTCTAGACCGCAGCGAACTACTGCGGCGTTTTGGCCGCACCTAAGTACCACTGCTGCCGATTTTTCGCAAAAGGGGGGGGATGGCCATCAAAACTGTTATTGTCATTGTTGGCCCCACAGCCGTAGGCAAGACCGCGGCCGCATTGGCGACAGCGCAGGCTCTTCACGGCGAGATCATCTCAGCTGACTCCATGCAAGTCTACAAGGGCATGGATATTGGAACAGCGAAACCCACACCGACAGAGCAGGCTCTGGTTCGCCACCACATGATCGATACGGCCAGTCCTGAGCAGTCGTTCAATGTATCTGACTACGTGAAACAGGCCTCGGCAGCAGTTGCTGATTGCTTGGCCCGCCAGGTACAGCCTGTGGTGGCGGGAGGAACTGGCCTCTATGTCCATGCGCTGATGGATGGCTTTCTCTTTCCAGACCAAAGCGCGGATCCGGCACTGCGATCCCGTCTTATGGAGGAATGGCAGGCAGATCCCCACATTCTCCACAGCCGCCTGAAGGCCGTAGATCCTGCCACTGCCGGTCGGCTTCATCCCAACGACGCCCGGCGTATCATTCGGGCCCTCGAAGTCTTTGAACGTACTGGGAAGTCCATGAGCCAGCTGCAGCGGGAAACCGCCGGAAAACAGGCGCGCTTTTCTGGGATCTGGATCGGCTTAACCCGAGACCGTACCGAGCTGTATCAGCGCATTGAACAGCGGGTGGATGCCATGTTCCAGCAGGGCCTAATTGAAGAAGTGCAGGGGCTCTTAAAAACCTACCCCCAACAGCCAACGGCTCTGCAGGCCCTAGGCTATAAGGAGGTTGCCTGGTTTCTCCGTGGCCACATCACCCTGGAAGAGTGTGTTTACCTAGTCAAACGAGACACGCGCCGCTTTGCTAAGCGCCAGTTATCCTGGTTTCGTCGTGACCAACGCTTGCATTGGCTGAACTTGACGGGAATGGATGACCATGAGATTACCGCCAGAGTTGTGGAACGAAGCAGGAAGGCCGCTCACGAACACGGAATATAGGAAGAACGGCTGATTCCAAGCAAGGGGATGGCAGCAGCATGCGCCTGCATGTGGGTGTTCAGCCACAAGGCTGTTTCTCCCAGTTCAAAGGAGGTTTCGTGATGAAAAACACCGCAAGCATTCAAGATCAATTTCTGCAGGAACTACAGCAGAAACAGGCGTTCGTCACTGTAACTTTAACCGATGGCAGTCACCTCAAAGGCACCGTTAAGACCTTTGACACCTTCACTCTGCTTTTGGAAGGCGAAAAAGAGCATCTCATCTACAAGCACGCCATCTGCAAGCTGACAAAAGACTAATTCGGTAGCCCGCCAGCAGGCATTGTGTCAACCACTCCACCATCTTCGCGAAACCGCGGCTTGGAGGTGGTGGAGTGATTGTGAACCGAACATTCTGCGGCGGCACGGGTTTGTCCGAACTCACGCTTCGGCGATTTTTCCAAGCAGGAAACGGCGGGATTTCAGCGAATAACTATAGGCATGCTGCGTACCGAACCCGATGCAATATGGCACCGGCGGCAATATTGAATTGAGGTGGTTATCATCCACGCGTTGACACTGGGTGCCAATCTGGGCCTTTTTATTTTTGGCATCCTTTTGAATATGGTAGGCCCGCTGCTGCCGCATATGGTGGCGGATCTCAATCTCACCATGACGCAGGCAGGAACATTGTATTCCATGCGGGGTGCCGGGATCATTGTAGCAGTTCTATTCGCCGGCGTATTTTCCGATATTCTAGGCCGGCGGAAGTTCATCCTTACAGGGGCAGTCCTTTGGATCCTTGGATTTCTCGGATTTGCAGTTTTGTCATCACCCTGGCTGGCTTTGGTGATCTGGCTCATTATGGGCTTGGGATTTGGTGCTGTGGATACCGGCCTCAACTCCTTGGTCGCCGAGATCAATGAAGAGAAGGGGGCGGCCTTGAATCGCCTTCACTTCTGGTTCGGATTGGGGGCCATCGTTGGTCCTTTAGTGTCCCAGGGTCTGTTGACCATTCTGCCTTGGCAGGGAGTTTTCGTCGCCGCGGCTTTGCTTTCCCTAGGCTTTTACGCCTACATGTATCGGCAGACGTTCCCAGCACTGCAGCGGCCGAGCAGTTCACCGTGGGCTAATGTCCGTCACGTGTGGAGCTGGCGCATTCTGCTGTTAAGTTTTATCATCATGGGTTATACGGGTGTGGGAACGGCTCTCATGGGCTGGATGAATACCTTTTTGCTGGAGCGATTGGGCACAGCTGCGTGGTACGCGTCCATTGTTCTGGCACTTTACAGCGCAGGCTTGGCCGTGGGCCGTTTGGCCTGTGGAGCGCTAGCTGAGCGGTTGGCCTACGAACGGCTCTTGTTCATTACGGCCACGTTGTCTGCCGCCGCTTTGGCCACAAGTCTTTGGGCACCCAATGTAATCTGGGCTGGAGTGACATTCTTCTTAACGGGCTTCTTTTTCGCTGGCCTCCTGCCCACGAGTCTCGCGACGGCAAACCGTGACTTCCCCCAGTTGGCTGGTACAGTTACGGCCGTATTGATCACCTTCGGCTCCATCGGACGAACCATCGTTCCGGGAGCAGTGGGAGCCGCTGCTGATGCGTACTGCGTCAGTGTCGGGCTGCAGTGGCTCATAGTCATCGTTATCGCGATGGCAGGAGCCGGATGGCTGCTGAACTGGTTTCGGGATGAAGAACCGTTGGAACAATAGCATGCACTGCTGAGAAGGGAAGGAATGCTTGATGATACAGTCCATTGCCTTGGAATTTGAGTCCTATGCCGAAATGGAAAAAGCAGCGGCACTTTTGTGGAACAAGTATGATGTTACCGGAGAACTGGAGTTGATGCCTTTGTCAGAATCACGATTCCGATTAACGATCCATTCGGAAAAACAGCTGCGGGACACCACTTTGGAAAAACTTCCGGGAAAGCGTGTTCAAGCAAAGTCTATTCTGCGTGACGCCAAAAAGGAGCTGCAGCCGGATGTCGTTGATTGAGCGAGCCCGCGCAGCCGTTGGTCCCGTCTGGGAGCAACACTATGCTACTCGGAAGGATAATCAGGCCAAGGTTCTGCAGGCCTTCCATGCGGCTCGTGTGGGATCCCACTGTTTTCATGATAGCACCGGCTATGGTTACCATGACGCCGGTCGGGATGCTCTCGAGACCGTCTATGCGCGAGCCATGGGTGCTGAAGCTGCTCTGGTACGGCCGCAGGTGGTATCTGGGACGCATGCCATCACCTTGGCTTTGGGCTTGCTGGCTCCTGGAGATGAGGTGATATCGCTGAGCGGCCCTCCCTATGACACGCTGCAGCAGGTGATTGGAACAACAGGAACATCCAAACGTTCTTTGTTGCAGCGAGGAATACGTTACCGCGAGATAGCCTTGAATGACCGTGGCGCTGTGGACTTGGATGCTGTTGGTTCTGTGGTCAGTAAACAGACCCGCATGGTGTTGCTGCAGCGGTCTCGGGGTTATAGTTGGCGGCCGTCTTTGGATATAGCAGCACTACAGCAGGTAATTGCGTTGGTCAAATCCATCAATCCAGACTGCATCTGCTTCGTGGATAACTGTTACGGAGAGTTCGTGGAATCCCTTGAGCCCACCGACGTGGGCGCTGACATTATGGCAGGCTCGTTGATCAAAAACCCTGGGGGCACTTTGGCTGTCAGCGGGGGATATATTGTGGGACGTCGGGATCTGGTTGAAGAAGTGGCCGAAGGTCTCACTGCTCCGGGGCTGGGGGGGCGTGTAGGGCCGACATTCGGACTCAGTCGCTCGCTGCTGCAGGGTTTCTTTATGGCCCCTCACGTGGTGGGCGAGGCACTGGCCGGTGCTGTGTTGGCAGCACAGGTGTTTACTGACTTGGGTTATGAGGTGTCACCACTGCCAGCGGCCAAACGTACAGACATTATCCAGGCGGTGAAGTTCAACAATAAGGATGCACTGCTGGCGTTCTGCGCCGGTATTCAAAGAGCATCTGCTGTGGATGCTCATTATGCGCCGATACCCGATGCCATGCCTGGATATGCCGATGAAGTGGTGATGGCTGGAGGAACATTCATCCAAGGTTCTTCCATTGAACTCAGTGCCGATGCACCCATGCGTCCGCCATATATTGGCTATTTACAGGGAGGATTCAGTCGAGAACATGTTGAAGTAGCATTACAAGGAATCGTTGAAGATATCCAAGAGTAAAGGGGGGCTGCCAGCCGTTATTGTCAATAAATTACCCTTGACATTCAAGGGAAATCTGCTAGAATTCAAGTTGGTTCCTGTTTCTAAACCGGACTATGAAGGGGGCAACGAATGGAATGAAGAATGCTTTGGGACGTCATATCTTATGCGAAGCATATGGGTGTGACCCTGGGGTGTTGAACGACCGTACGATGGTCGAACGCATTATGGTGGAAGCTGCACTGGAGACCGGTGCTGAGGTGCGGGAAGTGGCATTTCATCAATTTAGTCCTCAGGGAGTCAGTGGTGTCGTCGTCATCTCCGAGTCGCATTTGGCCATCCATACTTGGCCGGAGCTGGGATATGCTGCCATTGATGTCTTTACCTGTGGTGATAGCGTAGATCCCTGGGATGCCTGCAACTACTTGACAGACAAATTCATGGCACAAAATGCCACCACCACGGAAGTCAAGCGTGGTGTCTTCCAGCACGAGGTATCGGTAAAAATTTCCTAAACAACGAGGAGGGAATTTTTCACTGTATGATACCCGACTGTGATCGCAATCACTAGCCCTATCTCCATCGAAAAGGATGGACATAGGGCTTTTAAACTACTCTTTTCGGAAGGAACTAACAAAAACGTGTCGAATTCATAATGAATACGGACATGTATGCCGGAAGGAGGACACGTATGTATGGAATCTCCTGCCAAACGGTTTCAATGCTTGGCTGACGAAGAACTGGTGTCGTTAGCACAGCAGGGTGACCCGCAAGCCGAAGAATACCTGTTGCATAAGTATCAGAAGATGGTCTATGTGTGGACACGTTCATACTTTTTGCAGGGTGGAGAAGCTGATGATGTCCTTCAAGAAGGCATGATTGGCCTTTTCAAGGCCATTCGCGACTACTCCGGAGGCTCTTCATCCTTTTGGTCGTTCGCAAAGTTGTGCATTGTTCGTAATGTGATCTCAGCCATCAAAGGAACGACCCGGCAAAAACATATCCCTTTGAACTCGTACACGTCTTTACACAAGCCAGTCTATGATTACGAGGGTGACCGGACCCTGCTGGAAATGCTATCCGATAATTCGGCCGAAGATCCCGAAACGTTGACCATCAACCGGGAACGTCTGCATCACACAAAACAGCGTATTCGTGAACTACTGTCGGATTTTGAGTATCAGGTTTTTCAGCTTTACATCACTGGCTATTCCTACAAAGAAATCGCTGAGGCGCTGGATACCCATACCAAATCCATTGACAACGCTTTGTGCCGTATCAAGGGAAAGATCGAAAAGCGCATGTAGGAAGATGGAGACGTCGACGCTCGCCAAATAGCAAATTTCATGCCGCAGAGGGGCAATAAATATGCTGCCGCACCCTGCGGCGCTGCTGTGTCACATGGTGCCTTCCGGGTATCATCGCCTCCAGTGAACGCGGCAAAAGCCACCGAGCAGCCGGCCACACAGGTCCCCACAATCTGTGCCAAACTTGGCAAACGCTGGGAAAGGAGGTCTTGGCTTGGACATATCCAACACGGAAATTACCATCCGTCTTGTATTGGCACTGGTATTAGGTGGTCTCATCGGACTCGAGCGTGAAAGCCATGGGCGACCCGCCGGTTTTCGAACCCATATTCTCGTTTGTGTAGGTTCAGCACTGGTGATGCTCGTTAGTGCCTATGCGTTCCAGGAGCTTGATACGGGGCGCCCGGGGGGATATGATCCGGGGCGCATTGCCGCCCAGGTCATCAGTGGCATTGGCTTCCTGGGAGCCGGGACCATCATGCGGGAAGGGGCCAACATTCGTGGTTTGACCACGGCAGCCAGTCTCTGGACCGTGGCGGGCATTGGACTGACTATCGGAGCCGGGTTTTATTTTCCCGCTTTCATGGCTACACTGCTCGTGGTCGCCACACTGATCTTGCTGAACCGTGTGGAATGGACGTATCTCACCAGCAAACAGGAGCTACTGCGGGTGCAGACCCAGGATAGTCCTGGGCAGTTGGCTAAAGTGTTTTCCATTATGGCTAAGCACGATGTGAATGTCCATAATGTTGTTTTGTATTCGGAGACCGAGGGCGAAGCAGCTGTGGAGATGGCTGTAGAGCTCCATGCCAAAGCCAATCGTGTTCAGATCTTGGATGAACTGGTGTCGACCTCTGGAATCAATCGAGCCAGTTTCAAATAACGGGATATTGTCGTTCGAAGGAAGGGTGCAGACGTTGAAGGTGCTATTGTCAAATGATGATGGATTTCACGCTCCCGGTCTCAAAACCTTAGCCGAAGTGCTCCAGGACTTCGGTGAAGTAATGGTGGCAGCGCCTGACCGTGAGCGCAGCGCTGTTGGACACGGAATTACCGTTCATCAACCACTGCGGATTAAGGAGCAGCCGCTGCTTCCAGGCATGAAGAACAGTTTTATGGCCAGTGGAACACCGGCAGACTGTGTCAAATTGGCTGTTCAGGGCCTTGAGTGGCGGCCGGATGTGGTTTTCTCCGGCATTAACCGCGGTGCCAACTTGGGCACTGACGTTCTCTATTCCGGGACGGTATCGGCAGCGCTTGAAGGACTGCTCTTGGGTCTACCCGCCATTGCCGTTTCCTTGTGTGGACATGACACGGCGGGCTACGAGTTAGCGGCAGCAGTAATGCGGGATATTCTAGAAAAAGACATCCTGCCGTTAAAAACAGGAGCGCTCTATAACATCAATGTGCCGCTAACAGCCGGCTCCGAGCTGCCAAAGATCCGCTTCACACGTCAAGGAACCAGAATCTATAACAACATCTTTGAGCAGCGCAAAGATCCCAGGGGGATACCTTATTATTGGCTAGGTGGCACCCCGGTTCCTGCGTCCGCCGACCCTGAGGTAGACCTGACAGCCATTGCCGATGGCTGTGTTTCCATAACACCGCTGCAGCCCGACCTGACGAACTACAACCTGCTGCGCCAGCTGCGGAAGATTGAGGATTAGGAGCACAATACAATCGAGGAGGATTCGTGTGAACCAGCCCCAGGAGTATGAAGAGAAGGATATTGTGGTATTGGCTCAAGACAATTTCGATCTGGATGGAGAATACTATCGTTTGGTTACGTTCCTGAACCAATCATTGAAAGACCGTGGACTAATTTTTGGCCTCACGAAACAAGAGGAAAGGCTATCGTTAAAAATTTATGAAGTCATCAGTCGCGAGAGCGACTAGACGCAGCCAGGCTGCGTTTTTTTTGCCTTAGTCAGACTTTCCCTTGAGTTGAGTATGATTCATTGCAGGTTTTTCTTAACAACCGGCGAATAAGTATATTGGAATCATCAATGAGGAGGACGGGCGCATGTACGGCAGGAATCGCCAGCTCAGCTACGGCTTGTATGTTCTAGAACAATTGGCCCAACAAGATCTGCTCCGTGCTTCAGCGTCCATCGATCCAATATATTGGCACCAACAGGCCCTCGACCGGATGGAAACCTATCGCGATCTCCGTATTGCTCTGCGCCAGAACTCTATCCAGGCAGTGGTTCGTCGCGCCCAAGAACAGAGTGATAGCCTACCTCCGGCAGGTGATGGCAAAGCGCAGCTGCACGGGCACCGGCAAGCGCTGGCAATGTTTCTCGCTTTGGCCAAAGAAGAGCTCCGCCGCGCGGAACTAGAAGAGCTGCGCCGCAGGAAACTGGAAGACTCTTTGGGGGAACCTGTGGAAGAGTATTTGACTGCTGTAACAAGCCGAGCCTGAGATATGCCGTCTGCATGCGAGGGCTCGGAAACGCCCTCGATATGCGCCTATTAGGGAAGCTATTGGAGGATCCGCATGGGAATCTTTGAGAAGATAAAAGAGTTGTTTTCCGGTTCCGGCCAGGGCCCCAAGGCCGTTGGCGGTTATACCCGTCATGATGGCCAAGGTCTTTATGTGTATATTCGCTGTGATCGGTGTGGCGAAGTGATCCCGCTGCGCCTCCGCAAAACCGACGAAATGGCGCGCAGCGAAGAACCTGGCTATGAGTTCTTTGTCCAGAAGCTTGTCATGGGCAATCAATGTTTTAACCGCATGGATACCCGGATCGAGTTTGATAAGCGTCATGAAGTTTTGCACAGTGATATCAAAGGCGGCTCCCTGGTAACCGTTCAGGAGTATGAACAGCTGCGTTCGGAGTAGCCATTTCCAAAGTGGCAACCGCAGAGGAAAAGCTGCGTTTTGGTCTGCGGCGAGCGAGCCGGCGATGACCATGGTGACACTGGAGTCAATCCCGTCCATAAAGCAAAAAAAGACCACTGCCGATGCAGTGGTCTTTTTCGCGTCTCACTGTGTCTCATTAGGAGCTCCAGTGGCATCAGGCATGGCATTCTGCCATGCTTGCAAACACCGAGGAACCATTGGCCTAATCATAGTAGTTCAGTGCTGCAGCACGGGGCGCTGTTTAATGCAACCGCCGAAACACACCAATAACTTTGCCAAGAATCATGACATCAGTAGCCAAAATTGGATCCATAGCCGCATTCGCGGGCTGCAGACGTATATAGTCCGTCTCCCGGTAAAAGCGTTTCACCGTGGCTTCATCACCATTGACCATCGCCACGACGATTTCTCCATCTTTGGCCGTGTTGCGCTGCTCCACCAGTACCTGATCTCCGTCAAAGATGCCGGCATCAATCATGCTGTCGCCTTTGATCTTCAACATAAAAACAGTCTCCGAGTCCGTGAAATCACGGGGAATGGGGAAGTAATCCTCGATATTCTCCACAGCCAAAATCGGTTCGCCTGCCGTGACAGAACCAACGATGGGGACATTGCGGATGGACTTCAATACTTGGTTTTCGGCTCCGAGGAGTTCGATGGCCCGTGGCTTCGTAGGGTCACGCCGTATATAACCTTCATCCTCCAGTTTGCGGAGGTGCGAGTGCACCGTGGAGCTGGACATCAAACCCACGGCTTCACCAATTTCGCGAACCGAAGGGGGGTAGCCTTTCGCTTGGACTTCCTCTTGAATGAACTGCAGAATCTGACCTTGACGTTTGCTGAGAGGTTTCACAGACAACGCCTCCTCGGTTGTGTTTTGCTGCCATTATTATACCATGGGATCCATGGAAAATCAAACCTTCGTTCGTTTTGTTAAGAAAAAGATCTAAACATATGTTCGACTTTTTGTTGACAAAACGTATGTTCTATCCTATAATGAAGACACACAGACAGAACATGTGTACGTTCTACAGGATAGACAAGGGGGAAGGATCATGTTACAAAAAACCATTCAACAGGTCGCAGCTTTAGCAGTGCTCATCGTATTCGTCAGTGGTATGGTCGTTTTGGGAGCCTATCTGTCCGAATCATCGGCAACAGCATGGGATACTGTGTATCAAGAAATCGTGGTCCAGCCTGGAGATAGCTTATGGATCATTGCCCGGAATTTCAGTCCCGCCGAGGATCCCCGAACAGTAGTGGCTGTGATTCGCGAAATGAACGAACTCCAGGAAGCCATGGTATATCCGGGACAGCGTCTGATGGTGCCAGTGACGGCCAACTGACGCAGCGTTGGCAGAGCAAAGGTTGGCAGCAAAGAGTTTCGGGACGTTCTGGCACAACTTAGTATAGCCTGAAGGCAGCAGTTGCACGGGAACTGATGCCTTCAGGCTATAGTTTTTGTCCAAAGGCCGGTTGCAGGCTGTGCAAGTTGAACGACAGCGTTCTGCGGTATGCCATCCACAAACGCTGTTATGGTGCAGCTGTGGGATGCAAATGCTGTCTATATCCGTCACAAGCGCAGCCTTCGTTGCCAGGGCAGCACCGCTGGATTGGTGGAGAGTGCATCTGGCGCAACAGCCTCGGCGGTAGTTTGTCGGGTCACAGGCGGGCCATATGCACGAAACCAAGATGACCGCCACTGCGATGGGTCCTTACAGATAACCACCAATAGCGGCAGAATTACTGCACTGGCGCCAGTCACGGAACTGGGAAGTTCAACGTTTCGTGCAGCCTCCGCCATATAACTTCGCATAATATATATTATGTAAACTAATAAAAATTCCGCACGAAGCAAGTACGAGTCGCGTCGATACGAGCTCAACGTGTGTGCTTTTGCCTGCCTTGGCTTTTGCCTGCCTTGGCTTTTGCCTGCCTTGGCTTTTGCCTGCCTTGGCTTTTGCCTGCCTTGGCTTTTGCCTGCCTTGGCTTTTGCCTGCCTTGGCTTTTGC
>PWMW01000085.1 GCA_003559095.1 Clostridiales bacterium | reverse complement strand
GGGCATGAACCGTCCATAGATTCCGCCGGTGCAGGGCACATTGAGAGGCCCAAGCTCGCAAACCGAAAAAGGGATCTCCGTGAGAACTGCTTCGGGATCATGCTGCTTGAGATTCTTCGAGGTGATGCCGTACGGCGCCCTGGGCGCCCCGCACACTCCATAGAGAGGTGTCTTCATTGGGAAAACGCTGGAGTCATAGACAAATCCCTCCTCCTCCAGCACATCGAGAGCCCAGCTCGTCCTCTCACTCAGCGACGCATACGGTGCTCGAAAACCAAGGATGGGTCCGCCGGCTATTCCTTCCAACAAGGCGTTCGTGTGCCGCAGCTCCGCGCGGAATTCGCGGGCCGTCAAGCTCCAAAGGGGGAGATGGCTGTAGCCATGCGATGCGATCTCATGCCCCCGCTGTGCGATATTCTCAATCACGTCGCCATGTCGTTCGGCTACGCGGCCGAGAACGAAAAATGTGGCCTTGACCCCGTGACGATCAAACAGCTCCAGGATTCGCCCCGTGGTGCCCGGAATAGTCGGCTCGGCCGTCGCCGGGTGGGCATAATCCCGCAAAAACGCCGAATGATACCAGTCCTCGAGATCAACGGAGATCAGGTTCGGTCCACGGCATCCAACCATCTTGTCGGGCTCAACCACCCTCTTGTTCCCCTTGCTTGGTCACCAAGAACCCCCCGACTGCCAGACAGTCCATGCCGGAGGCGTAAAAGGTCCTGAGCGCCTGCTCTGGGGTACAGACGATAGGCTCCTCACTGGCGTTGAAAGACGTGTTCAAGACAGCGTGAGTTCCCGTCTCTTCACCAAAACACCTGATTAACTCCCAGTACTTCGGCGAATGTTCTCTCGTTACGATTTGCGGCCTTGTGGTCTCGTCCACATGAACCGCGGCGGACAGGGATCCGAGCGCTTCCCTGCGAGCCTTGAAGGCGGTTGCCATGAATGGCGCCCTGCCCGATCGCTCTATGTAATCAGGCGCTTTCTCACGTAATATCGACGGCGCGAAGGGCCGCCAGCGCTCCCTGCCCTTGACCCTGGTGTTGACCCGGTCCTTCATCCCCACTTCCGCAGGATTGGCGAGAATTGATCGGCTCCCCAGGGCTCTGGCGCCAATCTCCATTCTGCCTTGGTACCACCCGACAATCTTCCCGTTCGCCAAGAGACCGGCCACGGTCTTCTCGACATTCGGATCGTGACGATACCTGGCGCCGCAGCGAACGAGGGCGTCTTCGATCTCCCTTGCGGAAAACTCCGGCCCCCAATAGGCGTGATCCAGCGACCGCCGAGGATCTGCTCCTCGCTCGTTCGACAAGTGAAGCGCGGCGCCGAGTGCCGTGCCGGCGTCATTGGGCGCAGCGGGCACATATAGATCTTGCACCTGCTCCATCGCGGCCAAGACGCCGTTCATCTTGCAATTGAGCGCCACTCCCCCGGCGACGCAGAGATTGCCGGAGTAATCATCCATGGTGCTGATTCGAGCGACCAGGCCGCCGGCAATGTCCTCGAGAATGCTTTGCGCCATGAAAGCGATATTCTCGTGACGTCCCGTAATTGGCTCACCCGCCACGCGAGGTGCCCCCAAGAGGCGGGCCATTTTCTCGCTGAAGACCGTCCCGCGCGAATGCTTGCCCAGGTAGGAATACCTGCCGTCGTGTTTGTAACGGCCGGGATAGCCGCTCCATATGATCCGGCCCAACCTCTCGCGGAGGTCCGGATCGGGGCTCCCATAGGATGCCAGGGCCATGACCTTGCCCTCATGGCGGTTCGGAGTAAACCCGAGAAACTCGGTGACGGCTTGATAAAACCACCCCAGGGAATCCGGGATCGTAAAACTCAACACCTCATGGAGCGATCTGCCGGCGCCTCGATAGACCGTCGTGCATTGGTGCTCTCCGCTGCCGTCGACGACCAGAACGTGAGCTTGGTCGAAGCCCGAGCAATAGAACGCGCTGGCAGCGTGCGCGAGATGATGAGGCACGAACTCGACCGGTGGAAGCCGTCCCGGAATCGCGGCGGCGTGGCACATCTGGTGCAACGCTTGCATGACGGCGGCCGGCCTGTACTTGAGAAGTTGGTCCACCACCCTCGCGGCATTCCCGGGATCGGGCAGCTCAGATGGCCTTCTGAAAAGAGTGCGCGCCGCGAACAAGGGGATCTGAAGCCTGTAGCGCTCGGCATCCCAACCGAAGGCGATGTAGTCGACGTCGTCGAGAGTCATGCGGGCATGCTCCAGGCAATAACGGGCGGCAAGTCCCGGCATCAGCCCGTGGGCACCCTTGACTCGTATGAGACGTTCTTCCTCGGCCATCGCCACGAGCCGCCCGTCAATGCACAGGCAAGCCGCCGGCGAAACACCGAGACCATTGATGCCGAGAATGATCACGCGATTCAATCCTTGACGAGACGTTCAGTGGTTTTAAGATCAGTCGAAGCAACGATACCGCACAATGGCCACCATCCCCGCCAAACCGTCCATCCACCCGATATGTTTGCCCTCGGCGCGACTGCGAGCGTCATACTTGACGGGAACCTCGTGGATTCGAACACGGCGGCGAGCCAGCTTGACGGTTATTTCAGGCTCAATTGTGAACCTGTCCGACTGTAAGGTCATGGATTCGAACACCCGCCGCCGGAACACCTTGAAGCCGGTCTCCATGTCCGTCAGGGATGTCCCGCAGAGAGCGTTCGTGAGCCCGGTCAGCGTCCGATTGGCCAGCAACCAGAGCATGCCGTTGCCGCGCATGGACTCACCCAAGAACCGAGAGCCATAAACCACATCGGCGGCGCCGGACAAAATTGGTTCCAAGAGACTCGAATAATCGGCAGGATCCAATTCCAGGTCGGCATCCTGCACGAGCACCACATCTCCGGAAGCGGCGGCGAAGCCGGTCCTCAAAGCCGCACCCTTGCCGCGGTTGCGTTGATGTCGCAAGCAGATCAAATCGGCGTGGCTGTCATGAATCGCAGCTATTCTGGCCGGCGTCTCATCGGTGGAGCCGTCGTCGACGATGACTATCTCCTTGCGCACATCGGGGGAGAGGTCGACTGCAAGAACCCTTCGGACAAGCTCGTCGATAGTGCGAGCCTCGTTGAACACCGGGATAACCACGGACAGGAGCAACCGGTTGCGGCGCACCAACGATTCATTCCCAGGCATTCTCAGACATTCCCGCCCACTGCTCGGCTTGGCCCAAGTCCGGCACTCAGAGTTCCCCCGCGAGATCTCATTCCAGCGTCACGCGCGTGAACGATGCTAGCAGCCGGGTATCTCAAGAGCAAGGGCCCCTAATCCCCCACCTGCACCGGCATTCGCGCGCGGATTCAGGCCCAACTGCGGCGTCACCTGCACCGAATCGGTGCTCAACGTAGCGCTGCTACGCCTGCGCCCGATTCGGTTTG
>PWMW01000279.1 GCA_003559095.1 Clostridiales bacterium | reverse complement strand
TTTTGGCTATCCGCATGGCCACGGGCAGTTCTCCTTTCTGCAGCTTGTCCCGCCTGGCGATCTTGGTAATAGGCGCGAAAGGCCTTTTCATCGACGATTCCGTGAACCAGCCAATCATCAAGAATGGCTGCCACATAGTTGAACGTAATCCTCTTCTTTCCTCCGGCCAACCGCTTTTCCTGGCTGGCTCGCAGGATGGCACAACCGATGACGAATGGACTCATACCTTCTTCGCTGGCTTGGTAGAGTCGATCCCGTTGGCTGCTGGACAGAGGACCCAATTGTTTTTGATACAACTGGAGCACATCATGCATATTTGGGTCCGGCAAAGCGTTTCCTCCTCATCAAACATCGCAGCGCTCCACCCGCTGGCTGAGCATGCACGGTATTTCATAATTGATAGTTCCAATACAGGCAGCCCAATCATCCACAGTGATGCTGTGACTGCCCTGGCGACCGATAAGCACCACTTCACTGCCCACATCGGCCTGCAGTTCACCCAGATCCACCATGCAGTGATCCATACAGATCCGGCCCACCACGGGACAGGGGGCACCGTTCACCAAGACTTTGATGGTTCCGCCCAAATGACGATTCATCCCATCGGCATAACCCAACGGCAGCACGCCGATGTTGGTTTCTTTCCAGGTAACGAACTGACTGCCATACCCCACGGCCGTGCCGGGAGGAACTGTGCGGACAGCAACCAGCCGTGCTTTGAGTGTCAGAGCCGGCTGTAAAACGATGGGGCGGCGTTCGTTAGGATACAGACCATACAAACCCAACCCGATACGGACCATGTTCAGATGGCTGGCCCGGTCGAACAAAGCAGCTGCCGTATTGGCGCAGTGGCGCAGGGGGATATTGATACCTTCCCTTTCCAAGTCCCGCAGAACTTTTTGGAAGCGCTGCAGCTGCCACTGGTAATATTGATCCTGGTCATCGGCACTGGCAAAATGCGTAAAGATACCCTGTACTTCCAGACCAGGTAATCCCTTGACCCTGCGGACGAAGGATACCACTTCATCGGGGTGAATGCCCAAACGTCCCATACCTGTGTCCACCTTCACGTGAACCCGCACCGTCTTTTGCCAACGGCGCGCCTGGGCACTTAAGGCAGCAGCCACATCCCATTGGAAAAGGCTCACCGCCAAATCCTTGTTGACGCAGAGTTCAAGTTGCTGCTGCACCAAACCGCCCAAGACAAGAATGGGAGAGGCAATCCCAGCGCGGCGCAGGGCTGCCCCTTCTTCAGGAAAAGCCACGGCCAGCCAAGTAGCCCCATGGGCCAACGCTTGGCGCGCCGCCGTTAACGCACCATGGCCGTAACCATTGGCCTTAACCACGGCCATCAATTGGCAGGAAGAGCCCACAAGGTTCTTGAATTGGCGAACGTTGTGGGCCACTGCTTTCGTATGAATTTCGGCCCAGACAGGCCTTGTAGGAAGATCCATCGCCTACTCCATCTCGGCGGCGATGGCCTTGACCACATCGGAACGGGTAATCATGCCCATCAGTTTGCGGCCGTCACCCACGACGGGCAGACGATTGACGCCCCGTTCCACCATCAGGGTAGCGATATCCTGCAGACTGGTATCTGGTTTCACCGTGTGCACTTTGGTTGTCATAATCTCTTCTGCGGTGGTGGCTGTGGCCTTGCGCATCTCATCGTCCAATTTTTTCGGACCTTCGAGATAAAGCACTCCGCCGATGAACGGCAGGAATGTCGGCAGGTCCAGTTTCTTAGCTCGTACCAACAGGTCGCGCTCTGTGACCATGCCGATTAACTTCCCATCCTCTACCACGGGAATACCACTGATTTCCTCTTCCACCATTAGCCGGGCAATTTCTTTCAACGGCGTGTCTTTGGTTACTGTGATGACGTTTTTGACCATAAAGTCCTGTGCCAGCACGATTTCCGCCTCCTATCTAAATGCGTGCAGATGGGTTCAAGGCCCAAAAAGCTTCACTGGATACGCTAGTGGAAAAGCAATCTTGAGCGTGCGTGGTCTCGGAAATCCCAGCTCAAGTGACTTGCGGTTCCGGGTTGGCACTCCGATGCCACCTTGGATGGGGGAACACCTATGCAAGAACATGCGGCAGGCGTTCGAGAACGTCCCGAGCCACCAATCCCCGCTGCCCCAACACGGCAGCCGCTTCGTCGGCCGCCAAGCCGTGGACATAGGCGCCCACTGAGGCCGCGTCAATGGGAGTCATACCCTGACCCAACAAGGAACCAATGATTCCTGTCAAGACATCGCCCATACCAGCGCTGCCCATTCCGGGATTGCCAGAGGAGTTAAATACCATCCGACCGGCCCCAGCCGTCACAGTCGGTGCTCCTTTGAGCAAAATTACTGCCGCCAGCTTGCGCTGGGCTTCTCGCACCACCTGCGGCCGCTGATGGTTGATGGTAGGAATATCCTGTCCGGTCAAACGGGCCATTTCCCCTGGGTGCGGGGTCAGTACCCACTGGGCTCGCTGCTGCGATGGTATAGTCTCCAGCCACGTTTCTTGGCGCTGCAGACAGTTGATAGCATCGGCATCCAACACGGCTGGCCCCTGCCAGCGCTCCAGCAAAGTCTTCACCACCAGGGTGACTTCCTCACCCCGGGACATCCCTGGGCCCATCACCAAAACCTGCTTGCGTTCCAGCAGAGCCCGCAGTTTGCGCAGACTAACTTCCCCGAATGTGCCTTCAGCCGTCTCCGGCACCGGCACCACCAAGAGCTCGCCTGGGGGATACCAGCCAGCAATGCTCTCAGGAACGGCCAATGTCACCAGTCCGGACCCTGAGCGCAGCATGGCTTGGGCTGTCAGGTACGCTGAACCTGCCATTTCCCGGGAGCCGGCCACCACCAATCCATGACCGAAGGTTCCTTTATGGCCCCAGCCTGGCCTCTGCGGCAGTAGGTTTTGCATCGTCTCGAAATCCATAAGATACCGTTCAATATGGCGAGCCAGCGTATGAGGTATGCCAATATCTTCGACAAAAAGTTCCCCCACATACTCCGCTCCGGGATAGAGCAGCAGTCCTTGTTTGATAAATCCAAAGGTGATGGTGCACTGGGCCTTCACAGCCGAGCCATCCACGGCCCCCGTTGTGGCTTGGACCCCCGTGGGAACATCCAAGGAGACCACCGGCGTCTGGACGTCATTGACCACATCGCGGACCTTAGCATACAGCCCCCGCAGGGAACCTTCAGTACCCGTACCCAGCATGGCATCGATGATCAGGTGGGATAAGCCCAAGGCAAAACGCAGCTTGGGAAGGCCCTGTTCCGTCAACCAATCCACTTCCCCGTCCAGTTTACGGAAAATGTTCAAGTTGTGGCGGCAGTCTTCTGTCAGGCTGCTTTCGCCGGCGAGCATCACTGCCCGCACCCGCACACCGCGGTTAAGCAGATGCCGGGCCACCACT
>PWMW01000205.1 GCA_003559095.1 Clostridiales bacterium | reverse complement strand
ATTATAGCAGATCACCCCAGTATTTTCAACAGAAAACATGCGCTTTTTATAAATATTACAAAGATTTATCGAGAGTCTGGACGTCTTTTGGCATGTTTGAGTAATACTTTTTCAGGAAGTTCATATTTAATGGAAAACTTCTCATCAATGCACTTTTTACCAGCTGCTTTGTTCACTGGCGGTTTTTATCTTTTTCATAATATTCGTATCCAATAAGATGCAGGCTGCGAAATGATTATTGCCGCAATCTTTGAATTCAGGAATAATTTGACTGCACATTTCCATTGCCTTTGGACATCGAGGATGGAAAGGACAACCCTTTGGAGGGTTTAACGGGCTGGGAACATCCCCTTTTAGAATAATCTTTTCTTTTTTATGCAGTGGATCAATCACTGGTATTGCAGATAATAGTGACAAGGTATATGGATGCAGAGGATTTTTAAATAATTCCTGCTTGTCAGCTAATTCAACAATTTTTCCGAGGTACATGACTGCAACTCGATCACTGATATGTTTTACCACACTTAAATCATGGGAAATAAACATATAGGTCAATCCATATTCATTTTGCAAGTCTTTAATCAGGTTAATGACTTGTGCCTGTATGGAAACATCAAGGGCTGATACAGGTTCATCCGCTACAATTATTTTCGGATTCACTGCTAAAGCCCTGGCAATACCGATTCTTTGTCTCTGTCCCCCGCTGAATTCATGGGGATAGCGATCCATATGCTCTTTACCTAATCCTACATTGTTTAGGATTTCAAGTATTTTTTTATTGCGCTCCTCTTGTGTTTTGCACAAATGGTGAATATCAAGAGGTTCACCAACAATCTCTGATACGGTCATCCGGGGGTTTAATGATGAATATGGATCTTGAAAGATAATCTGCATGTCTTTTCTTTTACTACGCAGAGACTTTGAGTTTAGATTAAGAATATTGTCTTTCCCAACCCATATCTCACCTCCGCTTGCCTCAAGAAGCCGTAAAATCGTCCTTCCTGCTGTTGTCTTGCCGCACCCTGACTCACCAACTAATGCCAGCGTTTCTCCTTGGTAAATGTTTACACTAATATCATCAACTGCTTTAATGTGGCCCACAGTTATACGGAAAAACCCTTTTTTAACCGGAAAATACTTCTTTAAGTTTTTAATTTCCACTAATGACTGGCTTTGATCTGCTTTACTAACCTGATATACCAAATTTTCTTGGTCTTTCTCCTGTTTTTTCTTCTTTAAATCTAGCAGCCTTTCATAATACCAGCATCTGACTTGGTGGTCCGGCTCCTTCTCTTCAAGATCAGGCTCATTTTCAAAACACTTTTCATCGGCTAATTGGCATCGGTTATGGTACTTGCATCCTTTAGGAAATTCTAAAGGATTTGGAACGACTCCAGGAATGGCCTCTAATCTCTTTACATCTTCTGTCATTTTGGGTATTGATCTCAGCAAACCCCAGGTATAGGGATGCAAAGGATTAGTAAACAGCGTATTCACTTCACAATATTCTACAATTTTTCCTGCATACATCACGGCAACCCTATCAGACACTTCAGCTATGACACCCAAATCATGGGTTATCATCATCATAGCCATGCCGTAATTATCTTTCAATTCCCTCATTAACTCCAGAATCTGCGCTTGTATTGTAACATCCAGAGCAGTGGTCGGCTCATCGGCTATTAACAATTGAGGGCTGCATGATATTGCCATGGCAATATCATGCAGCCCTCAATTGTTAATAGCCGATGAGCCGACCACTGCTCTGGATGTTACAATACAAGCGCAGATTCTGGAGTTAATGAGGGAATTGAAAGATAATTACGGCATGGCTATGATGATGATAACCCATGATTTGGGTGTCATAGCTGAAGTGTCTGATAGGGTTGCCGTGATGTATGCAGGAAAAATTGTAGAATATTGTGAAGTGAATACGCTGTTTACTAATCCTTTGCATCCCTATACCTGGGGTTTGCTGAGATCAATACCCAAAATGACAGAAGATGTAAAGAGATTAGAGGCCATTCCTGGAGTCGTTCCAAATCCTTTAGAATTTCCTAAAGGATGCAAGTACCATAACCGATGCCAATTAGCCGATGAAAAGTGTTTTGAAAATGAGCCTGATCTTGAAGAGAAGGAGCCGGACCACCAAGTCAGATGCTGGTATTATGAAAGGCTGCTAGATTTAAAGAAGAAAAAACAGGAGAAAGACCAAGAAAATTTGGTATATCAGGTTAGTAAAGCAGATCAAAGCCAGTCATTAGTGGAAATTAAAAACTTAAAGAAGTATTTTCCGGTTAAAAAAGGGTTTTTCCGTATAACTGTGGGCCACATTAAAGCAGTTGATGATATTAGTGTAAACATTTACCAAGGAGAAACGCTGGCATTAGTTGGTGAGTCAGGGTGCGGCAAGACAACAGCAGGAAGGACGATTTTACGGCTTCTTGAGGCAAGCGGAGGTGAGATATGGGTTGGGAAAGACAATATTCTTAATCTAAACTCAAAGTCTCTGCGTAGTAAAAGAAAAGACATGCAGATTATCTTTCAAGATCCATATTCATCATTAAACCCCCGGATGACCGTATCAGAGATTGTTGGTGAACCTCTTGATATTCACCATTTGTGCAAAACACAAGAGGAGCGCAATAAAAAAATACTTGAAATCCTAAACAATGTAGGATTAGGTAAAGAGCATATGGATCGCTATCCCCATGAATTCAGCGGGGGACAGAGACAAAGAATCGGTATTGCCAGGGCTTTAGCAGTGAATCCGAAAATAATTGTAGCGGATGAACCTGTATCAGCCCTTGATGTTTCCATACAGGCACAAGTCATTAACCTGATTAAAGACTTGCAAAATGAATATGGATTGACCTATATGTTTATTTCCCATGATTTAAGTGTGGTAAAACATATCAGTGATCGAGTTGCAGTCATGTACCTCGGAAAAATTGTTGAATTAGCTGACAAGCAGGAATTATTTAAAAATCCTCTGCATCCATATACCTTGTCACTATTATCTGCAATACCAGTGATTGATCCACTGCATAAAAAAGAAAAGATTATTCTAAAAGGGGATGTTCCCAGCCCGTTAAACCCTCCAAAGGGTTGTCCTTTCCATCCTCGATGTCCAAAGGCAATGGAAATGTGCAGTCAAATTATTCCTGAATTCAAAGATTGCGGCAATAATCATTTCGCAGCCTGCATCTTATTGGATACGAATATTATGAAAAAGATAAAAACCGCCAGTGAACAAAGCAGCTGGTAAAAAGTGCATTGATGAGAAGTTTTCCATTAAATATGAACTTCCTGAAAAAGTATTACTCAAACATGCCAAAAGACGTCCAGACTCTCGATAAATCTTTGTAATATTTATAAAAAGCGCATGTTTTCTGTTGAAAATACTGGGGTGATCTGCTATAAT
>PWMW01000356.1 GCA_003559095.1 Clostridiales bacterium | reverse complement strand
CCAGCTGTTCCACGGCGTGCCGCCGCTGCACATGGTTGGGCTGCACCGGCGGTGGCGAAATCTTAATGCGAAGAACGGGGCTGACCATACCCAAACCTCCCAAGACGTGCCAATGACAAGGGTGTAGGCTTCTTCTTTGTTGTTCGGTGGCCTCGCACCGGATTCCTCTGCCGTTCGACCAATACCTCGGTTCCGGCCAGCGATTGCGCTGTAGGCCATGCGGGGAGTCTGGCAAAAACCTAACTTTGGTCAGGTCCCTGCCGGGCAGTCCATAGGGTAAGATACATTTGACAAGACGTTCAAGGGGGCACTTGATCATGCAGAATCGAACTGGAACCGTTGAAACTTCAGAGTACTGGGTTGTCCGTATTCGGACCGACGCCCATCTGGAACCTTGGTTGGGAGAGACGTTAGCTCCCTTGGCGCTCGAGCTTGAGCCTGAGGGTACATCACTTCTGACGGGAACCGCTGCCGATCAGGCTGCCGTCTTCGGCATACTCTTGCGATTGCGGGATAGCGGGGTTAGCCTGAACATGCTGTGGATACAGCGCAGGAAAAAGTCTGAGAAGGGTAACCAAGGGTAACGCAGTCCAGTCCACGGCGGGCAATCACCTTGAACCGGAGAACCGGGAAGCACTCCGCAGATCGGCGAAGGCGATAGATAGGGGGTCCGTGATGGAGCCGGTTAGGCATCTGGGGGAATATGGAACATACCTGGTATATGGAATATTATGGAACGCACCAGGTGCCTGGAAAAATATGGAACGCACCTGGTAGGTGGGAAATCCTGGATTGTACCAGGTATCTGGAAAACTATGGAACGTACCTGTTAGGTGGGAAATCCTGGATTGTACCAGGTATCTGGAAAACTATGGGAATCAACTCGCAGGAACTATCCTGGGACCCCGCAGGAGTTGGCATTGATCGCGCCGAAGACAAGTTTGGACGTGGGTGCCGAACACCCGAGCACCTGAACAGTCGAGCACGCGAACAACCGAACAACCGAACAGCCGAACAGCGCACGCACGCTGTAGAATGGGGGAACGCACGATGGAAATTCGGGAACGGATCATGGAGCAATTGCAGAAAACACTAGTGGATATGGACTCCGTCCACGCCTTGTGGTTGGAGGGGGCTGACGGTCTTGATCGCGTGGATGAGTACTCCGATATCGATGTCTGGTTGGATGTGGACGATGGCACGGAAGAGGCCATCTTGGCTACCTGTCTCGAGATCCTGCGTCAGTTCGGGGCGCTGGATTTTGTGGAGGTTGTAGATCATCCCCATCCCAAAATCTTTCAATGTAATGCCCATATCGCAGGTACACCCGAGTTCTTGCTTTTGGATATCTGTGTGCAGAGCCACAGCCGCGGCAGCGAAGGCTGCACCTTTGTTCGCGGCGATGTCGCCGAGTTTCCTTTAGTTCTCTTCGATAAGGCCGCTGTGGTGAAGATCATCGATGAACTCCAAATACCCGAAGCGGAGATGCGTTCTGTCTATAGCCAGTGTCTGGATACCTTCGAACAGCAATCGCGCCTGCGAAAATACCTGCTGCGCCGCAAGTTCCTGGAGGCCACCGCGTACTATGGCAAGTATGTATGCGGTCCGTTGGTTACCATGGCGCGGCTGCTGCATACACCGCGCCATTACGAGTACCACTTGGTTCACATCACCGATCACTTGCCGACTTCTTTGGTTAAGCGCTTAGAGATGCTGCATGCAGTGAGCAGTTTGGCAGATATGGAATCGCATTTGCCGGTAGCTAACGCGCTCTTTGCCGAACTGCAGGCAAAGCTGCGGGAGGCATACCCATTTTTGGTGGAGGCCGCTGAGGAGTAAGCGGCTTCCTCGAGCCTTTATGGCTGCTGGGTAAAGCCGAATCCCGCGACGGTGCTTCTCTGTTGGGGCCAACCTCATATGCTGTTGATGTCTGCAAAGTAACATTGGAGGAGATGTGGTGTCGTGGAGCCGACAATTCGTCTGGTTGATGTGAACTATACGTACCCCAAGAGCCGCAGACAAGTTTTGTACGATATCAATGCCACGGTAACGGCTGGCGAGGTGTTCGGACTGCTTGGTCCGTCTGGGGCTGGGAAGAGTACGACCCAGAAGATCCTTATGGGTCTGCTCAAAGACCCGCAGGGTTCTGTTGAGGTGTTGGGGAGCAATCCAGCTCAATGGAAAGCTCGCGACTTTCGCCAAATCGGCACCGCGTTTGAGCAGCCCAATTTGTATGCTCGGTTCACGGCCCGGGAGAATTTGGCCTTTTTTGGGAGCCTCTACAGTGGTTCCGATCATTGGGACATTGATGATCTCCTGGCGCGGGTAGGGCTGCAAGATGCAGCCGAGATGAGAGTTACCCAGTTCTCCAAAGGGATGCGGGTCCGTCTCAATGTGTGTCGGGCGTTCTTCCATCGGCCGGACATTCTATTCCTCGATGAACCAACCTCCGGCTTGGATCCCGGCAGCGCCCGTTGGATCAAGGACTTGATCCAAGAGGCGCAGTCGCGCGGGGCCACAGTGTTCTTGAGTACGCACAACATGGCCTTGGCTGAGGAGTTGTGCACTAGGGTGGGTTTCCTGGTAGATGGGCGTCTGGTCTTGGTGGATACTCCGCAGCACCTGAAGTTGACGCACAGCACGGGACAGGTTCGCGTGAGCTATACCAATGGTGCCACCAGCGAGGTGCTGCAGCTGCCTTTGGATGGACTGGCTGTTGACAGTCGTTTCTGCGCTCTTAGTGCGGCCGGCCAGATCCAGTCTATACATAGTCTGGAAAAATCTCTGGATGAGATCTTCATTGACGTGACAGGGAGGCGAGCCCAGTGATCTGGACCCGTTTGTTTTGGCAGGATCTGCGCTTTCAGTGGCGTCATGGTTTTTACGCTGCCTATGCCTTGGTAACCTTGGTTTACATTCTAGTTCTTCGCCAAGTTCCCGATTCTTGGCAGGTAACCGTCGGTACAACCATGTTGTTTTCCGATCCTGCGGGATTGGGTTTTTTCTTCATAGGGGGCATTTTTCTTCTGGAACGGGGTGATGGGCTTCATGGGGCCTTGTTTACGTCTCCTGTGACGGTGAACCACTATCTGGTGGCCAAGACTTGCTCTTTGGCCCTATTGTCCATGTTGGCGGGCTTGGCTGTTGTGAGTTGGGGTATGGACTTGCGGGTGATGTGGCTGACGTTTTTGACAGGACTGACTTTGGCCGCGATCACGTTCACCTTGGCCGGTATTGCCGTGGCTGTGCGAGCAGAGACGGTCAATCAATACATGCTGATCTCGCTGTTCTTTTCTCCCTGCTTCCTGCCTTTGGCAGAGATATGGGGTCTGGCGCCGGGTCATTGGGTTTGGTGGTTGTTTCCCAGTAAGGGTGTATTGGCTTTGATGCATGCTGGCGTGCGCGGGGAGGGTGTTTCCTGGCTGG
>PWMW01000139.1 GCA_003559095.1 Clostridiales bacterium | reverse complement strand
GTTACAATAAAGACAACAAATAACCACAGGGGGTTACAACCATGACAAACTTCGGTTTTGAACAGGCACTGGCCCAACAGCACACACAGGAACTTCAAGCACAGGCTCAGAAAGAATCGCTTCTCAAGAAATTATTCCGGTTCTAGACTAGGGGGTGATAAAACATGTGGGACAACAATCTGCAATACGCTGCCAAAGTTCGTTACCAAGAACTTTGCACCCAAGCCGACAAAGCTAGGTTAGCTAAGAAGGGAGTGGCCAAGTAGACGCCGCTCTCTTTTCTTTTTTGAGTTCATCATGCAAGGCAGCTCGCCGAAACTGTTGGGTATGTGGCCGGAGAAATTGCAAATTATTCCCAGATGCCAGGTGTGTGGAAGGAAATGGAAAAGGAAAAGGAAAAGATTCCCAGGCACCAGGTGTATGGAAAGAAATAGAAACAGAAATGGAAATCGAGATCGACCTGAGAAAGCACGTTCAAATTGACATATTGAAGAAAACGACGTCGGCGCACTGGGATGGAAGAGGGCAGGACAACAGTGGCAAGAATGGAATACAGCCCAAGTTAGCCGTGGACATGACATCACACGGGGAACTTCGGTGCTCTGAACAACGTTGCCGCGATAAGCAAGGCCAAACAGTTTTATGTGATGGGCCAAGGGACCGCCAAGATTCGGCGGTTTTTGTTGTGGGAGAAAATACGGGAAACAAGGGCGAATTGGCCTACACTTAAAAGGAATTTCAGCGTGTCTTCGAGAACATAGGTGTGGGTTTATGTACATCCGTTGTGTGAGCAGTGAATGCATTTCTGCTGCGCCCGCCGCTGGCCAGGACCGAAAAGCTTAACGGAGGCATGCAGTCTTGAACATACGTCCAGGTTTGTGTTTGTGGGTGTGTGACAGAGCCATCAAGGTCGGATGCAGGACCCAAATTCCTAGGTATGGAGGCCCGAAAACAATGAAAGCTGTTAATGTTGGCATTATCGGTTGTGGAAACATCAGTGGCATCTATTTCCAAAACACGACCCAGTTCGATATCTTGAATGTGATTGCCGGAGCGGATTTGATTCCGGAACGTATTCAGGCCAAAGCAGATCAGTATCCCATCAAGTCCTACCCCAGTGGCGCTGAGCTTCTGAAGGATCCGGATATCGAGTTTGTGATCAACTTGACTACACCGCCGGATCACGCGCAGATCTGCTTGGAGGCGTTGGAGGCAGGCAAGCATGTCTACGTGGAGAAGCCTTTGTCTGTGACCCGAGAAGATGGCCAGCGAATTCTCAAGTTGGCCGCGGAGAAGGGTTTGTACGTAGGCGGCGCTCCGGATACCTTTTTAGGCGCCGGCATCCAAACCTGCCGCAAGCTTCTGGACGAAGGTGTTATCGGAACCCCCGTGGCAGCAACGGCGTTCATGATGATCCCGGGGCACGAGAGTTGGCATCCCGATCCAGAGTTCTACTATAAGGTTGGCGGTGGCCCCATGTTCGATATGGGTCCCTACTATCTGACAGCGTTGGTGAACTTGTTGGGTCCTATTCGCCGTGTGACGGGTTCGGCTCAGATTAGTTTCCCGCAGCGTACAATAACTAGTGAGCCAAAGCACGGTACGAAGATTGATGTTGAAGTACCCACGCATGTGGCCGGGGTATTGGACTTCGTAGACGGTCCGGTGGGAACTATCATTACCAGTTTTGACGTTTCGGGGGCGAAGGTGCCGTTCATAGAAATTTATGGCAGTGAAGGTACCCTCAGTGTTCCGGATCCCAACACATTCGGCGGTCCTGTGGTGCTGCGCCGGCGGGGCGAGGAAGAGCAGGAGATTTCGTTGACCCACGGATATGCGGAGAACAGCCGCGGACTCGGGGTTGCAGATATGGCTTACGCCATTCGCTCCGGGCGTCCGTATCGGGCCAATAGTCAGGTTCAGTATCATGTTCTCGAGGTCATGCACGGCTTCCATGATGCATCAGCCTCTGGGAAACACTATGAGGTCCAGAGCAGCTGCCAGCGTCCGGAAGCATTCCCGGAGGGCCACGAAGGTGAATCTGTCCTGAAGTAGGCAGACAACAAGCATACAGGAACCAGCATCCGGCCCCTTGGACGCTGGTTCTTGTGTTTCGGACTCCTTTTTCCTTAGAGACGTGGAACATCACCGAGTCCATGGAGTCGTGGCCGGGCAGCTGCCTCCATTCAGCCGCCAGGTGGATTGGGTTTCGTTCTCCCGGCGGTTCTGCTGCGCAGCAGGATCTTGTAGACTGATGGTAGGTGCCAATGGAGCGTGTCCGTGAACGGCAGCGCTGGCTGAGCAGAGCTGGATCGGAAAATCCTTCGATGTAGAGATGTAGAGTTCTGCTCTGTGCTGACAGTGGTTCTGAAGCTGCCAGCGCATAAGGACACGGAAGCCTATGGGAACCGCAAAGGGGAGGGAACGCTTTGAACGTAGTGTTTTTCAATGGGAGCCCACGGGGCCGCCAAAGCAACACCCATCGCATTGCTGCCGAAATCCTGGCCGGAGCCCAGGAAGCGGGAGCCATCACCGAGGAGATTTTTCTTGTGGAGAAGCATGTAGAGCATTGCCGCGGTTGTTTCAGCTGCTGGCACAAAACTCCAGGCCAGTGTGTCATTGAGGACGATATGACGGATCTGATGAACTTGTTTTTGGAGGCAGATTTTGCTGGTATGGGTACGCCGGTGTACGGCATGTACATGACCGGTCTTTTGAAGAATTTCCTGGATCGATTCCTGCCCATGGCTACCCCGCACATCCAAAAACGGGACGATGGAACATTTTTTCACAACGGGCGAGTCACCAGCTATCCCCGGCAATTCTTTGTGGCCAACGCTGGTTTCCCAGGGGACCAAAATTTCGACCTGCTAAAGGCTGTCGTTGCCAAGCAGCCCCTGGCCTTGGAAGTGTACCGCAACTGCGGCGAAGCACTGAACAATCCAGCGACTGAGCCCCTTGACGAACGGATTCAGAGATTTTATGAAGCTCTGCGGCAAGCGGGCTCTGAGATGGTCTGCCAAGGGAAGGTCAGTGAGAAGACGCAGGCGCAGGTCCAGATGGCCATTATGAGTGATGAGGAATACATGGCCCAGGCCAACCGATATTGGGACGAAGCTATCCAAGGTTCCACAACCGACCGTCCCCAGTAAGCGCCCCAGACTGCGGGCCCGATGGCCCATAGCTGTGCGATCCGGACACCATGCCGTGCTGTTCGACATACCAAAGACCCCGAGGCTCGTGTTAGTGAGCCGCGGGGTCTGATTGCGTTTTGGGGACGTTCCGGAGCACCCCGGTTAGCTAGTGGGATTCCTGCGCCGTGAACACGGAGGACTCGCGGATGACCAGTTCGCAGGGAATCGATATGGTCTCCGGTGGTGTTTTGCCGGCTAGGGCGTCCAGTATGGCTCGGCCCGCCTCGGTTCCGGTCCGTTCCTGCG
>PWMW01000214.1 GCA_003559095.1 Clostridiales bacterium | reverse complement strand
GGACATCCACTGCCTTTGTGTTCGAATCCTAAGAGCAACACGGAAACCTCTACACGACGAACTTCGCTTCCCAACCCCATCACTGCGGTTCGTCCACGTTGTTCCCATGCGAATTTACATGTTACCCTTTTTCGTCAAATCGTTCCCCGACATACGACGAATCGAAGATTCGTCCTACGTCAAGTGCCAACTTGACGTTGCTGTGCAGTTTTCAAGGTGCCAGCCGGCTCCACCGCCGGCAAGTTGTATGATACCACGGTTCACAATAGGTTGTCAAGAAGCGGCAGCACATAAATAACTGGCTCTTCGTAGGGGTGCACTTTCTGGACTGCCGCCACTGCTTTCCCAGCTAGGCTAGCCTCGCAGACCATCTCCAATTTCCACTCTTTACCCCGCTGTAATTCGCCAACGACGCCCTCAAAAGGACGGGCTCCCTGCCCGGGTTGCCAAGTGCCGTGGACAGGATACGCGCTACTGCATTGAGTATAGGAACCGATGACCCCTGCTCCCTCCTGAGCTAACGCTTGCCGCACTTCGTCTACATACTCCTCGGGGACAAACACTTCCAGCTTGACCCGGGTCCACTCCATGTGCACTCCTCCTAACGCACCAGTGCCTGCAAGACCGCGTTCTCGTCACAGAGCTCTTGAGATACGCTGCAGCTCGTTGGTTTTTGGTGATCCGCAGCGGGATCACCACAGACGGAAATATGGTACACTGAAGACAAGACCTTGCCAGCGCTTGGGCCCAGACACCCCTGGTCTGTAGAGGTCGAACTTTCAATCAAAGGTGGCGTTTGTAATGTGCGGACGATTCACCCTGACAGCCAGTTCCTATCAGCAGCTGGCACTGCGCTTTGGTGTCTCAGACATACCGGATATTGTGTACCAACCCCGCTACAATATCGCCCCATCGCAACCAGTACTCTCGGTGATCGCCACAGATGGGCAGCGGCGCATGGGCTTCCTCCAATGGGGTTTGATCCCATCATGGGCCAAAGACGCATCCATTGGGAACAAGATGATTAATGCCCGCAGCGAAACGGTCCACGAAAAGCCTTCCTTCCGCAGCGCCTTCCAAAAACGCCGCTGCCTGATCATTGCCGATGGCTTCTACGAGTGGAGCCGCAACAACACACCCAAACAGCCGCACCACATCGGTCTGGCCTCAAAGGAGCCCTTCGCATTTGCAGGTCTTTGGGAAAGCTGGCGGCCAATGGCGGGGGGAAACCCGTTGTTCACCTGCACCATTCTTACAACGGAAGCCAACACGCTCATCGCCCCCATCCACCCAAGAATGCCGTTAATCCTGCCAAAAGACCAAGAAGCTGCTTGGCTCGAAGCAGAGGACACCGACACGCTCCAAACGCTTTTGCGCCCGTTCCCCGGGGATCTGATGTCGCTGCACCCTGTCTCGACACTGGTCAACTCGCCGAAGAACGAGTCACCAGAATGCATCACTCCCCTGTAATTGCCTGTGGATATCCAAGATACCGCAGCAGGCGCAGAGCATTCTTCGTTTTGGAGGGCCCTCGGTGCAATTGGTAATCGAAGTGAAGCCCTTCCTCTTCGGATAGTGCCTCGCGAAAATGGTAATTCTCCACCACGTCGCCCAGCAGTTCAACCAGCTCAAGATCATGGGTGGCGCAGAAAACTAGGCAATTTTGCTGGCAGAGATACTCCAAAACACCCTGGGATGCCTTAATGCGTTCCTCCGAGTTTGTACCGCGGAAGATCTCATCAATGATAGCCATAGTTGTAACCGCAGAATTGATGTTATCAATGATACGCTTCACAGCCATGGCCTCTACCAAGTAGTAGCTCTTGCCTTCCACGACATTGTCAGAACGACCAATGCTGGTCATCAGCTGAACAAGGGGGCTTTCGTACTGCTTGGCATGGCAGGTAAACAAGGTCTGAGCCAACAGGGCGTTGACACCTAACGTTCGCAAAAACGTAGACTTGCCGGACATATTCGACCCCGTAATGAGCACTCCCCGCCTTTTGACGCCAAGGCTGTTAGGCACAGGTTCATCCAAAAGAGGGTGGTAGGCCTCCTGCACAGCCAATGCACCCGCTTCCGCCAAGTGCGGTTCGCAGAAGAATGCCAGTCCATCACGATAACTGGCTGTTGACAGCAAGGCGTCCATCTCGCCCACCGTCAAGAACAACCGCTGTGCCGCAGTGCGTTCTTTATCCACCAGAGCTCTAGCTTTACGGTAACTTTGGACTTCCAGCAAAAAGAATATGTTCAGATATTGTACGAGAGCCTCCGTGGCATCACCGCCAGCGTGCCCGCTTCCCAGCACACTCACCTGCTGAGGTAACCGACCGAGCGGCACCACCGCTTCCCTAATCTGCGCCGTCAGTGATTTGAACTCGGGATAGTCCACGTCCGCTAACCGCTGTCCCGCCCGTACTAGGCGGCTTAGATACTTCAAGCTGCCAAAATGCCCCTCCGCAATCCGCTGCTCTCGGTAGTGGATGTTCATGTTGATCACAAAAAGGCCTGCCAAGACTAAAAGAGCCTGCCGGGGTGACCACAAAAACACCAAGGGCGATGCCATGGCGGCCCAAGATAGAACCCTAGTCAGCCAAATCGGTGTCTGTCCTTCGGGAAGGTCATCCCATAGCGCCCGCGTAACGTCCTCCCCATCATTCATGCCTAGGGGTACCAAAGCCATCTGCAATCTTTGTCGCAGGCTCGGTTCTTCCTGAAGCACCCTGATCCTTCGTCCCCGCTCGCGAAGGGCGCTCAGCGAAAACAACGGCTTGTGGAGAAGGTGAAACAACACCTGCTGACCACAGGCCGTCAGTGTTCGGTCCAGCAAATGGAAGACTTCATCCATGGTGAGATCATCCCACGTACGATGGTCGATGGTAAAACCCGTATCCCCTTCGCTCATCCGCTCGTGAGCGTTTCGCAGTTGGCCGAAAACCCGCCGCCTGCCAATGGCTTCTCCCCAGGTTCCCTGCAGCGCCCTGCGATGTTCCCGCAGTTGACTACGTCGATACGAGCGCAATGCTGCCCAAAACAACAAGCCCGCAACCAAGAACCCTAGGGCGTAAATGACGTCATTATGGGCAATCAACAGAACTGTCAAATACGCCACGAAGAGGCCCAAAACAAAGTTTACGTAAAAGTGCAGCTTATCCACATTCACGACTGCATTTCCTCCTTACCGACAGGGCACTCACAAAGTGGGGATCGTTCTTGCCGCGCCACGGAGGCTGCGGTTGCCTGCGATCCAACCCCATTCCAACCCCATTTTATCATATATGGGCCATACGGCCATAACGTGCGAACAAAAAAAGCACTCTCACGCTGGAGAATGCTGAAAGGGACTTTCAAAACTAAACAGTGGAAACCATCGGGAGGTGCCAAGCACATCCCAACAGTCGAACGAGTTTCTTTCCTTAGAAAGGAGGTGATCCAGCCGCACCTTCCGATACGTCTACCTT
>PWMW01000199.1 GCA_003559095.1 Clostridiales bacterium | reverse complement strand
GCGAGACCGTAACGCTGTGCTCAGCGGGGTACAGCCCTGCATCCACAGGCACGGCGCCACTGGTAGCACCGTTTGGATGGTATTCCACCGCATACACTTGCCGGGCCGAAAACGAAATATCGGCTTGACTCGCGCTTACCGTTCGGGTCTCGGGATCGAAGACAAAGCCTTCAAGGAGAGGCTGTACAACGACGTGTCCGCGTATGTCGGCATAAGCAAATGTTCCATCATGATTGGTCTCGGTCGTTCCCGTGGTGTGATCACCGCTGATGACGAGGGTCACCCCGGCCACACCCTGTTCGGCTGCGCCAGGATCAAGATCGACAACATCACCATCATAGACATAACCTGAGATCGTGTATGTAGAAACCGAAGTTCCAGAACCACCTCCGCCGCCCGTGCAAGCTGTCATGACAGCCGCAATGAGCAAAAGAAGAATCCAGAAACCGTTTCGGTTCCAAGAAAAGTTTCTCAAATTCGCACCCCCATAGCCTACCTTTTCGGTAGTATACACAAACTAGGGGTCGTTGTCTCTAGCAAACGTTTCCAAATAACGACGGGACGCGCAAAGGACCAGTACATGGGCGCTAAAAAAACAGAAAAAGATCCTCTTCGGATAAGGGCCGTCTCGTGCCACTTCACCAAAAAGGATCTGAAATCCGTCCATATACTCTTGTCTCAATCCAGATCATGCCGACCTTAGGAACGGTCTCCGCGAATGGTGGCAATCAGGAAGTACGGTTTTCGGCCATCAGAACTGGAAGCCAACGCCCACCCGTAGGTGCCCGCTGCCTTCGACATCCCTGGCGTAGCCGACGTACAACAGCATATTGTCTCTCGTATACCAACCTTCCAGACCGCCTGAAGACAAGGCCGACTCAGAAACAACTGCGTACACCCTGGCTTTCAGATCCTGTTGAATATTGATCGTGACGGATCCCGTTAAAGAAACGCTGCTCCCCATCCGAGCCTCCACACCTGCGTTGATCATGGGTGTGATATTCACCGATACGCCGGCAGCGGCGCCGCGAAACTCTTTGAGCTCATCCCACTTAGTGAGGGGCAGGTCATATATGCCGGCCCAGAGCATCACCTGCTCGATGGTGTATGCCACCGCGGCGTCGATGAGCCATGCCGTGTCCTCCCCGCTGACTCGGTGGACACCCATACCTAAGCGGGCATTGGACATCTCCTTCGAGGCCAAGAACGAAAAGCGGCTGTCGCCTTCTCTGCCTCCGGTTCGGAATACAAACGCACCATGCCCATCGACAACGTCATCGTACTCCACATAGGCGATAAGCAACTCTGACGTTTCCAGAGCAAAGGATCCGAACACCATCCGGGTTTCGGGCCATTCTCCCAGATACACAGGATTGGCAAGGGCCTGATCAGGACTGGCAGCGGCCCCCAAACCAGAACCAAGGATCAAGACAATCAACAACACCAGCGCGCCCACACTCATTCGAAGCATTCACTACACCTCACTGTCAATGATATATGGAGTGATCATAATGATTACTTCGGTTTCGCTGGCCTCTTTCCTTTCTGTTCTGAATAATTTGCCCAACAAGGGTATGTCACCTAGAAGAGGCACCTTACCCACAGTGGTGCTTTCGAACTCATGCAGCAGGCCGCCTAAGACAAAGGTCTCGCCATCGCGAACCCGAACCGTAGTGTTGGCGCGGCGACTGGAGACGATGGGGAAGCCATCTTGGTTGAAACCCACCGTGGAGCTGACTTCTGGGGCGATGCGTACCGTGATCTCGCCATTGGGGGCGATCTGGGGCGGGAAGTTCAAGATCACACCGCTTTGAATGACCACCCGCTGTCGAACGATGGCTCCAGCTGCCGTCTCACTTTCCACGATATACGACTGCTCTTGGCCCAGGAAAATATCGGCTTCATGTCCATCCATCGCCACAATCCGCGGATTGGCATGGATGCTGGCCGCACCCGATTCCACCATGGGCTTGAGGGAGAGCAGAAATCCAGCGATCCCAGCCGGGAACTGATACGAGAAACTGGATGTGGCCCGCAGTGCACCCACAACCAGCTCCAAAGCGCCGCTGGCTGGTTCACCTTTGGGCTTCGTCAGTTCCCAATGCCACTCGGTACCTAAGGCGCGCCTGGCATCGTCGGTCAGTTCCACCACGAGAACTTCCATAATCACTTGACGAACGGGCGTGTCAATGCGAGCAATGTCCGAGGCCACACGCTGCAGCATTTCTGGCGAGCCCGTGACAACCAAGGTGTTGAGAACCTCATCCACTTTTACGAAGGGTTGGAAGAAATTAGAGAGCATGCGAGCAACGGTGGTCGCGGGTACGTAATTGGTTTTGAAGACCTCAATCTCACTGAGCAGGCCAAAGGTCGGGTTGTTGACATCCGCTGCCCCCACTAGATAGTACCCTTCCGGCATCCAGCGAAAGGTGAAGCCATAGGGTACACATAACCGACGCAGGGCATCCGGCAGCGGCAGGTCCACGAACTCCATCGTTACAAAACCAGAAACTGTACTGTCAGCAATAATCGGTATGCCGCTTTGTACCGATAAATCGTTGATGGCATCCAGCAAGAAGGTATCGTAATACATGTCGGACACCAAAATGTCCCGATGCATGGCTGCGGCTGGGCTCATCGATGCCAGCATGAGGATGACAAGCAAGACAACTTTGGCGGCGTTAATCATCAATATCCTCTCCTTCGTCAAAAATCATGCCGATTCCATCCATGGCCGGCTCTGGCCCGCCGTAGTCCACACGGACAATGGCTTCATATTCGCCAGCACCCAATGCTAGCGGCACGGAAAAACGAATCAGACGCTCCGTCCCCGGTAGAATGGGATTGCCGCCCGCCGGCAGATTGACCATGTGCATCGTCTCGGTCCGCCTAGCGAATATGCGGCCGGTCTCTTCATCCACATGTTCGGGGATCACCTGCCGCAGGGCAAAGTCCACGGCGGCATCGAGATGGTAATTGCCTTCATTCAGGACTAGGCAGTCGAAGTGGGTGGCATTGTCTTCTTTCCGGATTTCCGTAAACTGCACAGTGGCGGAACGTTCGATGTCTGTACCCACAAAGACCAACAGGTTCGAGCCCACTTCCGTGGTAACAGTTTCCGTACGTCCCTGGAACACCAAGTCACCGTAGTATCCACCAAAGGTGTCTGCTGGCGGCCGTAGGGTGATGCGCACCCTTTGGGTCCGGCCAGGCTGAATGGTGAAGGTTTCCGGATTGAGCGTGATCCATTCAGGCAGCTCACCCCGGTCGGCCTCGGGGACAAAATCTCCGGTCAGGCTGAACTCCAGCTTCTGAAGGTGGCCGATCACGTCCACCGGTTCGGCGCCGTGATTGGTAATCGACACGATGGATGTGTTGAATGCACCGGGGCGAACCGGGATCTCCAGTCCGTCAGGCTCTAACCAAAGTCGCGACATTTCTTGCTGATCAACCATGGCTGCCT
>PWMW01000265.1 GCA_003559095.1 Clostridiales bacterium | reverse complement strand
ATCTGGCTGTTTTGCGGCGATCGGCCATTGCCCCGTGAGCGCTTCAATTATCTCAGCGGAGCATCTATCCGCCCCCATGTGCAGTTAAGCTTGGGAACGGCGCAGCCAGTACCCCGCCTGCAGCTGCGCTGGCAGCTGGAACGAGATGGTCAGATGCTGGACGAAGGACAGAAGGAGCTCTTGGGACCGTTTCAGCCGGGAAGCGTCAGCGAACTGATGGTGCTTGATCTGGAAGCCCCAAAAGTGACCGAACCGGAGACCATCTGTCTGCGCGTCAGCGTCGCCGATCCTGAAAGAGCAGAGATTGCCAAAAATTGCTGGACCTTCTTTGTCTATCCCGAGGTGCAGTGGCCGCAGCTGGAGCGACTCGGCCTGTATGATCCCGGACATCACCTAACCTATCTCAGCGAACTGCCGCTGCCGGTGCAGGTCGTGCCGTACGAGAAACTGCAGGATCTCCCTGCAGCCAGTGTTTTGGTGGCCAGCCGTTGGGATGAACCGCTGCTGCAGGCCCTCAAAAGGGGGTGCCGTGTCCTGCTGCTGCTGGGTGACGGCGATCCCCAGTTGACTCTGGGTGTACCCTTTTGGCGGGAAAGTCTCAAGATCTTTGGTGAGCATCCTCTCTGGAACGCCCTGCCCCATGAGGGCTACGCAGACGTCCAGTTCTTCGGCATAGCCTCGGATCAAGCTCTCCATCCAGAGGCGATGCGGAACTGCTTCGGCAGCGGTGAGCCTGTTCAGGAACAGTTGGTTCTGCGGCGAGTGGACGCACGTCATCTGACCATCAGTGACTACATCAGCGAATATACTTTGGGCAGTGGGAAGATTGTGGCCACGACCCTGCGCCCGCAGGGTGGAGCGGGCATCCAACCGGCCACCATATCCGAAAACACCGCCGGACAGCAGCTGCTGGCCGCCCTACTGCGTCATTTAGCCCTGTAAGTGCCGAGGCGTCCAGAGCCCGCAGGAAATTTCTGACAAGGGGATCGACCCCAAGGAGGCGAATAGGTCAGAACACGCACCACTCAGAAGGGGGAGATCATGTGGCTGAACGGCAGTTAATTCTGGATGGTCCGGAAGCAATTCAAACGATCCAGAGCTTGTCGCACCCTGTACGCCTCAAGATCCTAAATATGCTGGCCAACCAAATGATGAGCATTACGGATATTGCCACGGAACTGGATGTTTCTTTGGCATCGGCGGCCATCAACGTCAAGAAGCTGGTTGATGCCGGTCTGATCCATACCCACATTCAGCCGGGTAAGCGGGGCTCGCAGAAGATCTGCTCCCGCAGTTATGATTCCATCACCATCGTCCTGCCGGGATTGGAGGTGGAACCGGGGTTGGAAAGTGTTTCTATCAGTATGCCAGTGGGCAACTATAAGGAAATCGATGTGGAGCCCACCTGTGGCATTGCGTCAGAGTCAGGCATCCTTGGCTATTTGGATGATCCCAAAGCCTTCTATGAACCGGATCACGTCTTTGCCCAGATTATCTGGGTGGGCCGGGGCACCGTGTCCTATCGGTTTCCGAACAATCTACCCCATCGCACCGTGCTGGATCGTCTGGAGTTGACCATGGAGATCTGTTCGGAGGCTCCGAACTTCAATCATGAGTGGCCCTCGGACATCACCATCTGGATCAATGACATCGAGATTGGCACCTGGACGGCTCCCGGTGATCCTGGAGGCAAGCACGGTCAGTTGACACCATCGTGGTGGCTGGACCGCTATACGCAGTATGGATTTCTCAAGTGCTGGAGCGTTACGCCGGAAGGTTCTTTCATCGACGGTGTGAAGCTGTCCGATGTCACCCTGCGGCATCTGGACATTACCCATTTGAACAAGTCCATCAGTGTTAAGATCGGCAACAAGGGTGACGCCAAGAACCGCCGGGGCTTCAACCTGTTTGGCCGCAAATTCGGGAATTATCCCCAAGACATCATTATGCGTATGCATTATGTGAAGGAATACGAGAACGGCCAGGGGGGAGCGTCCGCCGCTGATAGCGGTGATGCCTAAAACCCTCCCGAAGCACCGAAGGACTTTGGCAGTGATCGTCCGTACGTAAAGACCGCTTCCGACTGGCCGCCAGTGAGAAAGGATTGAGAGCGATGCAGGCAAAAGAGCGGTTGTTGACGGCTCTCAGGCGCCGAATGCCGGATCGTCTGCCTGTGACCATTCACCAGTGGCAGCCCTACCACCTGCGAAGGTTCGCCAACGGGATGTCGGACATCGAGGCGTTTCGCCAGGTAGGTCTCGACGCGTCTGTCAGTTATTTTCCCAGCATGTACCCAGAGTCACCGCAGTGGCGTGTTACGGTGCAGCAGTATGGCTCTACCAGCCAGGGCCTGCGGGACTATACTATCACGACCCCAGACGGCTCCCTAAGTTACCAAGAGGGGTACAATGAACAGACCACGTGGATCACAAAGCCCTTGATCAAGCGGGATGAAGATATCTTCTTGATCCGGGATTACTACCCTCAGGTATCCGTAGATGCGGCAGAAGTGCAGCGGTTGGCCAGCACCGTGGGCGATGATGGCATAATCCGTATGCTGCTCAACGGACGTCAGGCCGGCTGCTGGCAGGATGCTTGCTGCTTGGTGGGTACGGAGGAGATGATCTTCGCTGCCTTTGACAAGCCAGACTGGGTCCACGAACTGCTGCAGATCCTGCTGCAGAAGAAGTTGGCATTTATCCAGGAGCAGATGGGCAACCTGCCAGTGGATTTGGTGGAAACAGGCGGGGGCGCATCGTCGAGTACCGTGATCTCGCCGACCATGCATCGGGAATTCTGCCTGCCCTATGATAAGGCGCTGCACGATGCTCTGCACGGCCAAGGATATTTGGTGGCCTACCACACCTGCGGTGGCATGATGAAGATCATGGATCTCATTGCAGCCAACGGCTGCGACGCTTCCGAGACCCTGGCACCGCCAGGTGTTGGCGGCGACATCACTGATCTGGCGCTGGTCAAGGACACCCTGGGCCGTTCTGTCTGCCTGATCGGTGGACTGGATCAGATTAATATCCTAACCGATGGTACCCCGGCGACCGTCGCCGCTGAAGTGGAACGGCTCTTCGCAGCGCTGGGTCCTGGGGGAGGATACATTCTTAGTGCTTCGGATCATTTCTTTGAAGCGCCCATGGAGAATCTGCGAGCCTTGGCAGAGGCCGGCCGTGCCATGCGCTATTAGCCAGCGAACTTTGCCATCGCTGTCTGGAAATTAGGCCGAGCGTTTGTCGGATACATTCAGTGGGGAAGGGGTGTCAAGGTGACGGAGCCGATGTATTTCTGCCTGTGCAATCACGGAACCCAGGGCGGCCTGGGTTTTGCTTTCCCGGAAGGTTTCTACAAAGGTACCCATTACCAGAGGACCTTTCTGGGAGCGTACAACATTCACAAAATGCTGGATGCTCTGGACGATTTTCCAGGTTTGAAGGTTTCCTTGGAGTTGGACTCCTACGCTTACGAGGCCGTGGCTGCGGAGGATCCTGCCTGCATTGCGCGGCTGCGCTCGTATTTGGAGACCGGCCGCATCGCCATCGTCGGGGGAACCTATGGACAGCCTCTGGGTCAGGATTATGGCTGGGAGCCCAATGTCCGCCAGCTGCTGTTGGGACGATCTACGGCCGCAGATGTTTTGGGTGTGAACGTTGAGGTGTTTTTGGTCGAAGAGCAGTGGTTCCACCCACAGCTGCCGCAGCTCCTGCGCCAGGCGGGGTTCAGCTACGCCAGTCTGCAGGCGCAGAACTCCGGGCAGGTACAGCCCATGCGGGAAACCTTGATTCATTGGCAGGGTGCCGATGGTACCACCATTCCCACGATTCCTGCCAATGACTTGATTGTCTCGTGCGTGCGCCAGTACACAGACTACACCGCCTTTGCGCAGCGGTTGGCTGCCTATGAGCGCCCGCTGCTCTTTCAGTGGGTGGAAATTTGGCCGCCAGGTATGGATTGGGGTGCCAGCGTGGAGCCGTTCGCGAAGGGGATTCAACAGATTCAGGAATGGCAGGCTGAGATGGTGCATCTGCATGAATTTTGCCAGCTGGAACTGCAGCGCGGCGCCAACGTCAAGACGGTGAGCATTCCCTTAGATCAGTCCAATTACATTAACAACTGGTATCAGGCTGGGGGTTGGGGATACGATGGTGACCGGGTCATTGTCTGGGATAAATTAGCAGAACAATCCCTTTTGGCTTGGGAAAGCGCAGCGGCTGCCGCCCTGCTCCAAGGGTGGCAGGCAGAGGCCAGCCAGAGCCAGCCGCTGATCCAGGCCTGGAAGGAACTGGCCGTGCTGCAAAACCACGACTTCTCCGTGGCCCGCAATTACCGGGCCATTACGGAGGAAGGTCTAGTGACGGAAGCGGGATCGCTGGCTGTGGCCCGTTACCGGGCGTTGACAAAACGGTGGTGCCGGAATGTGCAGGACCTGTTGGGGGAGCCTGGGGATGCGTCGTGGCATCTTTATAACGACACCGGCTTTGCTGGACCCCAGAGCCGGACCCTGCGCTTGCCAGCCCTCGCCAAGGACAAGGAATGGCAGCTGTTTGGCGCCGCTGGGGCGCTCCCGGTCCAGGAAATCCGGCGCACCAACGACGAGATCGTTGTGAGGACCGTTGTGGATCTTCCTGCCTGGGGAACCGCTTCTGTCAGCGGCACTCCCGGAGAGCGGTTGGCAGCGCCGCGCACGCAGCCGGTTCCAGAGGCCGCGCCCATGCTCGAGGATGAGCGGGCTCGGATTCGCTGGGTTCCTGGTACTTGGTCTGTGGAGATTCTCTGGAAGGCCACCGGCGAGATCTGTCAGTTCACCGGCTTCACAGGTCCCATTGCGAAGCAAAACGAACACGATGGGACCTTTTACCCGGCTCTCAGTTCGGCGCACGAAAAGTTCAGCTTTGCCTTTGATGGTACGGACCACTGTCCCGACCAAGTCACTGACGTCAACGCGTGGGTTGAAGCCTGCGGAGGGGTGGAGAGTACCCTGCTGTTGCATTCGGATTTGCTGACGCTGCACAC
Organism: Clostridiales bacterium; assembly: GCA_003559095.1. Lineage (GTDB taxonomy): Bacteria > Bacillota > Limnochordia > Darwinibacteriales > B1SED10-159 > SLOZ01. The sequence continues at coordinate 8,382 of PWMW01000265.1, read as the reverse complement.
CACCGACACTCCTGCAGCCTTCGCCCAAGTTCGGATCCGTCTTAACCACGTTACCGGGGAAATCCAGTGTGAGCCTTATCTGTATGCTGGGGTGTACTTAGGGCTCAACTGTTACAGTGAACTGAGTCACAGCCTGGCTGATGCGGAATACACCCGGGATTATCCCTTTGGTGAGGAGCAAGCCGCTGTGGAATGGGTGTATCCCCTTTCCTATGTGCGGGCGAGCTCTGGCAGCGGTGGTTGGACGTTGGTTCATCCGGGAACTCAACGGGCGCAGCTGAAGCCAGTTCCGGGGGGCGGCGTCGTACGGCATCTCATGGCTCGGGATCGCGTGTTCGGAAGTTATCGCTGGACGTATCGTTTGGTGTTTGGCGCCCACACCGGTTGGGAAAGTTTGGCCTGGGCACGGGCGCCGTTGGGTGAAGGCAGCCAGTCTGTTCTTGGCGCCAGGGATCTGGGCGAGCTTTTGAAGCTGTCAGACCCGCGCCTCGTGGTTTCCGGCGCGTATGAGGCATGGGATGCCGCGGGCTCTGTGGATCTGCGATTGGTGAACTTTTCGGAGGAGGTACTGTCGGCTGTGACCATGGAGGTCGCGGCGGCAGCCGGAGAGGCAGCCTTGGTTGAACTCGATGGGCGAGTGCTGCGATCGCTGCCTGTCAACCGCGAGGCATCTGGTAGCAGCACGCTGGTTCTGACAGACGTGGAGCCCTGGTCGATTTTGACGGTGCGATTGACGCCTTGCACGGGCAATATGTAAGTGTTGTCTGTGACGCCCGGGATCCGTTAACTGCACACAACGGGAATGGCATGAACGCTACAGCGCCCACTGTCTTCGAGGCAGTGGGTGCTGTCTTTGCTTGCCACCTGGACACGGGTGTTTGATGCTGCAGGCCGGAAAGACTTAACAGCCCGTCATTCAGAGTGACGTCTGCTCAGGACCAACCGCCCCCCTGTCCGAAGACAAATGCCATTGTTCCGCGTTCAACGGAGTCGGTTCGTCCGTCGCTGTTGGTGAGATGCGCGATTGCCAGCGAAAAAGTTCAACGCCGTGCAACGCCAACGCGGGAGTATTGTCATGGGCGGCCTGAAGCACATTCCATGGCACGCTGGGACTTCAACCTTGATACAGCATTTTGCATACGAACACAGCGACCCATGGTTCGATTGCTTCCCCTTGGCTTCCCCAACTCACTTGTACGGCAGCTCAAGGAGGCTTGGGCCCGCCTGCTGATAGAGATGGCTGCTTCGCTTGGCGGTTGTTCAAGTTGGCGCTGACGCAGTGCGATTGGTCCATGTTATCATTGAGCAGGCCAAACAGGCCGACCTGGCTTGGGCGTATGCAACCGTGCGCCATGGAGCATGCCTGGTCCCGCTGACACAACGTCTCGGCGAGGCCAAACAACGGTGCCTGTCCGTCTCGGAACGAGCTAGCACCATGATGCCCAGCAATGCCTAAGGCATTCCGCGGTGCTGGTGTGTACGCCCGATATTCGTTGTGCAAGCTCCCGTCGCAAGGATGGCGCGAAGGTTTTCCAGATTTGCAGGAATGCCAAGGCAAGAGTCCGTTAAGCTACTGTGCAGTGGTGTTTAATCTATGGGAGATATAGCCAGGTCAAGCATGAACACTTGTATGGCAATCATTTCCAAAGGAACCAAGGGACTGTTTGGGGAAGGACAAGGTGAACGAAGCTGAGACTTGGACCGGTGGGTAAAGGAGCGCACTAATTGGCAGAGAAGTCCGGTGGGTGTCCAGTGCGCCCGCCGCTCCCAAGGATCCCCGCTGCCGGAAAGGATGAACTGTCTTCGTGAAGCTGCGAGTACCCTGGCGGATTCGTTCATTTCGCCGTCGTCTGTTTGTGGTCTATTCAACATTAATCATCATTGTGCTGCTGGCCGCCGCCAGTTTGTTCTACGCGTTCTATCGCAATGCCACCATGAATCAAATCGCTGCCGAGCAGAGCCAACTAAGCACGGAGATCATCAGCGCCACCGATGCCGAAGTTGCGGCCATGGATACGGTCTCCATGAACATATACTACTCCGATCTGGTAGAAACCCATCTGCGGCGTTACATGACCCTGTCCGCCCAAGACGATGCGGCGGAACGTCTTCAGACCCAGCGGGCCTTGATGGACATCATTTGGGCTGTGATTGGGCCTTTTCAGACAGTGAGCCAGGTTAACATCTACGACCTGGAGGGCCACATGATCGGGGCGGGGCTCTTTAACCAGCAGGCCAATGTCAGCGTCGTGGATAAAGATTGGTTCGAACGGACCCGTGTTTTGGATGGGGCCAAACATCTCATGGGCCCGCAACGTCTTTCCTACATTGATGCCAGTAACTACCACTTTCGAGATCGTTCGTTCATCGCGTTGAATCGCTTCTACAAGGACGGAACCCTCGAAGCCAAAGGGATCATTGAAGTGCTGCAGGACTCTCGTACAGTGTTGGGGTATGTCAACAGTATGCGCCGTTACCATCCCAATGCAGCTTTTTTCGTGTTGGATGCGGCTGGTCGCGATCTTTATCCTCCACATGAGAATCCAGATGGAGCAGGCCAACACTATTATCATTTGATTCAGGAGCAGCGCCTCGAACCGGGTACGGCGCACCAGGCCTCCCATCCGCAGACCGGCCAGAGGCAGATTATCACGTATGCGTCGTCGGACTACACCGGCTGGACGGTGATTGTGGCATCACCCAGCAGCATTGTCTACCAACCTCTGATACGCTTTACTTGGATATTTCTTGGTTTGGGCTTGGGTGTGTTGTTGGTGACCTTGGTTGTTTCCTTTATCGTTTCGGGAACTGTCACAGGTCCGTTGGCCGATCTGCAGGAAGCCATTGCCGGCATGAACATAACCACCCTGCAGACCTGGGATGGTGAGCGGGCTGCCCGGCAGGAAAGGCTGCGGACATCCCTGGATGAGCTGCGGGCTATCGACGGTGCCTTCAAGTCCATGCAGGAGGAGTTGAACCAAGCGGTCAGTGAACTGATCAGTGCCAAGACCCAGGAAGCGCAGGCGAAACTGTTGGCGCTTCAGAGCCAGATGGATCCGCACTTTCTCTACAACAACCTGGCAACCATCCAGGCCATGGCTGACGAAGGTATGGTGGAGGAAGTATCACAGTTCACGAAGGATATGTCGCGCATGCTGCGCTATATCGCTGAGGAAGCAGAGCGCGGTGTTTCGCTCCGGGAGGAAATCCGTTACGTGGAAACATACCTGCGCTTGATGAAGATCCGCTTTCAAGACCAACTGGTGTACAGTATCGATGTTCCTTCCTCTTTGGATGCTATCTGCATTCCCAAACTGTTGATACAGCCTTTGGTGGAAAACAGCATCAAGCACGGCTTCAGCGGTACGCCACCTTGGCAGTTGGTGATCCGCGGTTGGGTAGAAACAGATCCGGCAGCACGGCCACCGGAACAACGTTGGGTTCTGACAGTGACAGACAACGGCTGCGGCTTTTCGCCGGATGTATTGACGGCTCTGCAGGAGCAGTTTGCCCAGAGCGGTGAATCCTATGACACCAGCCAGCTATCGCTGGAAGGCATGGGACTTGTGAACACGTTTATCCGCCTCAAACTGCTGTACCATGAAGATGCTGTATTTGCCGTCCAGAATAATCAAGACGGTGGAGCCACCATTACCGTCGGTGGGCCTATTCCTGCGGATCAAGAGGGGGCGGAAGACCATGCCATATAATGTGCTGATTGTTGAGGATGAAGGACTGCTGCGCCGCAGTCTTGTACGCAAGATCACGGCGTTTGATCTGGGTTTTACCGTGGTTGGTGATGTCATGGACGGTGAGGCTGCAGTGCGTTTCTTGGAAGATCAGTTGGTGCACTTGGTCTTAACAGACATTCGGATGCCCGTAATGGATGGCCTGGCCTTGGCCAAGCATCTATATTACACAGCACCCCAGATTCAAGTTGTCATTCTCAGTGGCTACGGCCACTTCGATTACGCCCAGCAGGCCATTCGTTATGGAGTGAAGGAGTACCTAACTAAGCCCATCGATGACGATGAACTGCGTCGGATGCTGCGGCGTCTGCAGATGTCCTTGGATACCTACTGGCAGGATGTGGCTGCCGCCGTGCAGCCGGCGGCCGAGCAGTCTGCCTCCGAGTTGGCCGAAGCCGTGGAAAATTACCTGCGGCAGAACTACAGTACGAGCCTTTCTCTGCAGAGTGTGGCGCAACAGCTCAATGTATCGCCGGATCATCTGAGCAAGGTCTTCAAGCGCCAGCGGGGCGAGACGCCCATGAACTATCTCACCGGTCTGCGCATTCGGGAGGCAAAGCATTTGCTGCTGCAGTATCCGGAGGCGGGCATTAAGGAAGTGGGCCAGATGGTGGGCTATGGCGATCCCTATTACTTCAGCCGTCACTTCAAGAATAAAGTGGGTTTAAGCCCCAGTGAGTACCGCGCGGCTTACCATGGGAGTGCGGAGACCTCCTAGGAAATTGTCGGCTCGAAGCCAGTGGAGGAGGATGAACGTTCTGTGGAACAGAAAATGGTTCGGGGTGCCTTCAGTGCTCTGCCCCTGCAGAAACGCCGCTCACCAAGATTCGCAGCCGCCCGCCCAACCGCTGGGCATGCAGCCGGTGATGGTGGCCTTTGCTTAGCAGAACGCCGATGCCCGAACACGATTTCTAAATGGAAGTGAGGTCTGGATATGCAGTACAAACTTTCCGCTTCTTTGATGTGCGCGGATCCCTTGCACCTACAAAACGACTTGGATCAACTGGCGCAGGCGCGTATGGACTACCTGCACATGGATGTCATGGATGGCCACTTTGTACCGAACCTCTCGTTATCACCGGATCTGATCAATGCCGTGGGTCGCTATTCTGACATACCACGGGACATTCACCTTATGGTTGATGAGCCGGAAACCCTGATACCATTGTTCGAGTTGACGGCCAAGGATGTTGTGGCTGTGCACGACGAAAGCGAAGGCTGGACGCCCCGGACACTGGCCATGGTCCGTGAGCGCGGGGCCCAAGCAGCTCTGGCCATCAGTCCCGAGACACCGATCCGGGTGGTGAAAGAGGTCCTACCTGATTTGAGTATGGTGCTGTTAATGACGGTGAACCCAGGCTTTGCCGGGCAGAAGATGACCCCGCACAGTCTGGAGCGGATCCAGCAGCTCCGTGAGGCATTGGATGGTTGGGGCTACCCGGATCTACCAATTGCTGTGGATGGCAACTGCAGCTTCACCAACGTGCCCAAAATGGCGGCGGCTGGAGCTTCCATCTTTGTCCTGGGTACTTCCAGCATCTTCCGGCCAGACCTGGGCATCGCCAGAGGCGTCGAAGAAATCCGCCAGAGGCTACACCATCCGCAGACTACGCCTCCCCATCGTTCCTAATCTGTTGGGTATGGCCCGTGGAAAACCATGGGACCCCTGCCCGCTAGCATGCTGGCAGCGAGACCAACTGGTCGGTCTTGCCACAGGGCGACCGGGCAAAGAAGTCTGGTTCAGACCCCGTGGTGTAACGACGGGCAGGCCCCGAACGAGTTTGTGCGCACATTCGACGCTTCGGCTCTCTGTTAAAGGCAGCCCATGGGCTGCCTTCGACGCGCCGGCAAGAATGTGCAAAAAAGTCCCTGCCTTTGTCCATTGTGTCTGGCGGCCCTGCTTGTTAACATTGCGTTAAAGGATGCGCGTTTTATAGAACCATGGAACGTGGTTTTCGACCGCAGACACGGTGCACATGGGCCCGCAAAGTACGGGTCTTGGACCAGGGTGCGGTTGGTTGCCGTGAAGAATGGGAGGGCAACATATGCTGGAGATTAAGAATCTACACAAGAAATATCCGTCGGGCCCCGTGGCGCTGAGGGGGGTTGATCTGACCGTCAGTGAGGGTGATCTCATTGCCCTGATCGGACCCTCCGGGGCTGGGAAGAGCACCTTGGTGCGCTGCATCAACCGACTGGTGGAACCAAGCAGTGGTCAGATTTTGCTAAAGGATCGGGACATCTGCAAACTTAGTTCTGGTGCGCTGCGGCAGACGCGGAAACGAATTGGCATGATTTTCCAGGAATACGCTTTGGTGGAGCGCCTTAGTGTCATGGAGAATGTGCTGTCCGGACGGTTAGGTTACGTGAGCTTTTGGGCCAGTCTGACCCGGAAGTTCCCTCAGAAGGACATTACCGAGGCCCTGCGGCTCTTGGATCGAGTGGGTCTCTCGGACTACGTGGACACGCGGGCTGATCAGCTCTCCGGTGGCCAGCGACAGCGGGTAGGGATCTGCCGCGCTCTTTTGCAGCAGCCCGAGTTTTTGTTGATCGATGAGCCCACTGCCAGCTTGGATCCGAAGACGGCCCGCCAAATTATGCGGCTGATTACCGAATTGGTCAAGGAGCGGAATATCGCGGCCATCATCAATATCCATGAAGTGGCCTTGGCGGAGATGTTTGCCAAGCGCGTGGTCGGCCTCCGAGATGGTGAGATCGTATATGATGAGCCGGCGGGCAAACTGACCACGGACTCCCTAACTTTGATCTATGGGGAAGAAGATTGGGAAGCCGACAGGGCTGGCGACGACGACGAACTGGAGGAAGAGGTGAGCTAGATGAATGCAGCGGATACCACTGTACAGCGGACCTGGTCCAAGCCGCCGCTGATCAAGTCACCTGTTCTGCGCTGGTTGATCCTGGCAGCCTTGGCTGTGTATGTGGTCACGGCTATCCGTTCCTTCGAGATCGACGTGCAGCGGATCATTGTCGGCCTTGACCGGGGTTGGACGCTCCTGCGAGCTTTTTTGCAGCCTGACTTTGCCGCCCGCCAGACCCATATTGTGCAGGGTATTTTGGAAAGTATTACCATGACCGTGGTGGCCACATCCGTAGGCGTTCTCTTGGCGGTACCGATCACCTTGGGAGCGGCTAAAAACATTTCACCGCTGCCTGTTTACATCCTCTGCCGCGGTATCTTGGTTGTGTTTCGCAGTCTGCATGTGGTGATTTTGGCCATACTATTCGTCATTATGTTCGGGTTTGGCCCCTTTGCTGGGGTCCTGACCTTGATTATTAACAGTATCGGTTTTGTAGGTAAGTTATTAGCCGAGGACATTGAGAACATCAGCGAAGAAGCACTGGAAGCCATTCGAGCCACGGGTGCGTCGTGGCCCCAGATGGTTCTCTATGGGGTCTGGCCGCAGATCTCCACACGCTTCATTGGACTATCCATTTATCGTGCGGACCAAAGCTTTCGGCAGTCCACAGTGATCGGGTTGGTGGGCGCCGGTGGTATCGGGGCTGTGCTCGAAACAGCCATGGGTCGCTATGATTACAACACAGCGGCCGGCATCCTGCTCATTATCATTCTTCTGGTCCTGATGGGCGAGTACACATCCAGTGCCATACGAAGGAGGTTGACCTAATGCCCGTTCGCAGCATGGGTAGTGAAAAGCAGTGGGTGTACAAAGCTGGTGGGCAATCCCTCCGGCGGTATCTCTACTGGCTGGCCGGCATTGTCGTCTTCCTGGCTTCGTTCCGGGTGATCTCGGAAGCCACCATGTGGCCTTTTGTCTGGGATGCTCCTGCGCAGATGTTTGACTTTCTTTCCAGGATGTTTCCTCCCGATACTCGCTACATGAACCGGGTGCTGCCTGCCCTTTGGGATACCATCAACCTGGCGATCTTTGGCACACTGGTGGCGGCATTAATCTCGATTCCACTATCGGTGTTGGCTGCCAAGAACACCACGCCCAATGCACTGGTGCGCTTGGCCACCCTGGCGATCTTGGTCACGTCGCGGTCTGTGACCAGTCTTATCTGGGCACTGCTGCTTGTACAGATCGTGGGCCCAGGCCTGTTCGCAGGGATGCTGGCCATTGCCATTCGCGGCGTGGGCATGATCTCCAAGATCTTCTACGAGACCATTGAAGAGATCAACGTGGAGCCCATCGAGGCCATCAAGGCCACGGGAGCGTCCACTGCCCAGGTGTTCCTATATGGCTACGTGCCGCAGCTGCTGCCTGCCTTTGTGGGCGTCACGGTGTACCGCTGGGAGATCAACATTCGCGAATCAACGATTATCGGGATTGTGGGCGGTGGCGGCATCGGTTTTCTACTCAACTCGGCCATCAATCGGCTGCGTTGGGATCAGGTCATCGTGGTTCTGATCGTGATTCTGATTACGGTCTTCTTGGCCGAATGGGTTTCGGCCAAGGCCCGTTCCTTTGTGGCCTAATGAGCTGTCCAGGCCCAGGCCTGGCGGCACTAGCACACAGCATTTGATGGAAAGGATGTGATAGCACCGGACAACGTTGCTTAGAGATTGGCTGTGAAGTACCAGCAATGGGAACGACTAAACTGTAGGAGGGTTATCAAGAATGAGAAGAAATGCGTTGTTTGTATCTCTAGT
>PWMW01000311.1 GCA_003559095.1 Clostridiales bacterium | reverse complement strand
ATCGCTTCGGCTTAAGCAGCCCCCGTCGAGCGTTAATGAAAGGCCCTCGATCGCCCAGCGCTGGCGCACTATGGCTAACGCTTTGGCGTTTCGAGGGGGTCGCAACCTCCATGTTGCTCCAAGGGGGTTTGAAGACGCAGATGTAGGTCAGCAGTAAGAGCCTTGGGGCTATCCCGAGGCTTTTTTGGCGCGTTCCCAATAAGGTGGCCAATATGGGCCTCCCTGGCAAAAACACCGGTGCATTCGCAGTGAATCTTGAACGCCAATCCCGCCGGACGCAGTGAGCAGCCGACGCTTACGCCTTGCAGAAGCCAAATCCCGTGTCCAATTTTGTCAAAGGGCCAGTGTTTGACAAATAGGGTATTCCTAGAGAATCCGTTGCTAGGTTGACGAAGGAAATCATGAGGGGACTAGCTGTGTATTCTGTCACACCTAGACCTGACTGCCGGTGATGCTGTGAATCGTTGTGTACTGATGTTGGATGTGCAATAACAAAATGGGAGGAATGGCGATGATTAACGGACGTGCGGCATGGTTTGTGTTGTTCTTGGCCTTGGCTGTTGGTACCAGTGGCTGTGGCGGTGGTGGCGGTATCAGCGGTACATTCGCGGTCACTGGGATGGTTGCCGATGCGGAGGGGCAGGGTGTTGCCGGGATCACCTTAACAGCGGGCAGCGTTACCACAACCACAGGGCCTGACGGCCGGTACACATTTTCTGGCCTGCGAGGTTCTGCCGTGATAGTTCCGGAGCCTGAAGAAGAGGCTCTCTTCTATCCCCAGCAGCAGACCGCTTCCCAGGGTGGAGGCGAACTGGAGAACTTTGTCCGAGTGGAGACCCAAGCAGTGGACGAACCTCAGCAGGTACCGGAGCACGGGATCCTGGCCTATCCGGGTATGATGCTGGACGCTCCAGATGAAGCGGCAGCCACAGTGACGATATCTGCTGTGGATGAGCCACCCCATACAAGTGGAATGACAACCGCAGGATCAGTCTATGCCTTCGTCTGGGCCGAGCCCCCTACCTCCAGTGTCCAGCTGCGATTTCCCGCGCCTGGCGATGACCAAGGGAATCTGGGCATCTTCTATCTGCCACAAGGCGCCGAAGAATGGGTCTACGTGGACAGCGACGTTCGTGACGGTTACCTACATGGTTGGGCCGACGCGTTCTCGTACTATGGCGTATTCGAGGCACCGCAAGCGGGTGCACCGGAAGCTGATCCAGCAAGCGGCGAGGTTGTCATCGGCAGCGAAATCCATCTAGAGGCAGAGGACAATGCCATTATTCATTTCACCACTGATGGACAGAAACCCACTCAGGACAGTCCGGTCTATGATCCCAACACTCCGTTGATCATGGGCGAGGACGATTGGACCATAAAGGCGCTGGCTGTTCTAGCCAATCATCGCAGCAGTCCAGTTTCGGTGTTTGACTACAGGGCGGTTCCTCCGGAGTCCGACGATCCGGAGGATGTGGAGCACGATCCCGAACGCAGTTATGCGGCGGGAGGTTATCATTTTAAGCTTCTTTATGTTCCGGGCGGTGGCGTTCCGGACAGCTCGTCCATGTGGACGCCTCACGCGCGCCACATCTATCTGGCAGAAACCTTGGTCACATACGAACTTTGGGATATTGTGTTCCGGTGGGCAGAGGACAACGGGTACACGTTTGTCAACAGCGGACGCCAGGGAGGCGCTCATACCCGGGATGCATGGGGCAATGTGGTTCCCGAGGATCCCGTAGGGACAGCGCAGCATCCTGTGACGACGATTTCCTGGCGCGATGCCATTGTTTGGTGTAACGCCCTTTCAGAAATGGTGGGATTGCCTCCCGTCTACCATAACAAGGACGACGAAATTCTGCGTTCTTCAGACCTGACCGACGAAGACCTCAGAGATCTTAGACGACACCAAACCGACGGCTTTCAACTACCGCCATCCACCGCCTGGGAGTCGGCGGCTCGCTACCGTGATGAAGATGATGAACGGGCAGACACCATCGACTTTGGAGAGCGCAAGTGGACCCCGGAAGATTACGCTTCCGGTGCAATGGCATCGGTGGATGACGAAGAGGCCAGTGCTGAAGTGGCATGGTTCGGTACAGGGTTCATGGATTTTGACGCAACTACGCAGCCCGTGGCGCAGCTGCTCCCCAACGAACTCGGTCTTTATGATATGAGTGGCCTAGTTTGGGAGTGGACAAGCACCTTCGTTCAGGATTCCGTATGGTATGGACGCAGAGACTATGTCGCCCGTGGTGGCAGCTGGCAATTTGGTGTGACCAGTACGCAGGTGGGGTTCCGAACCTATTCTCTGGCATCCACGGCTACCCTGCCGGATCTCGGCCTGCGCGTATCCCAGGCCATCCACTGACCTCTGCTGGGACAGTGTTGACAGCGTACCCCGGTGGGCCCAAACCCGGGACTTTGCATCTTTGTAGCCGCGATGTCGCCGCGGCGTTCGACTGGTTCTTGCCAGAGATGCCTGAAAAAGCACCACGTTCTGGGTTAGGCTCATACTCCGGCGAAAAGGTCCGTAGCGCCGGAGGTTGTGGAAGTGGAGTCATGAGGCGCCTTGCCAGTGGGTTCCATCAACGAAACGGTCAGCATGACGAGACCGGTCAACGGAAGCATCTGTTGACCGGTCTCATTTTCCTTAGTTAGGTGCCCTGTCGCTTCTCGACGTCATAGACCCTGCCAATACGAAGGGGAAATCTGCAGACCAATCAGTGTAGGCAAACTACCCTGGAGCGGACGCCTGCGGCTGGGAGGTTTGTTCTCCCGGCTGCAGATCGTCTTCCACCACGGGCACTGTGGCGATGGTCACGCCTGTATAGCCAAAGGCAGCGGCGACGAGCGGGGTGAGCCAGCACAGAAGGGCAAAGGGCGCATAGCTGAGCGGGTTAACCGCCAAAACCGTGTACATAAACACGCCACTGCTGTTCCAGGGTATCAGTGGAGCTAACAGGGTGCCGCCCGCCTCGAGGTTCCGGGACAGGTTTTTGCGGTGCAGACCCAAGCGTCCGTAGGAGCCCTGGAACATTTGGCCCGGAATGATCACAGACAGGTACTGGTTCGCCCCAAAGACGTTAATGAAGAAGGCTGTAATTAACGTGGTCAGCGTCAAATTCCCTTGGGTCTTGACCAAACCGGTGATCTTGCCCACGATGGACGACAGCATCTCGCAGCGATTCATGATGCCACCAAAGGCCAAGGCTATCAGTCCCAAGGACACAGTGGAATACATGCTGGACATGCCGCCCCGCGACAAAAGGCGATCGGCGATGTCCCAACCGGTATCAATACTGTATCCATGGTAGATCACATCTAAAACCTGATCAATGGACTGCCCTTGAACTCCCATCTGGAGAAGGCCACCCACCAATGTTCCCGTGAGCAGCGCCGGGATCGCTGGGATTTTGAATACAATCAGCGCAATGACCACGAACGGCGGCACAAACAGTAGCGGTGACAGCAGAAAGTTGGCGGCCAATGTCTCCTGCAAGCGTTGGATCTCATCCGGGGATGTGCTGTCTCCTACCACCATCACGCCATATATGGAATACAAGACCAGAGCCACCAAGAAGGCGGGCAGTGTTGTATACAGCATGTGCTTGATATGCGTATAGAGCTCCACATCTGTGACCGAGGCTGTAAGGTTTGTGGAGTCGGATAAGGGAGAGATCTTGTCGCCGAAAAAGGAACCAGAAACCACGGCCCCAGCCACGGCTGCCGCAGGGATGTCAAATCCCTGGCCCATGGCGATGGCAGCGATACCTACCGTACCTGCAGCTGTCCAGGAGCTCCCTGTGACCAAAGCCATCAGACTGGTCAGAACCAGGATGGCCGGAAGAAACCAGGTGGGTGCGAGAATCTGTGAGCCATAATAGGTGAGAGCTGGAATCACGCCGCTGGCTACCCAGGTCCCGATCAGCATGCCGATGACCAGCAAAATAAGCAGGGCCGGCAGCGCGCGGTTAATCCCGCTTTTGATCCCGTTTTCGATATCCTGCCAGCTGTAGCCTTGGTGAATGGCAACCAGTCCGGCCACCGCGCCGCCGAGAAAGATAGGAAAGTGGGGTTCGGCGTCGCACAGGAATGTGCCAATGCCCAGAAAGATTGCCACGGCCGCAATGGGTATCATTGCGGCCCGGAATGGGACGGGTTGTTGTTGCTTGGTTGGCATGGATCATCCCTCGCTCAGTGCACAGACATTAGTGAATTCTTTGAACACAGCTTGTCAAAAAACTCTTGCTCGCGTGCTGTTGGAACCGTCTGCGCTCTCCTTTAGACTACGATGTTGATCCCCACGACTCCTGCCGCACATCATGAACGCGGACTGGTGCTGCAGCTAGGTCTTGTGTTTTTGGCGGAACTTGTAGCCCCCATATTGTTGGCTTTATGTAGTCGCAGAACCCTCTGCACAGCAGGAATTGTGCGGTAGTATCTTGTATAACATCCATATCCCCGCAGTATAGTGCAGGGCACGAGGGAGGGCGACCACCGCGTGAAACAGGGAGAACAAACTCCAGGACACTCGTCTGCGGTCCACCTGACCGCAGCAGAGGAGGTATACCTGCGCAGCCTGGAACCGGTCATCATCTGTCCGGACCCAGATTGGGCACCGTTTGAGTACCGTGACCAAAATGACGAATACTGCGGCATTGCGGCGGATCTGATCGCGATGGTGTTTGCTCGTCTCGGCACGACGTACTCTATCCTTTGGACTGAAGACTGGCGAGAAAGCCTGGCTGCAGCCAAAGAGGGACGAGCCCACGTCGTTCCTTTCCTTAATGAATCCGGCGAGCGCGATACGTGGCTTACGTTCACCGAGCCTATCTTTGTAGACCCCAACGTGTTTGTGACGCGCCTCGAGTATCCCTACATAGAGAGTTCCGACCAGCTGGAGCGTCAGACCATTGCGATCCCGGAAGGGACCTACGTGGCCAAAAAGCTCCAGGAACGGCATCCCCATCTGGTACTCCACACGACCAGCAGTGAACTAGAAGCTTTCCTACTTGTGCGAGATGGACATGCTCAGATGAGTCTGCGTTCCCTAGTAGTCTCGGCGTACACCATCGGTGTTGGCAACTTCCCGGAACTCAAGATCGCCGGTCAAATGCCAGAACTCACGAATTACCTCCGTATGGGTGTTGTGCATGCCGCTGCACCGCTCCGTCACATTTTGAACAAGGCTATTGCTTCCATCACACCCAAGGAACAGGTGGACATTGTTCAGCGCCACGTGAACCGCAGGCTCGCCGCGGCCAAGCACTCGGCTGCCGCGCCCATGATGCTGACCGTAACATCACTGACGTCAGCCAATTGGCATCATAACTACCAATTGCAGCGCACCAATGAAGCTCACCGTCTGCTGCTGGATACCATGGAAACACAGGTTTGGTATCTCAAGGACAGCCGTACTTATGGCGCCGTGAACCAAGCCCATGCCCAGTTTTTGGGAGGGGACAAAGCATCCTTTGAGGATCGTCAGCTTGGCAGTGTTTTCCCGGCAGCAACGGCGGAAGAACAAGTGGCCAAGAACGCCCAAGTGTTTGCGGATGGGCTGTGCCGCAAGAGCAGTGATTGGTTCACCAATACGGCGGGAGAGCGCCGTCTGCTGCAGGTGACACGTGTGGCCCAAATCGGGGTACAGGGTGAAGTGGAATCTGTGGTCTGTTCGGCAGAAGACATCACCGAACGACACCGCATAGAGCATCAACTGCTGCTGGAGAGGGAGTTTTTCCGGACAACGCTGCTTTCCGTTAGCGATGCCGTCATTTCCGCTGATGCCCGGGGTCGGGTGGTGGTTATGAACAAGACGGCGGCCCAATTGACCGGTCTGACTCCGGAGATGGCTGTGGGCAGATCGCTCGAAGAGGTACTGACCCTCTACGATGAGCAGCGGCAGGAGCCGCTGCCATGGAACGTTGGCCAGGCTTTCATTGATCTCACCATCGGGCTGGAGGACCACGTTCTGCTGCATTCGGCCACGGGCGCAGTGTATTCCATTGAAGCCAGCCTTGCTGCTATTCGCGATGAAGATGGCAGGTTCAACGGAATCGTTGCCGTGTTTCGGGATCGTACGGAACAACGAGCGAAAGCCCAGGCCGACCGGTACTTAAGCATGCAGGATCCGCTGACGGGGTTGTACAATCGGCGTGTCTTTGAGGCCGAATTGACTCGGCTTGATGAACCGGCTCAGCTTCCGGTTTCCGTTCTTTTGGCCGACGTTGATGGCCTGAAATTGACCAATGATGCCTTTGGACACCAGGCCGGTGACACGCTCTTGCGCGCGATCGCCCAGATGCTGCGACAGTCCTGCCGCGGCAGTGATATTATCGCTCGTCTTGGCGGTGATGAGTTTGCTATTCTGCTGCCGCGTACCAGTCATGAACAGGCTCTTACGCTCCAACACAGAATCCAAAATGCTCTGAAGGGAAGGATGGTTGAAGCCATTCCGCTTTCGTTGTCCTGTGGTGTGGGAACCAAGACCCATGCGGAGCAGCTCATGGCCGAGGTGTTCCAAGCCGCAGAGAAGCGCATGTATCGGCGCAAGAACTCGGAACGCCCAGCCCAACGGCGGACCATCTTGGAGAATATCAAGGAGCGCTTATACTCTATGGCTCCATGGGAGCAAGAGCACAGCCAGAAGGTTGGGGATTTGTGTACGGCGTTGGCTCAGGCCATGATGCTGGATGCGGCGCAGCAAACGGCGGCTCGACTGGTGGGTCAACTGCACGACATCGGCAAGGTAGCTGTGGCAGCTGACATTCTCAAAAAAGAACCAGAACTGACGGTATCGGAACGAAATGAACTGCGCCGGCATCCAGATATCGGGTATGCGATTCTGCTCAGTTCGCCAGAACACGCCTCGCTGGCGGACAGCGTCTTGGCGCATCACGAACACTGGGATGGATCGGGATATCCCATGGGGCTTGCCGGTGATGGGATTCCTCTGCTCGGACGCATGGCGGCAGCTGCGGACTATTACCACAAGCTCATTGGACACGAACCGGCCGCTCTGGGGTTGGATGCCGGCGAGGCGAAGCAGCGGATCCAGGCCTGTTCGGGTACCATTCTGGACCCGGCGGTGGCCGAAGCACTGCTGCAGATTCTCTGAGATGCCAGTATGCTTCCATGAGTTTTGAGCACGAAACTGAGAGAGCGCCCTCCCAATAGGAGCGACGCTCTCGTTTGATTGTTATTGGGATCTCCTCTGACCCATGTGTCACCCGGGAGTTCTATGGCGTCCAATAGCCCTTAGGAACATACAGTGCTGTTCTCGCAGTGAACTCCAGCTCATGTACTCGCCAGGAGCCTTGATCTTTCGTCCAATACAGCGAAAACAACAACGTATTTTCCACCAAGATCTGGTCACCTTCATAGTCTAGAAGGCCCACGGCGAGCCATTGGAGGATCAGCTCGGCCTTGGAACCTGTAACTTGGAGGACGGGTTCTTCTACCCAAGGGGATTCTGGATGCGATGTGTAGTCGGAACCCTCTGTCATGATCGCAAGGTAGTCCAACCAATACGTTTCATCGCTGGTAAGGAACTGCAGCATGCGGCCCAATAACGCTCGGTCCAGGTCATCAATGCGATCAACAGCATCCCACCCCTGTTCCCGACCTTCGTCAAGAGCGGTAAGGATCTGGGCCTGCGTAAACTCTCTCGTACGATACTGGGATTCGCCAAAGGACGCTGGATCGATTTCGCGAATATCCCGGGCATCATGATCTGTAATGGTGAAGCGGTCCGTGAAGTAGGGAAAGACCGCCTCCAAGTAGGACTGGAGTTCATCCAGGTCAACTACATCGTCGAGATCCCAGGCCATATCCGGCGCCATGAGGGCAGTGTATTGATTCCATATGGCTGCCTTTTCAACGGACAGCGCCGGTCCCGAACTGGATCCAGTACATCCCACCAGAGTCAACAGCAACAGGATTGAACACAGCCAACCGAGTCGTTTCACAGCGGAATCACACCCTTTTTAGACATACAGATGATCGGGGTACGCATCTGCTAGTTTCGCTAGATAGCGGGCTTGACAGCAAACCTTGCTGGGAACGTGTTGATAAAGCACCCTTGCGAGCTCTTAACAGGAGACGCGAAATCGCTTTAACTGCGATTTCACCGAGGCGTTCGGC
Source organism: Clostridiales bacterium (assembly GCA_003559095.1). GTDB lineage: Bacteria > Bacillota > Limnochordia > Darwinibacteriales > B1SED10-159 > SLOZ01. The sequence goes on along the minus strand of PWMW01000311.1, from coordinate 5,261 downwards.
CTGTGTCCGCTCGGACTCCCGGGGAAATCAACACGTTCCTAAGGAAGCGAAATGTCTGGAATCTTGAGATCGGGAAGTTTCAGTTCGGGTACCTGCAGATCCTGCATGGGGAAACGGGGAATGAGAACCGTTCTAACGATGCGCAGACCGCGATCAAAGCTGGCGTCAGCTGGGTTTATGGTGCCTGGAACTCCAGGGATGGTCAGCCCTGAAGCCGGGTGCCGGAAACCGCCACCGATCTCAGCGGGTTCCTGGGAGTACTCGTCGAAGACGATTTCGCTGACGTTGCCGCTCATATCGTGAAGATACAGATAGTTGGCCCGCTTTTGGCCCACAGAATGGGTGCGGTAGCCGCTGTTTGCCGCGTACCAAGCTACCGCTGTTGTTGCTGCCTCATCCTGGAAGTCCCCTGCAGCGCCACTGGCGTGATGTTCGTTGGCCCAGAGTTCACCGTCGACGTAGCGGAATGCCAAGACCCATTCTGCGGCAGTGGGCAGTCGGAAGCCGTTGGCCGCCTCCTGGACTGCATGGTCGCAGGTCCGTTCTTGCGTGGCATCCCGGACGACCGTTCCGCGATAGGTATAGACCGGATCCAAACCAAAAAGCTCTGAGAGGGCGTTACACCAAACCATGCCATCCCGCCAGCTGATCATGGTGGCCGGCTCTTGGCTGCGATCACTGATGGGGCGCCCCGGGTGCCCGTGACTGCCTTCCTGCCCTGGATAGGCGAAGGTATAGCCGTGACTGAGGGCCCAGTGTCTCACCGTGTACCAGAGCTCATAGGTAACTTCTGTCTCGGCAAACAAGACGGGTCGATCCACCGTGACCATAAGCGGACCATTGACCACCGTCACTGGATACGTGGAGCCTGGAACTCTCCGCATGTGGAAGATTAGTTCCGGAGTGACATCATGGCTTACCCGCGCTACTTCCTGTCTTTCAAGTATCACTCCTTCCGGGAGTATCAACTCAAAGATTTCCAGATCCCGAGGAACCGGCAATCGCGGCTGGGTGCCCCCGATGCCAATGATGACCGTACAAAAAACCAGTACCAATATCCAAGACACAGCTCTCCGTGATAACATAGACTATCACCCCTTCTGGCAGAATATCCTACACTGAATGGTTGGGAACAGAGGCATGCGTACGGTACCCGGTGCCGAAGAGAACGTTTGCCCGTGAACTGCAGTGTTATGTGGCAGGCATATTGCGAGTCCACACCACTGCTGGCCGTAGCTGTTGGAACTTCGCTGCAAAAATATTATCATATTATAGTTTTCTTCGATTTTTCTGAAAATCCTGCTGCCAAGGAGATTTATTTAGTCTTGGCAGAACGTTGCTTCGGTTAATGGGCCGCGGCACATGGGATCGACGAGGCATCAGTTTGGTGCAAGGTGCTCACTCGAGGATTGTTCCTGAAGAACATGGGTCCAGACGCACAATAACCGACTCCCCGTTATCGCATCCCGGAGAGTCGGCCATTGTTTCTGCGGTGGCTTTGCCATTTTAGTCAGGCGCTAGTCGATGCGTTCTACCAGTTCCACGCGTCGATTCTGCGCTCGTCCTTCCTCTGTCAGATTCGACGCGGTTGGAGCTGCCGGCCCCACACCCAGCGGCGTCAATCTACCTGCTGCCACACCATAGTCTTCGCTGAGCGCTGTGGCCACCGCCTCGGCGCGCCTTCGGGACAGATCAACGTTGTAGTCCAACGCGCCCTTGTCGTCGGTGTGACCCACAACAAGCAATTCCAGTTGTGGATCCGCCTCAAGGAGCCCAGCGATTGCGTCCAGGGTATTCGCAGATTCCGGCAGCAGTTTCGCGCTATCAAAGGCAAAGTGGATATCTTGGACTGCCGCTGAACCATGTGTGCGCAGCTGATCTCGAAGACTTTCAGCACTCACCAGATCTTCGTCCATGTCTCCCTCTTCAACGATGTCCACCTGAACGCGGACGTTGTCAGGAAAGTCGCGATCACCGCGGCCGAACATGATATAGATGGCTGCATAGACATCACCCTCGTCGTGGGGAAGACGAGCCGCTACATAGTACTCCTGGTCGGCTTCGCGCAGACGATAAGCCCGGTGTTCAGGTCCCTCACCGTAGCGCATTTCGTGCCACTCCTGGTAGCGACCGATCTCGCGCTCGCCGCTGGCTGTGAAGAGGATGTCGACGTCTGCAGACTCCAGAGCTTCCTTGTAGCTGCGGAATACCTCTAGGGCCGAACGCTGCGCGGGGACCACATACGTTAACTTCGTGACAGCGCCCTCCACCAGTACCCCGGTGGTAGGCTGTATCATGTTCCTTGAACCAGCAGCTGCCAAGTCCGGTAGCGGCTCATCTTCGTCGGGAAGGTCCTTTTCGTCGACACGGCCTGTGGCCACCGCATATTGATCAAATACTGCATGTTCATAGGCATAGATGAAAGAGCCTGTGAAGCGGGAAAGAACCTGATGGTCGCTTCCACCTTCATAGTCGTCGTAGGCCATGGGCTCTATGGTCGGTAGTGTTCGTTCGTACTCAGGGTGCGATGTTACCAGGCCTGTTTCTCTGTTGTCTTCTTCCACAATATCCAGTTGAACTCGCACCTGTCCAGGATACTCCCGGCCTCCCGGCCTTAAGCGGAAGTAGAGAGTAATATGGACGGGACGCTGGTCATGATCCAGAGTGGCAGTGATCAACCGCTTGCTTTCAGCTTCGCGAAGCTGATGTGCCCGGTGCTCAGGCCCAATACCATAGCGGGCTGCGTGCCAGGACGCATACGGACCCATGTCGCCTTCGTTCGTGGCCGTAAAAAGAACGTCGAAGCCTGCTGTTTCCAACTCCTCCAGGTAACTGCTGTAGATCTCGTGGAGAGATCGGTCCTCGGGAGCGATATACGTTATTTTGGTCACTTCACCTGCAGCCGCAAAGCCTTCTTGGGGAAGAAGCATCTGATCCCGCCCCGATGCTGCAGCCTTGTCTGGCAGTGGTCCCTCTTCGGGTTGCCCCCGTTCGACGATAGGACCGGTGGGAACCACGTATTCGTCGAACAGCCAGTACTCCCAAGCGTAGATGAACGAACCGGGAAACCTCTCCAACAGCGGGTGATCTTCACTGCCGGGATAATCTTGGCCAGCAATGGCTGACCCTCCCAGCAGCAGGACAAGAACTCCCAATACAAGCAACAAAGAAACGCTACGCAGCACAAATATCCCTCCTATGAAGTTTCGCGCAGTAACTACAACCGGCGGGATCCGCAAGGTGCAGGATTTTGCACCTCTATTCACACCCTTCTGGAATCGGGGAGCGGCTCCTGCCACGGATTTTTGTTGGAATGAGATCGTTAACGGCGACTCCCAAGGTTGACTAGAACAAAGAGGCGAAAAAGAAAGCATGGCAGCAAAAACCCTGCTGCTTGCTTTGAACGACTTGTGCCAGTTGTGTTCCTTAAATTGACAGATTTATGGTATTTTAGTATAATATTCAATATAATATGGTGAGTTAATGAAGTTGGCCAATCTCAATGCCATAGGTTACCAGGATATCCGCGAGCTGCAAAAGATGGATGGTGGTCGCTGTCGATGCGCAACCAGAAGGGAGGTGGAAGACTGTTTGCTGCGCCTGCTGGAGTGTAGACCTGTTGCCGTATAACGATGGCAAGGAGGGGTGTCTGTGCCCGTGTATGTGTCATTGTGGAAGGACACTGACGAGAGTGTGAGCGACCTGAAAGCGTTAAGTGAAGATGCGAAGGACGAGAACATTGTTGAATCTATGGGCGGAAAGGTTCTTGTGCAATATTGGCTGATGGGCTCCTATGATGGCATCATTATCACGGAGTTTGCCGACGATGAAGCCGCGTCGGCAGCCATTTTGGCTGGCAGTGCTCGTTACGGTTTGCGCTGTATTACAATGCGCGCGTTCGACGGTGAGCACTTCGATCGCATCTTGAGTGAGCTACCCTAGTCGAGTGGCGGAACAACTGGGAAACGCAGATCGCTGACACGCGAGAGTCCACGGGAGTGCCTTTGACCTCGCCGCCGATTTGGGTCAATGTTTCAGCTGAGTGGGGCCGTTGTGTGAGAATCTTAGCAGTGGATCGTTTCATATCAACATACAAGGAGGGTGTTCGATGCCGGTATATGTAACTCTATGGACGTTCACAGACCAGAGAGTCAAAGATGTGAAAGCCTTAATTGCAGAAACGGGAGCTGCGAAGATGGTTGAGTCGATGGGAGGAAAGGCCCTTTCCGGGTATTGGCTGATGGGACCGTATGACGGGATCATCATTGCGGAATTCCCGGACGACGAGACTGCATCCGCAGCATGTTTGGCAGGATGTGCTCGGTTCGGATTACGTACCAAAACCATGCGGGCTTTCGACGGAGAGCAGTTCCAGCGGATCTTGGACAAGCTGCCCTAACAGGCCTGTTACGTTGGCATGAACCAACGGGTACAGGTAACGGTAGAGCTCGAAGAAACGCCAGTTAAGAGCGTTTCGCACTCGGTCGCAAACCACGTATTGATCTCTATGACGCAGGTCTGCTGGTTGAGCGATGGAACAACTGGGAAAGGTATATTGCCGACACGCGAAAGTACATGGGAAGGATTTTTCTGTCGTTGCCGAATCGGCTTCAGTGTTCACAATGAGTACGACAACTGTGGGAAAACAGTAGTCGTGGATAGTTCAGCATCCACGGATAAGGAGGGTGTTTGATGCCGGTATATGTGACTCTATGGAAATACACCGACCAAAGTATCAAGGATGTAAAGGCAGGAACTGCTGACGCGGCGTCTGCGAAGATAGTGGAGTCGATGGGAGGAAAGGCCCTTACCGGGTATTGGCTGATGGGACCGTATGACGGGATCATCATTACGGAATTCCCGGACGATGAGACTGCATCCGCAGCATGTTTGGCAGGATGTGCTCGGTTCGGATTACGTACCACAACCATGCGGGCTTTCGACGGAGAGCAGTTCCAGCGGATCTTGGACAAGCTGCCCTAACAGGCCTGTTACGTTGGCATGAACCAACGGGTACAGGTAACGGTCGATCTCGAAGAAACGCCAGTTAACGGCGTTTCGCACTCGGTCGCAAACCACGTTTGATCTCTATGACGCAGGTCTGCTAGTTGAGCGATGGAACAACTGGGAAAGGTATATTGGCGACACGCGAAAGTACATGGGAAGGACTTTTGTGTCGTTGCCGAATCGGGTTCAGTGTTCACACTGAGTACGACAACTGTGGGAAAACAGTAGTCGTGGATAGTTCAGCATCCACGGAT
>PWMW01000030.1 GCA_003559095.1 Clostridiales bacterium | reverse complement strand
GCCGCGTCAGCGTCGGCCTGGGGCTCAAGGGCATGGTCGTGGTCGAGCTCTCCGCCACGGGCGAGCGTTGGGCGGGAGCGCCACGGCGCCCGGTCCACAGCTCGGCGGCGGGCTTCGTCCACGGCCCTCCATGGCGGCTCGCCCAGGCACTCGCGAGCCTGACGTTCGCGGACGGGACCGGTTGCCGCGTCGCGGCGCTGACGTCTGCGTGGGACCGCGCAGCGGGGCCGAGCACGGCCGAGACGGCGCTGCTCGAGCGGCTGGCCGAGGCGCGCGCCGGGCAGGACCTGCGCGACGCGCTCCCACTCGGCGGGCCGGACAACGTCGCGCTCGACCGGGCAGCGCTCGACGCCGATGCGCTCCGACGCTTCCTGTACGGGCCCACCTTCAACCTGGCCGGACTCCGCAGCGGCTTCGTCGGCCCGGGCAGCGGCACCGAACCGTTCTCGGTGCCATCGAAGGCCACGGCCACCATCGACGTGCGCAGCGTGTCGGACCTGCAACCCGAGGCGATCATCGCCGCGCTGCGCGACCACCTCGACGGCCACGGCTTCGACGACGTCGAGCTCGACGTGCTGGCGGCCTTCGACCACCACCGCACCGACCCTTCGCATTCGATGGTGCGCGGACTGACGAAGACGCTGGAGCGCCAGGGCTATCGCCCGGAGGTCTGGCCCATCCAGGCCGGCGGCGGTCCCTGGACCGCGGTCCCGCGCGCCTTCAGTGTGCCGTGCGTGCGAGGGGCCGTCCCGGGCGGCGGACGGCTCGGCGTCGACGAGTACCTCGTGATCGATGGCGACGAGCGCGTCGCGGGCCTGGCCGAGACGGAGCGCTGCCACGTCGAGGCGCTGGTGGCGGTGGCCGAGGCACTCTCCGGCTGAGCCGAGCCTCGAACGCCTCGACCGTGGGCGGATCAGGCCACGAACGGGTTGCGCAACGCTCGACCGTCGCGGAATCGCACGAGGTTCTCGCAGAACAGGTCCATCAGCCGCTCGTTCTCCTTGTCGACGGTGCTGGCCGAGTGCGCGGTGATGAGGACGTTCGGCTCGTCCCAGAGTGGGTGATCGCGCGGCAACGGCTCGGTGGCGGCCACGTCGAGGACGGCTCCGCCCAGGTGTCCCGAGCGCAGGGCGACCAGCAGCGCGTCCTCCTGGACGAGCGCGCCGCGTCCGATGTTGATCAGCGATGCGCCCTGGGGCAGCAGGGCCAGCTCGCGCGGTCCGATCATGCCCTCCGTCTCCGGCGTGTGCGGGCAGATCAGCACGAGGTGGTCGCACTCGGGCAGCATGTCGTGCAGCTCGGCGTTGGTGAACACGCGTTCGACGTGGAGCGCTTCTGGGTCGTCGGTCGGCGTGCGCTTGGCGCCGAGCGTTCGCAGTCCGACGGCGCGGGCCAGGCGGGCCACTTCCCGCCCCACGGCGCCGAGGCCGACCACGCCGACCGTCTGCCCGCGCAGCTCTCGACCGCTGTAGCGCTCCCAGTGGTGGGCGCGCTGTTCGGCGAGCCGGCGCGGCACGTCCTTGGTCACGTAGAGCATGGCGAGCAGCGCGTGTTCGGCGAGGGGGACGGCGTGGATGCCGGCGGCGTTGGTGATGGTGATGCCGGCACGGTCGAGCCCGGCGTCGCGCACCAGCACGCCGATACCGGACGAGGTGAACTGGATCCAGCGCAGCGACGGTGCGATCGCGGGCAACTCCGGGGCGATGCGGCGGTCGACGTCGTACATGACGTCGGCCTCGGCGATCCAGGAGCGGAAGCGTCGCTCGCCCTCGGCGTCGCGCCGGAAGTCGGCATGGCCGGTGTGGTCGGCGACGTAGCGCGGCGGGGCCACCAGGTCGGGGTCGTAGAGGACACGCGCGTCGGGCAGCGTGGCGCGGATGCGCTCGACGTGCTCCTCCTCCAGGTACGAGGCGATGACGATGGTGAACGGCACCCGATCGACCCCCTTCATGTGGCCGACGCAGGGTACCAAGGATGGTCGACGTCCACGGCCGCTCGCTCTCATGAAGGGGACGTGTGTACCTTGCGGTCCGACCCCCCCTAGCGCGCTACCAGCACCCCGCATACACTTGCAAGCACGGCGCACGGTCGATTGTCGACCGTAGGCCTCGCCGCTTCGAAAGGGGACACCATGCCTAGACCCATACCGATGCGCCACACACGATCCTCGCTGATCGCGTGGCTGTTCGTCGTCGGCCTCGTGCTCGGCGCGGCACAGGCGCAAGACGAGCCCGTGTACGGCGGCACACTGACGGTCGCCTACACCTCGACCTCGCCGCACATCGACATCCAAGGGACGAACCAGGGCTCGCTCTCGGAGACCGCGCACTACATGTTCGAGACGCTCTTCGACCGGAACGCAGACGGAGAGATCGAGCCGCTTCTTGCGACCGGTTTCGAGGTGAGCGACGACGGTCTCGTCTACACGTTCCCCCTGCAGAGCGGCGTCACCTTCCACGATGGGACGTCCTTCGACGCTGCGGCCGTCAAATACAACATCGAGCGCAAGATCGAGCTGCGTCTCCCGACGTGGGACACCGTTCCGTGGGACAGCATCGACGTCGTCGACGACCTGACCGTACGCGTGTCGCTGACCGGTCCCGCGCCCCACATCATCAACGTCCTGTCGTCGAAGACCTGGTCGATGTACTCGCCGACGCACGCTGAAGCGGTCGGCCCTGACGGCGTCCGCATCGAAGGTGTCGGTACTGGTCCCTTCATGCAGCGCGAGTTCCGCCCCAACGAAGTGCTGCACATGGTGCGGAACCCCGACTACTGGCAGGAAGGCCTGCCCTACCTCGACGAGGTCGTCTTCCGCGTGATCCCGGACCCGAACACGCGCGCTGCGCTGCTCGAGGCCGGCGACGTCGACATGGCTCTGGGACTCCCCGTCCCGGTCACGCAGCGCCTCACCGGGAACCCGCGCTTCACGGTGCTCAACGAGGTCGCCGGTCGCCAGTACTACATCACCATCAACAACCACATCGCGCCGACCAACGACGTCCTCGTGCGCCAGGCCATCAACCATGCCGTCGACAAGGAAGGCATCATCATGGCGGTCTTCCTCGGCGTCGCGGCGACGGTTGCGGAAGCGGTGTACCTGACGCCGGTCGTGTCGGGCTACCAGGCCGTCGGCAGCTACGCGTACGATCCGGAGCGCGCCGAGGCACTGCTGGAGGAAGCCGGCTGGACGATGGGGTCGGACGGTGTTCGCGTCAAGGACGGCGAGCGACTGCGCATCAACCTCTACACGCGGCGCGGCGCGGTCACGGGCGACTTCGAGATCGCCGAACTCGTCCAAGGCATGCTCGCCGACGTGGGCATCGACGTCGACCTTCAGGTGTTCGAGTCGGCATCGTTCGTCCCGAACGTGACCGTCCCGATGGAAGAGTCGACCTACCACATGGCCAACCTGACCGTCGGCACCGTCACCGGCGACGCCGAGTACATCGTGTCGACCTTCTACCGCTGCGACTCGGC
>PWMW01000401.1 GCA_003559095.1 Clostridiales bacterium | reverse complement strand
GTTCGGTGGTGGTGGGCAGTGGTGATTTCATTGCAAGGGCTCGGAAAATTCGGAAAGTATTGGGTGGCGGAATGCGGCAGGCAGGGGTGTTGGCGGCCGCAGGTCTCTGGGCGCTGGAACACATGACAGACCGTCTGCAGGACGACCACCAACGGGCCCAAGCCTTGGCCGATGGCTTAGCAGCCATTCCCGGACTGTCCCTACAGCAGCCGGTGGAGACCAACATGCTCTACGTACGGATCTCTACGCCTGGCTGGGATGCTGCCAAGTTAGTGGCGGCATGGCAGGAGCGGGGTATCTGCAGCAACGCTGTGGGTTCGGACTCCGTCCGCTTAGTCACCCATTGGCAGATTGATGATGAGCACATCCGAACGGTGATTCAGATCACCGAGGAACTGCTGGCTGCCGCTGCTTAGGAAGGCCTAGCAGGCCTGTTGCAGAGACGTGTTTCCACGCCCAACATTTCAGTGACCTGACACCATGAAACATGAAAATGAGCTCAACCGCCCATTTTCGAGGCAGGGCTGCCAGATGCCAACTTCGAGACTGGCATTGGAACGCTTGCTAGGAACCCCGAAGTTCCGTTAGCGGGGATATCTGTACCACGAACTCCTAAAACTGGCCTAACCATAGAGTATTGGGGTGGACTCCCAGCATTGTTCAGTGGTGGTCGCGGATGACAGCGACGAAGTGCGGGAGAACCTTGAAGCGTGCCATATCACCCACACGGATCTGCTCTTCCGGGTGAATATGAACTATGATCTCAAAGGCCATGTTGTCCCGCTGCATGGCCACCACAGCATCGATGGCTTCACCGGTATAGACTTGGCTGAGCACCCTACCGTGCAGAGTCCCTGCGGGATCCATTTCAAACCTATCCGGGCGGATGGAGAGGGTCACACTTTCGCCTGGCGCGGCACCGTGGGTATGGTGGCACGGAACAGGGCCCAGCTGCGTATTGACCAAGCTGTTGTCACCCATGGTACCTCGCAGCAGATTGGATTGACCGACAAAAGATGCTACAAAGGCAGTTTCTGGGAATTGGTAAATTTCCCGGGGGCTGCCTTTTTGTTGAATGGTGCCATCTTTCATGACCACAATGGTATCGGAGATGGCTAGAGCTTCTTTTTGGTCATGGGTAACGAAGATCGCCGTGGCCTTGGCTTGGCGGAGGATTTCCACAACCTCTTGGCGCATCTGACTGCGGAGGTCCGTGTCTAAGTTACTGAAGGGCTCATCCAAGAGGATGACCACTGGATCACGGGCCAAAGCGCGCGCTAAGGCCACCCGCTGCTGCTGGCCGCCGGATAGTTGGTTGGGCATGGCGTGCAAATAGCTGCCCAGGCCCACCATGTTCAAAGTTGCACGCACCTTTTCTTTGACGTCCCGGCCTTTGAGACCGAAGGCTGTATTGCGCTCAACGTTCAGGTGCGGAAAGAGAGCGTAATCTTGGAACACCATGCCGATGCCGCGTTTTTCCGGCGGCACCCACGTCCCGGCATCAACCACCGTCCGTCCCCCAATGGCGATGCGCCCCGCTTCCGGACGTTCAAAGCCGGCGATAAGCCGCAGGGTTGTGGTTTTGCCGCATCCCGAGGGTCCCAGCAGGGTGGCAATGGTGCCTTCCGCTACGGTCAGGGATACCTGATTCACGGCGGCATCATCACCTTCGGTGTATGTCTTGGTCACATTGTCCAATAGGATAGCCATGCAGGACCTCCTTCCATGGGTTAGTATTTGTTCAAGATAAGTCGCAGGGGCAGCAAAGAGACGCCGATGAGCAGGAGGCCTGCCGGTGCTGCATAGGTGTAAAAACCTTCGGCCGCTTCCATCCAAATGCGCACCGCCAGAGTGTCAAAACCCGCAGGACGCAACAGCAGAGCTGCTGGCAGCTCTTTGAGCGCGCTGACAAAGGCTAGGGCTCCTCCGGCCAGCATGCCTGGGAAGATAGAAGGCAGAATTACCCGCAGCATCACTCCGAAAGAGTTCTGGCCCATGGAGCGAGCGGCTTCATCCAGCCGCGGAGATACCAACTCCAACGCCGCGTCTTGGCTCTGCATACTCTGTGGCAAGAAACGGACAGCGTAGGCCAGTACCAACATGCTCAGGGAACCGTAGAAAACAGGCAGGAAGCGATCGTAAAAGATCATAATACCCAGAGCTACGATGACACCGGGCAGAGCATAACCCCCGTAAGCAACCCGCAGCAGGGCCGCGGTGATCCCGCTGGGGTAGCGGGACTTCAAATACGCCAAGGGAAGTGCCAGAAACATCACCAGCAGGGCAGCCATGGCGGCGCTGCTGAAACTGTTCCAAGCATAACCCCAAAACCGGTGGTCCATCGTACCTTGATCCCAGCCGAGATAAGTCCAGTAGATCAAAGCTGCCGTGGGCAGCAGAACCGAAAACAAGAACACTATAAAGACAAAGACGGCGGCCGGAACACGAAGACGACCGAGGGCGATAGGGCGGGGTGTGCGGTAGGTTCCGCTGTTTTGGTGAAAGGCATCTTTGGCCCGGGTAAAACGTTAAATGGTCAAGACAATGATTGTAATGATCATGAGCAGCAGGCTCAAGATAGCAGCCGCTGACTGATCGAAGCGACCGGTCATTTGGTAATAGATGGCCCTTGTGAACGTTTCATAGCGCAGCATGGCGATGGTCCCAAAGTCAGAGAGCACATACAAAGCCGTCAAGACGGCCCCAGCACCCATGGCAGGGCGCAGCAGCCGCAGCGTAATGCGCAGCAGCACCTGCCAGTAGGGAATGCCGCAGCTCAGTCCCGCTTCTTCGAAGTTTTGGTTCAGTCTGCGCAGGGCAGCGGCGGTGATCAGATAGGTGTAGGGGTACGTGAACCAAGTTAAGACCCAGGCCGTGCCCCAGAATCCATAGATATCCCACGGTGTCCGACCCCAAAGTTGAAATACCAAACCACGGGGGCCGGCGATGAGGATATAGCCCAATGCCCCAATATAGGGGGGGATGGCTAAAGGCACGGCCAAGAGCCACCGCCACAGCCTGCGGCCGGGTAGATCGGTGCGCATGGTCAAAAAGGCCAGCAAACTGCCGATCATGGTGGCAGCAGCAGTCACTGTCACGGTCAGGGAGAACGTGTTCCACCAAAGACCGGGAATGCGCGTGTTAAAAAGCCGCAGCCACTGGGCAGGGCTGGCCTGCACAGCCAAGAGCAGCACGTAGATAACGGGAATAATCATAAGAGCAGCCCCCAAGGCCGCGGCGAACAGCAGTCCGGGGCCGGGGGGCTTTCCCTGCCAGTGGCGAAACCAATGTCTCTGCACTGGATGGATGGGTTTGGATGCTTGACTGTGGCTTGACATAAGGATTGCTCCTATTCGTTACTCGGCAAAACCTGCAGCCTCCATCAAATCCAGCGTATCACTGTACTTGGGGCCTAACTGGGCCAGATGCAGATCTGCAACTTGATATTCGGCGATGGTCAAGGCGTATGCAAAGGCTTCAATGCCCTCAATCAAAGGTGTTTCGCGGCTGGTGAGTGAATAGTGCTTCATCTGTTCTGGTTCCAAAAGGAACTCGATGAACCGGCGAGCGTTATCTTCGTTGGGAGCGCCCTTGACTAGGCCAATGCCAGATACATTCACGAAAACGCCCATCTGGTCCGGCCCTTGATCAGGATAAATGGCCCCAACATGGTTGTCCACAGGCTCATCCAACTGGAGATGGTAGTAGTAGTTGTTCACCAAGCCGAACTTGAACTCCCCAGCGCCCACGGCCCGACGGATATCGGTGTGGCCGCTGACGATAGTGGGTTCATTGGCCAGAAGACCCGTAATGAACTGGCTGGTGAATGCATCGCCGTAGACAGCGCGGATGGCGGAAATGTGACTAACCATACTGGAATTGCCGGCTCGCGTGATGACGAATTGTCCCCGCCACTGCTCATCGGTAAGGTCGAACACAGACTTGGGCATTTCGTCTTCGGAAATCAGGTCCTTGTTGTACATCAACACCCGTGACCGGGAGGCCAAGCCAACCCAAGAGCCATCGTCGGCCCGAAAGTTAGCTGGAATGACCTCCAGGGAGGGGCTGGCATTGGCTTGGAGCAGATCCATACTGCGGGCCACTTCCAAGAGAGCTCCATCGTTGGAGATTAACACATCGGCCCGAGGATTACGGCGTTCCGCCTGCAGGCGGTGGACAAACTGGGCGGCATCACCAGACAAGAGCTGGACTTGGATGCCGGTCAGTTCCTGGAATGCCTCCACCAAGGGCAGCACAAACCGTTCGTTACGGCCGGAATAGATGACAAGATTGGAGGCGGCAGCAGCCGTCTGTACCAGCAGCAGTGAAAGCAAGGTGATGAATACGATTCGGCGAAACATTAAGAGTCCCCCTGTGTGTTTGGTATGTCCAACCCCGTTATTGTGGACTGGGCGCTTGCGATCCTCGGCCGGGATTGAAAATCATTATCAAGCTGATTCAATGCAAGTATAATGGATTTCCCAGCAGAAGGCAAGGGGTTTTAAAATCCGCACTAAGTTAGTAATTAATAGGAACAGGTGGCAATATCATTATGTGTTAGGACTTCTGCAGCCAAAAAGCAGCTTCTTCCTTCACAATGGGATCGGCGTCTTTTTCCCAGGTAACTTGGTTGAGACTTCTGGTTCCTCGGGGGTCCAAGCGGTTGAGACTCCAAAGAGCACTGGCACGGACCACCGCCGATCCATGGTGCTGAAGTGTTTCTTTCAACACAGGCAGGACCGTCTTGCTGCCTTTGTTACCCAGCGCTAGGGCAGCGTTGCGCTGCAGTACTGTTCGGCCCCGCCACGCAGCGGCAGAACGACCCAAGACGGCTTGGAAGTCTTGCCTAGTCCAGCTGAGGATCTGCGAAAGATCCAAGGATCTAAGCTCCGGAGTGCCGAAATAAGAAAGCGGCGAGGCTGACGCCCGTTGGTTGACGGGACAAACGCTTTGGCAGATATCACAGCCCCAAATGGCTGCGCCCATCCGGGAACGAAATTCGCGGGGAAACACGCCTGCAGCCTGGGTCAGATACGCCAGGCACCTGCCGGGATCGAGAACGTACGGTTCAATGAGAGCTGCTGTGGGGCAGGCCTGCAGACACGCTCGACAAGGCGAGCCGCACGGCATGTCGGGGGCCAATGCTGCTGTGGGGGGCAGTGCCGTATCCACCAGCAGGGAACCCAGGACCACCCAGGAGCCATACTGCTTGGTGAAGACACAGCTGTTCCAGCCGAAGGCGGCCATGCCATAGTGCACAGCCAACTGGCGATCGGCTAAAGGAGCACTGTCCACAGCGGCCCGCCAAACGGTGGCGCCCCACGATGCGGCCAGTTCATGGCCCAATGACTCAAGCTTGCGGTGCAGTACGGCATGGTAATCTTCGCCCCACGCATAACGAGCCAGACCGCCTTCATACTCTGGTGGACACTGTCCGCCGCCGGGCTCCTTTTCGTAGTACGGGACGGCAATCACGATAACACTGACTGCATCTGGCAAGAACAGCTGGGGGTTCCAGCGCTCAGCCGTGGGCGGCGGCGCGAAGCTGGGGTAGCGTTGATGGTGCACCCGCTTGGCATAGATTTCTCGTAATTCAGGTAGGGCAGTGACCGGTCCTACGCCCCAGACGGGGATGGCCAACTTTTCCATGATGGGTGTCAGAGGATGCATGCCTCACCGTTCCTCCCCAGTTTTTGTTACGGGCAGCTCGCCGGTCTTTCAGGACCAGATAGCAAAAAAAAAGCAGGCCAAGGGCCTGCTGTTACATGGCAGCTTCCACAGATTTGATCTCAGGAATTTCCTGCTTCAAGATCCGTTCAATACCACCCTTGAGAGTCATCTGTGACATGGGACAGCCAGCGCAAGCACCCTGCAAACGCACTGTCACTACGTTGTTCTCATCAACATCCACCAGTTCCACATCGCCACCGTCAGCTTGGAGAGACGGACGGACTTTATTTAAAACTTCCTGTACTCTTTCCTTCAAGAAAGGCACCTCCCTATATAAATTACATGGTTAAGTATAACATGTTTAAAAAGCCGTGGCAACTGATCCCGGAGGATTTCCGACTAGATTCGTCGGATTGGGTTACCCCTGGCAGGTCCGCTAAAACCGGGGCTCCTGCGACGCCCTTGGCAGCGTCTAGGGAATGGACCTTGGAGAAGGGGCCGTCACTCCAGGTAAGTGCAGTGTAGTGAGCGAAGGGAGACATCGCCGATGAATACAGCACTTTTGTGGCTCGCCATTGTGGTCTGCATCACGCAATCTGCTTCCTTATCGGGCTTAAACTTGGCGGTATTCAGCCTCAGCCGCCTGCGTTTGGAAGCAGCGGTCCGGGGCGGCAATAAGGACGCCGAGAAAATCCTGGCGCTGCGGCAGGACGCCAATTATACCCTCGTTACCATCCTCTGGGCCAATGTCAGTATCAATGTGCTGCTGACACTGTTGGCCGAGTCGGTCCTCCTGGGTTTCGCTTCCTTTTTCTTTTCTACCGTGGTTATTACCGTTGTCGGCGAGATCATTCCGCAGGCGTTCTTTGCGCGGCATGCCTTCAAGGTGGTTCACGCCCTATCGCCGCTGCTGCAGGTGTACAGAGTGCTTTTGTGGCCCGTGGCCAAACCTTTTGCGCTGCTGCTGGATGCCACGGTGGGTCCCGAGACCATTCCGTGGCTGCGCGAAGCTGAGCTGGCCAATGTACTGCGGCATCAAGCCAGCCACGGCCACACAGACCTGGGCCGGGCAGAAATCAGAGGTGCCATCAATTTCATGGCTCTGGATGACCTGCCGGTGGCAGCGGAAGGCGAACCGCTGGATCCCCGGAGCATTGTGCAGGTGCCCTTCGTCGAGGGCATGCCAGATTTGCCGCCCCTGCACCCAGCCGGGCCATGGACGAAGGATGAACAACAGGCAGTGGATGATCAAACCGACCTTTCGCAGAAGTTGGCTGATTCCGGGAAGAAGTGGGTTGTGCTGGTGGACCAACAAGAGCGGCCGCATCAGGTCATCAACACCCATTTGCTGCTGCGCCAGCTTATGGCGGGTCAAGATCCTGTAGACCCTTTGGCATTTTGTCACCGACCCCTGATTGTAACGGATCCCCAGTATCCCTTGGGTCAAGCGCTGGAGCGGCTGCAGGTAGATCCAATCACGGCCGCCGATGATGTGATTGATAAGGATTTGATTCTTCTCTGGACGCCCACAGAAAAACGTATCATCACCGGCTCGGACATCCTCGGACGTCTGCTGCGGGGTATTGTGAAGCGACGGCGCCCCCAGAAGTAACCTCGGTGCTGGCCGTCCGCAAGTGGCCGCTGACTGCCAACGGAAAATTTCCCAGGCCGATTGCCGAAAGCGACAGGGATTTCCCCCTCTCGTCAAGAATTTTAAAGAGGATCATTAAAGGAGGCGGACTTGGTGAAACCTGCGAAGATTTTGGTAATCGGCAGTCTCAATATGGACCTGGTGGTTACTGCGGACCGCATTCCCGACGCGGGTGAGACCATTACGGGAAAGCAGTTTGACCGCTTTTTCGGAGGCAAGGGGGCCAATCAGGCAGTTTCGGCGGCTCGTCTGGGAGCACAGGTGACCATGCTGGGACGGTTGGGCTATGATGCCTTTGGCCGTGAGCAACTGGAAAGCTTGAAGGAGGAAGGTGTTGACACACGCTATATATCCCAAGATCCCCACGTGGCTTCGGGCGTGGCGTTCATCATCTTAGAAGATGCCGGGCAGAACCGGATCATTGTGGTCCCGGGAGCTAACGGAGCCTGTTCACCCCGGGATATCGATGTGGCCGCGGGAGCTATGAAACGAGCGGATATGATCGTTCTGCAACTGGAGATACCTCTAAGTACGGTGGAATACGTGATTCGTATGGCAGCTGATCTGGGCAAAAAGGTTATCCTGAATCCAGCGCCGGCCCAGGAACTGCCCAATGATTTGTACCCGGCCATTACGGTTATCACCCCCAATGAAAGTGAGGCTTCGCTGCTCACCGGGGTGACGGTGTCCTCGAAGTCTACGGCCCGCAAAGCCGCCAAGGTACTTTTGAGTAGAGGCGTGGAACATGTTGTTATTACCCTGGGCAGCGGCGGTGTGTATGGTTGCAACCAGATGGGTGAATTTCACATCCCGGCCCACAGCGTCAAGCCTGTGGATACTGTAGCAGCGGGCGACGCCTTTTCCGGCGGTCTAGCAGTGGCCTTAGCCGAAGGGAAAACACTGTTATCTGCGGCAAAAATGGCAAATGCCGCCGCAGCCATTGCCGTTACCAGGCCCGGAGCGCAGCCATCCATGCCCACTCGGGCTGAAGTAGAGCAGTTTTTGGACGAGGAAGATGCAGTACGACACAGCAGTTCATGAGTCTTGGCAGTTAAGGGAGGAACTTAGGAATGGTTTGGCAGACATATCTGCAGGAAGCAGTAACACAGACGAGGCTGTCGGCCCGGACGTTCGCCGCATTCAACGCCAATGTTGATGTAGTGATCCAGGTGCGGCCGCAGGACATCTTGAACATTGAAAAGGAAACCCCACAAGCGCTGGCCGAAGGGCCTAGTACCCCGCCTTCGCCCATCGAAACTCCGGAGCAATTCTGCTGCTTACTGCAGGAATGTCTAGGACAGGGCAAATCGTATTATGATGTGGTGGATATCGGCATGAGTGATTGGTTCCACAAGGTGTTTCCCCAGATGACAGAAGCCATGGGAGGGCAGGCTGGCATTATTGCCAATCAGATGGCCGCCCTAGAGGCGCCGGCTTATGTCTATAACCCTGTGCTATCCGCGGAACAAGCGGCGTTCTATAATGAAAACGTCCAGTTTCCGCGTATTGATGATGGAAGACTGCATTGGGTTCCTATCAAGGAAGGCGTCCATGACACCTGGACAAAAGTAAACTTCATTTTCGAATACCCCAAGGGTGAGACCTACGAGTTCCCGGCCGGCGCCATTACCACACCGCGGGCCAATCGCATCATTCTGGGAACCCGCAATCCCAAAGCGGCCATGGCCTTTGATGAAACCATTGAACCGCTGCTGCCGACAGTGGGTGAGACCGTGGACGTAGGTTTCATGGCAGGTTATCACCATGGCAAGGTGACGGGCCGGGCGGAGGATCTGGACTCGTTTTTGCAGTTAAGCCTGCGTCAGCTGGGTCTTTTGAAACAGAACCATCCCACACTGCGTCTGCATATGGAGTATGTTCCCATGCGGACCGTAGCTGATGAGAAAAAACTGCTCTGGGAACTGGTGCCGAATTTTGATAGCTTCGGCATCAATGAGAATGAGATCACGAAGGTCCTTGAAGAGTTCGGGTATGCGGAGGAAGCCAAGAACATTGCCGAAAACGAACGGGCCTTTACCATTTATCAAGGGGTCTTAGCCTTATCCCGTGAACTGCAGGTGCCGCGGATTCATCTGCACAACCTGGGATACTATATTATGCTGCTCAAGAAACCCTATCCTGTGAGCCCTGAGCATGTTCGCCAATCCTGCCTCTTTGCGTCGGCGGTCAATGCTGTCAAGGCGAAGCAGGGCGGAGCGGTACCTTTAGCGGATTTGGAGCAGATGGAACACGAACCCCTGTCCGATGTGGGACTGCAGCAGCTGCAGGACTTTGCCGATTTGGCAACAGCGGCAGGTCTGCCCGTGGCCGACGATTTCGTGGAAACGGGAATCTTCGCAGGTGACGATCATTACTGTCTGGTGGTGCCGGCTCACATTATGCCCAAACCTGTAAGCACGGTGGGCATGGGCGACACCGTTTCCTCGGCGGCCTTTGCTGCCGAAGTAAGTTTGGCTTTGAACGAGCCTGGCCAGTGACACAGCCGTCTGGTGGTTCCCAGCAAGCTTTGGCCGCATGTCAAAGCAATTGCAGCAAACGTAGCACTCGTTTTTTCACTGCAGCAGTAGAACCAGCGCGAGCCGCGTCCGTGGCTCGCGCTGTATTTGTCCTGTAAGGCATCTGAACCACTGGGAGGCGATCGCGGCATTATTTGTGGACACAATGGCGGAAAGGAAGGAAAATTCACATCTGATTGAGAAGGATAACCTTGGAAGATCAGTGCATCGCCGCGTGCGCATGCCGTGGATTATGATGTGAGAATCCCCGAAAGGAGCGACGTGTATGCCGAAGACAGGATTGCAATGGCTGTTGGTCATGGTGCTGCTGCTTGGACTGGCGTATCCCGTGGGAGCTGCGATGCCTGGATACGTAGTGATCCAGACGGTGGCCGGGGTTGAGGTGTTCATGGAGGAGGAACTGCAGGGAGTGACCCAGCCCGGGGAGCTGTTCGTGCTGCCACTGCCGCCGGGGCAGCATGTCTTGGTTACCCGCAAAGAGGGCTATGCCGAGCAAGTGTTGGATGTGACGGTGGAGTCCATGAAATCGGTGACAATCAACCTGCAGCTTGAGCCCGTGGCCGTCCAGATGGATGTGCTTCCCGACGAGCCGTCCATAATCGTTGTGGGGCTGCGCACGGGAACGCTGGAACTGCGCAGTCTGCCGCAGAGTGGTGGTCGCATTGAAATTAATGGTATCTATTACGGCGACACCAACCGCCGTCTGCGGGATTTCCCCGTTGGCTCACTGGACATTAACATCACCCGCAACCAGGAGGCCGCTTCCGGGCGCTTTGTCCTGGAAGAGGGCGAGACCATGGTGCTGTTGGCCAATTATCTGCTGACACCGCCGCAGCTGATTCAACTGTTTGATGTGGAGTTTGTAGTGGAGAACCCCGTGGAAAATTTCTTCCTCGAAGTGGAAGGTGATTACGCCACGGCGGACGTGCGAGATTGGTCCGAACCGATCCGCCTTATGGGAGCCAATCAGACCATTCGCGTCACCAACGGTGAAGACTACATGGATCTGGAGATAGTTGCCGACCTCTATGAAAGTACGGTGGTGACCGTAGAGATTCCCCCGCTGCCGGTGATTCGAACGCTGCCGCGGGGTAGTCTCTTCATGCAGCCCGGGGACAGTGCTTTGGTCTCTGCGTCTGTGGTGGATGTGGATGATCAGGTGGTGGACATTCCTATCCGTTGGAGCATGATTCAAGGCGAAGGAACCATTGAACCGGAAGAAGGCAATGAAGTTACATTCACCGCCTTGAGCGGCGGTGTGCATGTGCTGCGGGGGACCGCACAGTTCAGCACTACCGACATTGTGATCCACGTGCCTTATGATGTGGCCGGCCGTGTGGTGGACATCCAAGGCCGAGGCGTGGAAGATGTGGACGTGGTGTTCCATAATCTTCTAACATCGGTGCAGACAGACGCCGAAGGTTACTGGGAAAAGACCCATGTTATCGGTGAAGTCCGAGCGTCAGCCTTAAAAGAAGGGTGGCTCTTCGGACCCGGTTATCTGGTGCTGGATCGTCCCGATGATGAGTTGGAGTTCCGGCAAGTGGATATTGGGGACAGAGTGGAATATGACATTCTGGGTATGCCTGTTGCCATGCGCTTAGCTCCAGGTCTCAGCTTTCCTATGGGTGTGCAGAATGTGGCAACCGGCGAAGTAGAGAACGACTTTTGGATCGCTGAAACACCCGTGACCTACGAGCTTTGGTACAGCATCCGCAAATGGGCCTTGGAGAACGGTTATACCTTTGCCAATGTGGGCCGTGAAGGCAGCAGTGGCGCCAATGGCGCACCGCCCACGTCGCGGCGCTATGAACCTGTAACGCGTATCAGCTGGCGTGACGCTGTTGTGTGGGCCAATGCGCTCTCGGAATACCAAGGTTTTCAACCAGTATATGTGAACAGGGGTCAAGTGCTGCGGGATGCTCTAGATGCAGAGGCCGTGGACAATGTCGTGGCCCTGGACACCGATGGCTTCCGCCTGCCCACCAGTGAGGAATGGGAATTGGCAGCGCGCTACCAAGGATCGGATCCTTGGGCAGGGGCTTTGGAGTTCCCACGGGACAGCGGGCACTTTTGGACGCCGGGTCACTATGCCAGCGGTGCCAGCGGCCATCACGAAGACGTCATGGCCACGCGCGCTGTGGCTTGGTTCATTGAGAACAGTGGCGAAAAGACCCAACCGGTAGCCAGGAAGGAACCCAACCAATTAGGTCTTTATGACATGAGTGGGAATGTTCTGGAATGGTGCTTCACCGCCGATGAAGCGTCGCGAATTCGCCGCGGTGGCGCTTGGCTGTATAACTCCAGTTACCTGCAGGTGGGGATTTCCAACAGCTACGATCCCAGCGGTGTCTACAATCATCTGGGTTTCCGGCTAGTCCGCACGCCGTGAAGGCAGCTGGTGCAGGATTGAGCCAAAGGGGCGCAGTCAGCGCCGCATAACATGAAGGACAGAGGCACTGGCCATGGCCAGTGCCTCTGTGGTTTTTTCTGTTCGGACCAGCAGCTCAATTCTGCCCTTCTTCAGCAGCCGTGATGCGGGGCAGCTCCGCCAGCACCGACTGCAGTTCCGGTGGTTCTTCGGGCAGCGCCAGTACTGCTTCCCACTGCTCCTCCAGTTCTTCCAGGGAAGCGCATCCACCCAAGTAGCTGTTAATACGCACCGCGGCGGTGGATTTCAGCAGTGCATCTAGGTTGGCGAATATGGGGTGAAGCACCGCCAGCGCTTGGGGGTTGTTCTGCAGATAGTACTTTTGGTGTTCCTGGGCAGCGGCCTCAAAGTTTGCCAAGGGCTGCACCAGGCTGTGCAGTTCCTTTTTGAACTTGAACTCCATCTCCACCACCGAACGCCGCGCGGCCTTTGCCTGCTTGTCATCGACGGCGAAGATGGCCGGCTGGTAACGGGGTTGTTCCGGCAGTTTTTGGGGGTTAATGCTGTCCCAGAACCAGCGGATCAGCGCGTGATAGCTGATGCGCTTGGGATGGAACCATACTTCCACAGCTTCCACGGGGCCGACGGTTTCGCCGGTGGCCAGCCCCACCCAGGTCTTGAGCACCCCGGGGATTTGACCAAAGTTGGCATCAGCCCGCCAATATGAGCCCAAAGAGAACACAGCATATTCCAGTTCCTGGAGCAGTGGTGAATGATCGTGATCAGATTGTGTCATAACTGTCATCCTCCTTTTTTTGTCCCGTGGGGCGAAACTGCAGAGCAGCTGAGTTCATGCAGTAGCGCATGCCGGTGGGCTTGGGGCCATCGGGGAAGACATGGCCGAGATGACCGCCGCACTGACTGCAGTGCACTTCCACGCGCACCATCAGCAGCGACGTATCGGTTTTTGTTCCGATGGCCGTATCATTGAGGGGTTGGGTGAAGCTGGGCCAACCCGAGCCCGAATCATATTTGTGCCGCGACGAGAACAAAGCATTGCCGCAGCCGGCACACTCATAAATCCCCACCTGCTTGTTGTCATGGTAGGCGTTGCGAAAAGGCGGTTCGGTACCGTGTTCCCGCAGAACGTGGTAGCCTTCGGGGCTGAGCCGGCGCCGCCATTCTTCGTCACTATGGTGTATGGGAAACTTTGGCTGTGCTGTGCCGTCCTTTATGGTTCCATCATCCGGTGGCCTCTGTGTCATGGAAAACCCTCCCGCGTTCTTGCAGAATACGATACACCAACTCTTCAGCCAGCTTCAGATTCTGCGGTTCCACGTGACTGGATGTGTCTGTGATCCAATGCCAGTTAGGCAGCGAACCGTCCTCAGCGCAGGCCATAATGCTCACGGCTCGCCCACCCCGGACTAGGATGGGGGTGGCGTCGGTGGTGAGCAGTCGATAGGGCCTGATGGCAATGGGCAGCGCTGGCTTGGCCTGTGCCACTTGCTGGATTTGGCTCAACAGGTCGCTGTCTGCCGGGTAGCGGCGGACGATACCTTCAGCTTCCGCTGCGAACAGTTGGCCTTGGCCCAGGTTGTCCAAGTTAATAAATGTCTTGCCTTCCAAACCGTACTGCTTGATGTAATCCAGGCAGCCGAATGTGCCTGCCTCTTCCGCCCCAGTGGCCACGAACTCCACGTTCAGACCGGGCAGGGGATGCTTCGCCAGCCGAGCGGCCACGCCCAGCATCACCGCCACGCCCGAGGCATTGTCGTTGGCTCCTGGTGTATACTGGCAGAACAGTTCGCGATGGGCCAGCATCAGCAGAACAATGACCAAGTAGGCAGCGAAGGGCACGGAAGCCCACGTCAGTGGGGTCTCCCAAGGGGCCAGAGCAGGAATGCTGCGGAGCACGAGAAAAAAGGTTATGGCTGCCAGGGAAGCGAATACAAGGAAGAAGGAACTGCGAAATCCTTTGACCATCTTCGGGTGAAAGTTCAAGGCCGCCCGTGATGAATCATAGTGAGCCATAATCACGATACTGTCCAGGCGTTCTTCATCCCCTGTGATGCGGATATGGCTTGTGGCATCGTCTTCGCGCCACGCCCGGATATTCTGACTGGCTCGTTTGGCAAAGTAGGGAGCGATGCTGAAGCGGGTCTCCACGTCCAGCACGTAAAGAACCAGCAGCGGCAGAGCCAGCAGCACACCCAGCAGCGGATGGACGAAGCTCAACCCGAACGCGGCCAGGATGCCTCCGAAAAAGAACATCTGCACGTAGGAGAAGCTGCCCACAGTCCGGAAGGTGTTCACCGATGCTTGGTAGCCCATGGCTTTGAACCTCTGCACCAGCCAGTCTGCGGCCTCTGCCTCGCGTGGTGTCCCGGAACCTCGGGGACCAATCTGGACGGACAACCGATGAACGTGTTTCATTAATGGGTGCATTCACACCGACCTCCAAAGAGAATTGCAGCCAATGCTGCCCTCTGGCAGCCGCAGCTGTCAGCACATGGCCTCTATTGTATATATTCGTTGACAGAAAAGGAGGATCCTTTTGACCATACCAGAAACCCACCAAGTTTATCGGGGATTAACGTTGGATCCCTTCCAAAAGGAAGCACTACAGTACATTGATGAAGGTCACTCCGTCCTGGTGGCGGCGCCTACCGGCGTGGGTAAGACGTTAGTGGCCGACTATGTCATTGAGCGCATGTTTCGCCAGGGCGGTCGCGTGGTGTACACAGCGCCCATCAAAGCCCTGAGCAATCAGAAATTCAAGGAGTTCAAGGCCCACGTCGGTGAAGAAGCTGTCGGAATCTTAACCGGTGATGTGGTGGTCAATCCCGATGCGCCCATCCTGATCATGACCACAGAGATCTTCCGCAATCTGCTGCAGCAGGACCCCGAACGTATTGCCGATGTCCGTTACGTGATTTTCGACGAGATCCACTATATCGATGATCCGCAGCGGGGCAGTGTTTGGGAAGAAAGCTTAATTTTTATGCCGCCGCAGATGCGTTTCCTTGGCCTCAGCGCTACCATCCCCAATGTGGATCAACTGGCTGCTTGGATTACGGCGGTGCAGGGCAGCCCTGTGAAGACCGTGACTCACTATGAGCGGATTGTTCCGCTGAAGCATCATTTGTACGAACGCAGTCTGGGCATTACCACGTTGAAGCGGGTGATCCGCAGAGCTGCTTCCCATCAGGCCAAGCTGGCCAGCATGCCCCCTTGGGAACGGGGGAAACTGCCGGTCACCAGCCATGCTGATCTGATCATGGACATCAAAGATGACTACCTGCCGTGTCTGTTCTTCACCTTCAGCCGCCGCAAATGTGAAGTGAATGCCCTGGAATTGGGCGAAGTTGCTGATTTTCTCAGCACCGAGCAAAAAGAGCATGCGGAAGCTATCATTACCGAGGTAGAAAACCGCTACCCCAAGATTACCAGCGGGCGCTGGAATTCCTTGTATCGACTGCTCAAAAAGGGCATTGGTTATCATCATGCGGGCATGCTGCCGGCATTGAAGGACATCGTGGAGGAGCTGTTCACCCAGCGGCTGCTGCCTGTTTTGTACTGTACGGAGACCTTCGCCGTCGGGTTGAACTTTCCCTGTAAGACCGTGTGTTTTGAAGCCAGCACCAAATGGGATGGCACGTCGTTTCGGACGATATCCAACCGCGAATACTTTCAGATGGCCGGTCGGGCCGGTCGCCGTGGCATTGATGACGTGGGCTATGCTTTCACACTGGTCAATCTGAGCTACTTTGATCCAACGGAATTTCCTACCATGAAGGAAAGCGATATTGAACCACTGCAGAGCCAATTTTCCCTGACCTATAATTCCATTCTTAACCTGATCCACAATTATGATCAAGAGGATATTCACCGTATCTTGGGTCAGAATTTCGCCACCTACCAGGCCTCAGAGGCACGGCGGCGTGTTCTGGCGGAATTGGCCAAGATCGAGGAGGGCCTGCAGCAATACTGCCCGCATCTTGATGCCGACAGCTGTCCGGTGGTCCAAGATAAGCTGCGGCGCAAACGCTCACAGCTGAAGAAACGTCTGCGGGACAAGCCCAATTCGCGCACACGCCGCCGTCTGCGCTCGCAGTTGGCGGAGATTGATGAGCGTTTGGCCAAAGCGGATCCAGTGACTTGCACCGCCGAAGAACGCTCCCGATGCCGGCGGGACAGCAAGGAATTTCGCAAGCTGGACAACCGCCGCCAAAAGCTGCAGGTGCGCAGTGCCGAGTTGGATCCACAGCAGCGCTACATTCGGGAGTTTCAAGACAAAAAACGCCTGCTGGAAGCGCTGGGATACATTCAAGAGGACCAGTTGACCACGGCCGGCTTGTTCGCCAGTCAAATTCACGGCCAGGAACTGTTGGTCACGGAACTTTTTATGGAAGGACTGCTGCATGAGTATTCCATACCGCAGTTGGCGGCAGTTTTGGTATCCGTGGGGTATGAACCGCGCAAGAACGAAATTCGCCACAAACATCGACTGCCCTTCAGCCCTGTGAAGCGCAGTGTAATGCGGCTGCGGGCCATGGAGGAGCAGTTCGTTGGCTACTCCCAAGTGGAATTCCATGATCATTTGGCCCCCTTGGTATACCGCTGGACGGAGGGGGAGGCTTTTTCGCAGCTCATGGACGAAGCATCCATTGATGAAGGTGACGTTGTCTACGCCATTCGCCGCGGAATTGACCTGATGCGGCAGATTCGCAGTGCCGTGAAGGAAGACGCCAGTCTGCGCACGAAGATGGCCGATGCCATTACCAGGATGGATCGCGACCAGGTGTCCATCTGGCTTTAGGAAGGAGCAGGACGTTACGGATGGAGACGGAGATTCGCTGTGTTGTTTTGGACATTGATGGTACCCTGCTCAACAGCGCCGAGGAGTTGAGTCAGCGCAATCGGGCTGCGGTACGGGCCGTGCAGGCACGGGGCATCCCGGTAACGCTGGCCACCGGTCGACGCCTGGTAAGAACACTGCCTTGGATTCAGGCTCTTAACATTATCATGCCGGTGGTGATCCACAATGGAGCGGTGATCTACGATCCGGTGAGCCGGACGGTGACCCACAAGATCGGCATGGAATTGGATTTGGTCGCAGGCATCATCGATGATCTGCGGGCCAGCGGTTTTCACTTCGTGGTTTATACCGGGGAAAGTGCCGGCGATGGTCTGCAGATGGAGCAGAACTTGTGGGAAACGGGCCGCCATCTGCTGCAGCGTTATGTGGGCGATGGTGTGGACGCCGTGGATGTGCATCGCTTTGCGGAGCCGCCATTGAAGGTAGCCATGGTGGCCCCGGTCAAGGAACTAGAACCTCACCTGCCCCGGTGGCAGGAGCGCTATGGGCAGAGCACCAACATGATGGTGTTCCACTCCTTGGATGGCCTGTATACCGGAGTCGAGTTCATTGCACCGGGCGTGTCCAAGGCCGCGGCTGCGAAACAGATTCTGCGCAGTCGCGGCATTCGTCTGGCTGAAGCTCTGTGTATTGGCGATGACGTTAATGATAAAGAGCTGATTGAGCAGGCTGGTTGGGGTATTGCCATGGCCAATGGTGATCCGCGAGTGCGGCAGGTGGCCAAGCACATCACCGCCGCCAATGATGACGACGGCGTGGCTCAGGCTCTGGAAGACTATATTCTCTAGGTGTGGTGATGGACAATGGCTGAATTGCTTCTGCTGCCGCAGCAGCGGGCAGCCGCCGAGCGCCAGCAGCGGGAACCGGCCGCTGCTGCACAGGTCTTTGCACTGCCGGGATGGGTATCGGAGCTGCTGAAGTTCCAAGGCACTGCCTACCGGGAAAACATGATTCTGGAGGTATTGGCTGTGCAGCAGGGTATTTGGCGCGCCTGCCGCCGAGGACAGCTGCAGTATTTGGCTCCCTTGGCGGAGTTCAGTGGACTGGCCCAGGATCTGCATTGGCTCTACCAGCAGTTTAGTTTGAGGACAGTTCGCAGCGCCGATCTGCCTCTGGATGCCCAGGATGAAGTGGCCCAACTGTATACCCAGTATTTGGAGCAGCTGCAGCAGTGGCAGGTGATGGATGCTGGCAGTCAAGCCCAGCGGGCCTTGGATGTGGTGGACCATTGGTGCACGGCCAAGGAGATCCACACCGTTCGCACCGGGGAGCTTTTGGATCTGCCGCCTGTTTACGAGGCCCTACTGCAGCGGGCTGTTCAGGACCGAGAATGGGTGCAGGAAACGTTGGAACCACAGGCTGCCGTGGACGTGGTGGCCTACGCCTCACCCACCGCCGAGGTGGAAGGCACGGCCCTGCGTATTGGCCAGGCGTTAGCGGCTGGCAGCGAGCCCAAAGGTATGGCTGTGGTTTTGGCAGATGGGAGTACGTATCTGCCCCTGGTGCAGCAAGTTTTTCAGCGGATGCAGCTGCCCTGGCAGCCCCCGGCTCCAACGCTGGCTGCGGTTCCACTGGGCCGGGCTGTTTTGGCATTGCTGTCCGCTGTGGACGCAGAAATCAGCAAAGAACATTGGCAGCGCCTAGCAGCGCCCGGCTGGGGCTGGCCCTGGGTTTTGGACGGTGCTAGTCTGCGCCTGCTGCGGCTGTCGCCGGCGGTGAAAGGTCTTCCCCGCTGGCGGACCTACTTGGGCGCTGACGATGATTGGGCGGAACGTTTGGAAGAAGTGGCGGCCTGGAGTGAGACCGCTGCTGCTGGCCGCACCATGCCGGAGCATATCAGCTGGCTGCGGGGCATTCTCAGCCAATATCTTCCAGATACCTGGTACACCCCGGATGAAGAACGCTGGGGCCAACTGCTGCAGGCCTGGGATGTGCTGCACGGTATCCTTGATGCCTTGGAAACCGCCAGCGAACCGGTGGCCTGGCCGCAGTTCCGGCGGCTGTTGGAGCAGCTGATCAGCCAGGCGCCCTTGGCCAATCGCCGTCAGTTCCGGCAGATGCTGTTCGTAGGTTCTCCAGAGCAGGTCTTGGGGTTGGAGTATGAGCGCATCTTTGCCCTGGGATTCACCGAAGGTACCTTTCCGCGCCGCCGGGCGGAGCATTGGCTGGCAGGTTCTTGGCAGCAAACAGCCGACGAGGTTACCTGGCAGCAGCTGTTGGCCGTGACCCCGAATCTTACGGCCAGTTACCCCTTGGAAGACGGCGACGGCCGCAGTCAGGTGCGCTCTCCGGTGTTGGAACCATACAACGGCAGCCGCCACCAGCTGCGCACAACCTATGCGCCTCGGTCCCGGGCCGTGGTCATGGGCAGCGGCGAGCTGACTGACCGCCGGGTGATCCAGGCCATCCAGCAGCGATTGCTGCAGCGGCCGCAGTCCGTCACCCGCCTCAACACCTATCTGGCGTGTCCTTACCAATATTACTGTCAACAGGTTCTGCAGCTGCAGGAAGATGAAGAGATCAGTGAAGATCTTACACCTTTGGACGAAGGTACTGCGGTCCACAGCATTCTGCAGCGCTTCTGGGAAGCCTTCGGCCAAGGGCCCCGGCCCAGTGTCAACCGAGCGCAAGAATGGATCGAGCGGGCCGCCAAGGATGAAGAAGCCCGCTTAGGCAAACCCTTATCGCAGCTGCTGCTGCGCCGTTTAAAGCAGTTTATCCGTTGGGACCTCGAGACGCTGCCGGAGACGTATCGGCCGCAGTTCTTGGAAGAGACATTCCAGGAACTGACCGTGGAGGTGGACGGCCATTCCATCCGTCTGCAGGGAAAAATCGACCGTGTTGATGTGAACGCCCAGGATCAGACATGCGTGATCTTGGATTACAAGACAGGTTCCAACCCCGCAGCGAAAGATATCCGGGCCGGCGTCCATCTGCAGCTGCCGGTATACTTTCTCGCCGCCCGGATGCTCTGGCCGCAGCTGACCCCGGTGGGAACGGCCTTTTATTCCATTAAGGAACGCAAACGCGCCGGCCTCTGGCAAAAGCCGCATCATCAGAGCTTTGCTGTGGGCGGTTCCAGCAATACTCTGGCGATGGAGGAATGGGAGGCTGTTACCGCCGACTTCATTGTTCACCTGCAGAATTGCCTGCGGGGAATCCTGGCTGGGCAGTTTCCCATCGAACCTCGTACCCCGCAGATCTGCGGCTACTGTCCTTATAATGGTGTCTGTCGCAAGGAGGTGCGCTGAGGATGGCCTATGAACCCACCCCCCAGCAGCAGCAGGCTATTACCACCATCCAGCGGGATGTGGCCGTGGCGGCCGGCGCTGGTTCAGGGAAGACCAAGGTGTTGGTGGAACGTTTTGTGTATCTTTTGGAGCAGGGCATTCCTCTGGAACGCATTGCAGCCATTACGTTTACTCGCAAAGCGGCCCAGGAGATGCGCGACCGGGTGCGCAGCCAGTTGGCGGAGCATCCGCAGCTTGCTTCCTTGGCGCCGCAGATGACCCATGCTCAGATCTCCACGATTCACAGCCTCTGCCAGCGCATCATCACTGAACATCCCCGGGAGGCCGGTGTGGATCCCCGCTTTCGCCTGGGGGAAGAATGGGAAATGCAGGGCATGCTGCAGGATGTGGCGGAAGATACGCTGCGGGCCCGCCTGGATGCGGGGGATTCCATGATCACGCAGATTCGCGAATCCTACCGGCAGCTGCGGGATGCCGCGGGTATGCTGGTGCAGATCTATAACGACATGATCGGTGTCGGGCAGCGCACCTTTGGCTCCAACCAAAGCGAACAGGATCTGCAGGCAGTGCTGCCGCGAGCAGCAGCGGCTCTCGAACAGAGCATGCGGTCCCTATTCGGCGCTTGGGATGCAGGGACCATTACACCCACCGAGAAGCAGGAGCAGGCATTGGCCGCCCTGCGGCAGCAGTGGCAGCTTGAGCGGGCCGCCTTGGCTGCCCCAGCCGGGCTGCATATCCAGGACACCCATGACGTTTTGGTGGAACGGTGCAAAGGAAACTGGGGCCGGATCAAGCCGCTCATGGACAGTGTTAAGGATGCCCTGGCCCAGTGGCGCCAGGCTTGGGTGGACCTAGAAGGGCATTATCAGATGGTCAGCTGGGGTGAAGTGCTCAATAGCGTGCACACAGCCTACCAGGACCAGAAGCGGGCCGCAGGCCTGTTGGATTTCAATGACTTGGAGGCCTTAGCCCTGGAGCTGCTCCAGCACGAGCATGTGCGCCAGCACTATGGCTTCCTGCACCTGATGGTGGACGAGTTTCAAGATACCAACCGCGTTCAAAAGGCTATCGTCGATGGCCTGCGGACGCCGAGCACGACCTTGTTCGTGGTGGGTGATGGCAAGCAGAGCATTTACCGCTTCCGCAACGCCGAGGTGCAGGTCTTTTTGGAGACGCAGCAGGAAATCATGAACAACGGCGGCCAACGGATTTTGCTGGATGATAACTTCCGTTCTCTGCCAGCCCTAGTGGATTGGACCAATACCGTCTTTCCCTACCTGATGGATGGTGATCAGGTACCCTTTGAGGCCAGCCGGGCCGGCAGCCCAGGCAGTGTTCCGCCGCACGTGGAATGGATGCACATTCCCAAGAACGACGAAGTCAAACAGCCCCTGGATGATCTGCGCCGCGTGGAGGCAGAACAGATTGCCAGGCGCATCAAGGCCGGCATGGACCAAGGAACCTTTGCCGCCGGTGATGTGGCCCTGCTCTTTCGGGCCACCACCAATATGCGCATCTATGAACAAGCACTGCTGGCCGAGGATATACCCTTCGTCAATGTGAGCGGCCGCGGATTTCATTCTACCCGGGAAGTTCAGGATATCCTGTATTTTCTGGCCTGGCTGGAAGACGCCGACGATGAAGTGGCTGCCGCAGCTGTGCTGCGTTCACCCTTTTTCTTGGTCAGTGACGAAGGGCTATATTGGTATCGGCAGCATCGGCTGGAGGAGGCAGCTCCAGACGATGCCGCCAAAATCTGCCAAGCTCACGATCTCTACGCAGACCTGCGGCGCCTCGCTGCGATACAGCCAGCACCGCTGGTTCTGCGCCGCCTGTTGGAGAGCACCGAGTTCTGCAGTCGTCTGGCCGCTGGCGCCTTAGGTCAGCAGCGGGTGGCCAACGTCTTGAAACTTGAAGAGAGCAGTTGGGAGCTGTGGGCCAAAGGCCGGATTTCCCTGCAGGAGCAGCACCATTATATTCGCCAACTTCTGGATGGACGGGATCTGGAAGGAGAGGCTCGCTTAGTGGGTGAGGAAGCCCAAGCAGTGACCTTGATGACCATCCACGGGGCCAAGGGACTGGAGTTCAATGTTGTGGTCCTTCCGGACTTGAATCGGCAGCTGAATTACGGCAGCCAGGGAGCTGTCCTGTACCACCGCAGCCTCGGTATGGCCGTCAAGGATACCAGTTTGGCCCAGGAAATTAAGGCATTGGCGGACCAGGAGCAGTTTGAGGAATACAAGCGCCTGCTGTACGTGGCTGTAACCCGGGCTGAACAGAAACTGATCCTCTGTGGTATCGGTGAGGACGTGGATGCAGCCAAACCGCTGTCTGAGCTGAAAAATTGGTGGCAGTGGCTGCTGCGGGTCCGGGCCGAGCATCCCGATCTGCCCTTCACCCCGTGGGAAGAAGCTGCCCCGGCAGCGCCGCTGCTGCGGACCGAGGGACAGTCCCGAACTTCCGAACCGGTGCGGGTCCAGACCGTGAGTCAGCCGCCCTGGCAGGTACAGCCACCACCGGCGGTACCCTGGGATATTACGCGGTTTTCCGTAACATCCCTGCTCTTGTATGATACCTGTCCCCGCTGCTTTTATTACCGCCATGTACTGCGGGTTCCGGAACAGCCGCGGGGCTTAGAACGGGTGGTCCGGCCGCCGGCGGGAGTTCCTGGCCTTGACCGCCCGCTCCCAGCGGTTGCGGGTCATCTGCTGCCCACCCAGCGGGGCAATATTATCCATCGAGTATGTGAACAGATTGAAGATCCCGAGCAGCTGGACCAGCTGCTAGAACAGTCTTTGGCACTGGAAGGGACCGAAGTCAGTGGGGCCGAACGCAGTAATCTGCGGCGCATGGCCCAGCGCTACCTGGCCAGTCCCAGCTTTGCTCGGAGTCGCTCGGTACCGCTTTTGCGGGAATGGCCGTTTTTGGTGCCCGTGGATCGGTTCATCATTACGGGGACTATGGATCAAGTGTTTTTGGAATCCGATGGCGCCGTCATTGTGGATCTAAAGACCAATCACATTGGACCGGCGCAGGTACCGTTGGCGGCTGCCCAGTACCAGCTGCAGTTGGAGTTGTATGCCTGGGCCCTAACCAAGTTGGATATGGGCCCTGTTAAAGAAACACAGCTGCATTTTCTCCTTCCCGGAACGATTACGTCC
Source organism: Clostridiales bacterium (assembly GCA_003559095.1). Taxonomy (GTDB): domain Bacteria; phylum Bacillota; class Limnochordia; order Darwinibacteriales; family B1SED10-159; genus SLOZ01. The sequence continues at coordinate 16,726 of PWMW01000401.1, read as the reverse complement.
ATGAACTGGCAGGACAGCCGCATGCAGGAACTGGACCAGTGGGTTCCCCGTGTTTGCTGGGAAATCTTGGAGCGCAGTGAACAGGGAGGCCAGGCGTTCCCCGCTGCTCCGGCCTGCCAGGGCAGTGCTGCCTGCCAGCGAAACTTCAAAGAAAGCGATGTGGAAGTCCATGAAAGCTAACAAACAGTGGCCCTTCTATAACCCGCCCCTGAGTCCACCCATTGTGCAGACATCGGTGTTTCGGTTCCAATCCATCGCCGAACTGCAGGCCGTGGCTGACGGTGTTGAACCAGGCCACATCTATACCCGTTGGGGCAGCCCCAATTGTGATTTGGCCCAGAATGCGTTGGCCGCCTTGGAAGGTGCGGAAGCAGGCTGGGTGTTTGGTACCGGGATGGCGGCCATCGCTGCGGGCATGTTCAGCCTCTGCCGGCCGGGCGATCACATTGTGGCCGTTGGAACCCTCTACGGCGGAACCCAGATGCTGTGCAAAGAGCAGTTGGCCCAGTTCGGTGTGGAGACGACCTTTGTGGGCCAAGATCTAGACGCCGTGACCCGCGCTATCCGGCCCAACACCAAAGTTTTGTTTGGTGAGACTATCAGCAACCCCAAGATGGAACTTTTGGATCTGGAACCTTTGGCCAAACTGGCCCACCAGCGTGAGATTTTCTTTTTGGTGGACAATACCTTCGCCTCGCCCTGCCTCTGCCGGCCCCTGCAGTGGGGTGCCCATGGGGTGATGCATTCCACTACCAAATATCTGAACGGCCATGGGGACGCCATGGGCGGCGTCTTGGTAGGCGACGCCCCATGGATGGAAGGTGTCAGCGTCTGGGCCAAGCAGTTGGGCGCCCTTTTGGATCCCTTCGCAGCGTGGCTCCTGCACCGCAGTCTGCAGACCCTGCAGCTGCGGATGGACGCCCACAGCCGCAATGCCCAGCAGGTGGCTGAGTTCCTGGAAGCCCATCCGAAGGTGGCCGCGGTGTATTATCCCAGCCTCACCCAGCCGGCTTTGGCAGCTAAGTATCTTCCCCAGGGCAGTGGGGGGATGATCAGTTTTGTAGTGGATGGCGACCCTGACAAGGCCGTGCAGAGTTTTGAACACATTGTTCTGGCCCCAAGCTTGGCGGATACCTCGACCACTGTTTCCCATCCTGTTTCCACGTCCCATCGCGGACTTACGGAAGCGGAGCGGGAAGCCCAGGGCGTACCATACGCCATGATTCGTCTGTCCGTAGGTATTGAACCTGTGGAAACCATTGTGGCCGACTTGGCCCGGGGGCTGGAGGCTGTATGACCGCCCCGCAGACTAAGGAAGCCTTAAGGACCCAGCTGCATGCTCAAAGGCTGCAGCTGGACCGCAGCTGCCAGCAGCAGTGGGACCAGAGGATCTTCCAGCACCTGCAGGCACTGCCTGTCTACCAAAGAGCCCGCAGTCTGATGCTCTATCTGTCCACCCCGGTGGAAGTAAACACCTGGCCGATTCTGGACGATGCCTGGCAGCGGGGCTGTGCAGTCAGTGTTCCGAAGGTCTTAGGACGCCAGCGAGGTATGGTGGCTTGGCGTATTGATGATCGTCAACAGCTCCAGGAGGGCGTCATGGGGATCATGGAGCCCACAACCGGTGTAGTGGTGGAACCTCAGGATCTGGACTTGGTGATCGTCCCCGGCTTGGCCTTTGCCGAGGACGGTTATCGGTTGGGATACGGAGCCGGATATTACGACCGCTTTTTGGCCGCGGCCGCCGGGGTGACGGTGGGCCTTGTCTATGCCTGCTTCGTACGGCCTGTACCTAGGGACCCCTGGGATGTGGCTGTGGACTGGGTGCTGACCGAGAATGGGATCTGCAAAAAAGGAAATGATGGGAGACTGACGAACTAAAAAAAGAGATTGGGAAGGGAGGAAACCCGATTGGCCAAGCGGTTCATTCTAGCCATAGATCAGGGTACCACTGGTAGTACCGTGTTTCTTTTTGATGCGGCAGGCAAGTCCGTAGCCAAAGCGTATGCGGAGTTTACCCAGCATTACCCCCAAGCGGGTTGGGTGGAACATAATGCCGAAGAGATTTGGCAGGTTACGGCCAAGCTCATCGATGAAGTGATGGCGAAGGAAGATCTCAAACAAGCGGATATTGCAGCCATTGGCGTAACCAATCAGCGGGAGACCGTTGTGCTGTGGGATCGGAAAACCGGAAAACCGGTGCGCAATGCCATCGTTTGGCAGTGCCGCCGCAGTGCCGCCATCTGCCAGCGCCTGAAGAAGGCCGGTCATGAAGATATGTTCCGAGGCAAAACAGGTTTGGTGCTGGATCCCTATTTTTCCGGTACCAAGTTAACATGGATCTTTGAGAACGATCCCAGCCTCAAAGAGCGGGCATCCCGCGGCGAGTTGGCCTTTGGCACCATCGATACCTGGCTGCTGTGGAAACTGACCGGGGGCGATGTCCATGTGACGGATGTAACCAATGCCTCCCGCACCCTTTTGTACAATATTCATGAACTGCGCTGGGACGAAGAGCTGCTGGAGACGCTTGGGGTACCTAAAGCTATTTTGCCTGAGGTTCGGGGGTCCAGTGAAGTTTACGGTCATACCAAATCTATAGGGCGACTACCGGCGGGCATTCCCATCGCCGGGATCGCCGGCGACCAACAAGCGGCCTTATTCGGCCAGGCCTGTTATGAGCCGGGCATGGTGAAGGCTACCTATGGAACGGGATCCTTTATCTTGATGAATACAGGCTCCGAGCCCATCGCATCCCAGAACGGGCTCTTGACAACTATTGCCTGGGGTCGCAACGGCGAAGTTCAATATGCCCTCGAGGGCAGTGTGTTCATCGCCGGTGCCGCCATCCAATGGCTGCGGGATGAACTGAAGTTGATTACCAGTGCCGGCCAGACCGAACAGATGGCGCTATCAGTGAAGGATAACGGCGGCGTGTACTTTGTTCCAGCCTTTGTGGGCTTGGGAGCACCTTATTGGGATTCCTATGCCCGGGGGGCCTTGGTAGGTTTGACCCGGGGCGCCAATCGCAACCACATTGCCCGTGCCGCCCTTGAGTCCATCGCATATCAGGTCCGGGATGTGGTGGATGTGATGGTGAACGATTCTGGAATTCCGGTGCCCTCCATGAAGGTGGACGGTGGCGCGTCAGTCAACAACTTCCTGCTGCAGTTCCAAAGCGATATGCTGCAGGTGGAAGTGGAGCGGCCGCAGATCTTCGAAACCACGGCCCTCGGCGCGGCGTTCTTGGCCGGCCTGGCTGTGGGTGTCTGGCAGGATCTCGACGAAATCCGGCAGCAGTGGCAGCGCAATCGCCTCTTCCAACCGGATATGGAGGAATCCCAACGCCAGCATCTCTATGGTCAATGGCAGCGGGCCGTAAAATGCGCCGAAGGCTGGGCCTGCCATGAAGATTGAAGATCGTCTGTTGGGTCTGCGCTCGCGGCTGGCACGCAAGCCAGTCATTGCCGGCCTCAAGGGGTTGGCCGATGCTGAGGATGCCTGCCAATGCGGGGTGGAGGTCTGCTTCTATCTGGTGGGAAACGTCTTCGAACTGCGTCAGATTGCCGCCGGATGCCGCCAGCAGCAGCAGATGATCTTTGCCCATGTGGATCTAATTCAGGGTGTGGCGCGGGACAAATATGGAATTCAGTTTTTGGCCGAGGAGTTGGGTGTGGACGGGATTTTGACCACGAAGAGCCATTTGGTGGCGGCAGCGCGCAGCCAGGGGATATTGGCCATTCAGCGTTTGTTCATGCTGGATTCCGAGGCTCTGCGCACAGGCCTGCGGATGGTGGAAAGTTCCAAACCGCAGGCAGTGGAGATTCTGCCGGCCTTGATTCTGCCCAACTTGGAGCGGCGCATTCCCAAGGGTCTTCCGCCCATGATCGGGGGCGGCTTGGTCGAGACCCAAGAGGAACTGGAGGCCATTCTCAAGACACCGGCCATTGCCGTTTCTACCAGCCAAAAGACATTATGGAAATACAGGAGGTAGTCAAGAACTATGGCCAATGATGTGAACGTGGACCGCAAATGGTTAGATCTGCAGAGCGAGGAACTGGGAGAAGCCCTAGCTGAACAAGGTTTGAGCTTGGCCGTGCCCATGGCGTTCGAGCAGACATATGACAAAGAACAGGACATTCCCCTGGGTGCAATGATCGACCACACCCTGCTGAAGCCCGATGCTTCGCGGGACAAGATCAACATTCTCTGCCAAGAAGCGCTGGAGTTCCAGTTTGCCTCCGTATGTGTCAATCCTCGTTATGTGGCCTTGGCTGCCGATGAGTTGAAGGGCAGCTCGGTCAAGGTGTGCACCGTAGTGGGCTTTCCCCTGGGTGCAACTACCACCTTAATGAAAATGATGGAAACCCGGGATGCTCTGGCTAATGGAGCGCAAGAGATCGACATGGTACTGCCTGTGGGCAGTCTCAAAGAAGGCAATTACGCCGATGTGTATCGGGATATTTCCAGCGTGGTGGAGGCGGCTGGGTGTTACCTAGTCAAGGTAATTCTGGAAACATCGCTCTTGACTAAGGAAGAGATCGTCCGCGGCTGCATTCTGGCCAAGATGGCCGGTGCGGATTTTGTCAAAACCAGTACAGGTTTTGGCGGCGGTGGCGCTACGGTGGAAGACATTGCGTTGATGCGGCGAGTTGTCGGCGCTGATATGGGTGTTAAGGCCAGCGGCGGAGTCCGGGATCGGGCTGCAGCTGTGGCCATGGTGGAGGCCGGCGCCAATCGCATTGGCACCAGCTCTGGTGTGGCTATTGTGGGCAACAGCCAACCCAGCGGCAGCGACTATTAGGCCGGAGGCCATCCGGCTGTTGTGTTTTGGAAGGAACTGAGGTGTTTGCAATGAAGCGACTGCTGGCCGGTGTGCTCCTTTGGATTTTGCTGCTAAGTTCGCCGGGTTTCGGTCAGACATCCATAACGCCGGTTACCAGCCCGCCGATGGTAGAGGTATCCCAAGTGAGCAGCACCATGACCTGGCGGTTGGCGGCCGAAGGCGGTCAGGAAACACTGCGCGGGTCCATTGTGTTCCAGCCTCCGCATATTCTCGAGTTTCAGTTCAGCGATCAATCCCGGCGGGATCTGCACTTCCAAGGGATCACTGCCACCTATGAACGAGGACGCGTTCACTACGAGTACGACCCATCACACATTTTCTCTGTGCTGCAGCAGCTGTATCTGCCGCTGCTGCAGATCACCGAAGGGCCCGGCGAGTGGTTGGGGGAAGAACGGGTCGGCGGCCGGGTCACCTCCGTGTACCAGCAGGCCGGGCCGTTGGGTGGCCGCTACTGGCTGGATCAGCAGACGGGCGTGCCTCTCCAGGGAGAAATCGAAGACCAGCGTTATTTGACATTCATCCAATACCATTCTGGTGTGGCCGAGATCGGTGAGCCGTCCGTGGTGGAGCTGGCCTGGACTCGCGAAGGGTTCGGCGGTATGCTGCAGTTAGTGCGCGTTCATGAATCGTGGCTGCCGCAGCGATTGGAAGTCAGTAATGATGCTTTTCGATTGGAGTTGGAGTTTGGACTTTGGGAGCTGGATAATCGGGACTTGAATCTGGATACCGTGGTGAGATTGCACAAAATGCTCCAGGAGGCACAGTCGGCCCAGAACCGGCAGGCCTGGGATGAGGTTATTGCCTGGTATCCTGAGGTACTGCGTATTGATCCCTATTATTCCGAGGCTTATTTTTATCTGGCCTACGCCTATGGTCTCCAAGGTGATTACCGTCGGGCTGTGGAATTTTACCAGCAGTGGCTGATGCTGCGCCCCGGACAGCCTTTGGCTATGAACAATTTGGCGTTCACCTATATGCTGATGGAGATCCGGCTGCAGGAAGCTCTGGAGTTGGCCAAAGCCGCGGTAGCCCTTGATCCCAACCCGGCCTTTTTGGATACCTTGGGTTATGGGTACTATCTGTTGGGACAATACGACCAAGCCATCGCGTATTTGGAACAGGCTCTGGAGACCATCTCTGTGGAACTGCGCGCCGAAGTTCTCAGGCATCTGATACTGGTGTATGAAGCACTGGACGACGAGGCCATGGTTCGCCAGTATCGACGGCAATTGGAGGAACATCATGAGTGATCACTATTTTTCCGATCAACCTGCTTCCAAACAGGATATCCGCGAGTTTACAGCGGAATTGGCCGGCCGCCAATTCCGCTTCCGTACGGATGCAGGGGTCTTTTCCAAGGATGACGTCGACCCAGGCAGCCGCCTGTTGATCAGTGTCCTGCCCTGTCAACCGGGGGAAGAGCTGCTGGATGTGGGCTGCGGCTACGGCCCCATTGGAGCTGCCGCGGCCTGGTTGGTGGGGCCAGAAGGTCGGGTATATATGGTGGACATTAACCCACGAGCCGCAGCCCTGGCCCGACAAAACCTGCAGAGCAATGGACTCGACAATGCCCAGGTGTTTGTGGGCGACGGCCTGGACGCGCTGCCTCCCTTTGCCGTGGACTGGGTTGCCATCAATCCGCCCATCCGCGCCGGCAAGGCGGTGGTGCGGCGTCTAGTCAGCCAAGCCATGGACCGGCTGCGTCCTGGTGGGGCGATGCTCATGGTCATCCGTACCAAACAAGGTGCCAAAAGTATGGAGCAGTATCTGCACGAACACCACGGAAGGACGCAGGTCATCAAAAAAGACGGCGGGTTCCGTATTCTCCAGACAGAGAAACCGCCGAGTGAGAGGTAGAACCTGCATTCCAGGGACGGATGGGAACAGGCGGCGGACACAGGACAATCACAGATCATGCAAGCGTAGGGGTGAGACGATGTATCCGTGTCTGCACGTAGATCTGCACAAGCTGCGGCACAATGCTGAGGTCTTGGCGGCTTTGTGCCGTGACTTCGGCATGCAGTTGATGGCCGTGACCAAAGGCATTGGTGGTGCGCCCGAGGCAGCTCACGCCTTTTTGGCTGGCGGCGCTGCATCCCTGGCGGACTCGCGCCTGCAGAATTTGCTGCATCTGCGCAAGTCCGGTGTCCAAGGGGAGTTCTGGCTGCTGCGTTCACCGGGCCCATCGGATGTGGAGCAGTGTGCAGCCATCGCCGATGGCAGTTTCCACAGCCAATGGTCGGTGCTGCAGCAGTTGTCCCAAGCAGCCCAGCGGTTGGAACGCCAACATAAGGTATATATTATGGTCGAAATGGGCGATCTGCGCGAAGGCCTGCCGCCGCCCGAAGCCGCAGACCTATTCCGGCGGGCTCGCCAGTTGCCCAATCTGGAGGTTCTGGGTCTCGGCACGAACTTGGCCTGTTTTGCCGGGATCAAACCCACGGCTGCCACCATGGAGGTTTTGGCGGATTTGGCAGTGGATATTGCCCGCGACGAAGGCTGTGAACCGCTGCAGATCAGTGCCGGTAACAGTAGTGCAGCGGTGCTGATGAACAATGGCGGCTGGCAGGGTGTCTGGACCGGAGCTATGCATCATGTCCGCATGGGCGAAAGTTTGCTGTTTGGCTGGGACATTTTCGAACAGAAACCGCTGGCCGGCTGTGCGCTGCATCCCTGCGTCCTGGGGGCAGAGGTCATTGAAGTGGCCATCAAAGGATCACGGCCTTTGGGGCCCCGCGGTCGCGATGCCTTTGGCCAGCGCCCGGATTTTGAGGATCGCGGCCAACGACGGCGTGCGCTGGTGGCCGTAGGCCGTCAAGACTTTGGCGCCGGGAACCTGGTTCCGCTCCTCGACGGCATTGAAGTCATTGGAGCCACCAGTGATCATTTGGTTTTGGATGTAGAAGCACAACCGCAAGTCAAAGTGGGAACCATTCTGGAGTTTTCCCTGGACTACGGATCTTTGTTGGCATTAAGTACATCAAATTATGTGAAAAAGGTCTTTTCGAACCAAGGTACTCTGTGATATTATATGCAAGGCATGTTGATGGGGCGAACCGGACAGTTCGGCGCTGAGCTGCGGTGGTGCACGTGCCGTGGGCAGGCAGCACCCAGGTCTGCGGGCTTTGGGAAGGGTGTCCGCTGCCATCAACAACGGAAGTCCGCATAGCTTATGACTGTGGCGACCGCAAGAAACGGAGGGGTTTTTTTGGAAACGATTTGGCAGGACCGCGTTAAGACCGCTGTGCAGCACAAGCTTGATGCTAAGGTGTTCGCAGCTTTCAATACCAACGTTGATGTGGTGGTCCACATGGACAATGCCAGTCTGCAGCGTATCCTGGAGGATGACGAGGTATCCATGGCGGCTGTGACTGGTCTTGATGTGGAGGCCATTCCTGTCGTGCGAGATAAGAATGAGTTTGTAGCTGTGCTCAAGGATTGTCTTGGCAAAGGGAAATCCTTCCATATTGTCCTGGAAGCCATGGAACTGTTGGAGTGGCTTGATGCTGTCTTTGTCCAACGACGGGAATCCATGGGCGGACAGGCCGGTATTATTGCCAATCAAATGGCCGCCTTGGGAGCCGAAAGTACGGTGTACACATCGCTGTTAGCTCCCAAACAGGCCGGTATGTTCTTCCCTGAAGTGACAACACCTGTGGTGGAAGACGGCGTGCAGCTGGTGCCGGTACAAAAGGCAGCCCGTCGCACTGACAAGGTAAAAATTAACTGGATCTTTGAGTACAGTAAAGACCTGCAGTTGGACTTCGGAGGGGAGTCTGTGGTGACGCCCCGGGCTAACCGGGTTATCTTAGCCACCCGTCCCGCCGGCGTCTATATGGGTTTTCAAGGCTCTGTGGCCCAACAGCTGCCGCAGTTAGGTCAGAAGGTAGATGTGGCCTTTATGGCAGGATATCATTACGCACCGGCGGAGCCAAAGGCACAAAAAGAATACCTGGACGAAGCGCTGTTCAGTCTCCAGCAGCTGAAAGCAGGCAATGAGCATCTGCGTCTGCACTACGAATATGTGCCCATGAGCGATCAAGAAGCGGAAAAGACGGTGTTGGCCGCCATTGCTGCAGAGATTCAATCATTCGGCATCAACGAAAACGAAATTAAACGGGTTCTCAAAGGCTTCGGCTTTGATGCCGAGTGCGAAGCCATTGCAGCCGATGAGCGTGCCTACTGTCTCTATGAAGGCACCCTGCGCCTCATGGAAGCCCTGCCCTTTGAGCGCATTCAGCTGCACAATCTGGGCTATTACATTCTAGTTCTGAAAAAGCCCTACACAGCTAGTCCGGAAGCGGTCCGCGACGCATGTTTGTTCGCGTCTTCGGTCAATGCCATCAAGGCCCGTGACGGAGGGTATGTGTCCCGGGAGGCCGTTCAAGACGCCGGCGAAATCGAACTTTCAGGAATCGGCTACGAGCAACTGCAGGGATTTGCAGAGGAGTTGACGGCCCGGGGCATTGACGTGCCGGCCAACTTCTTGGAGGAAGGCATCCTCGATCGCGGCGATCATTATGTGCTGTTGGTGCCAGCTCACGTCATCCCCAACCCGGTAAGCACTGTGGGCATGGGCGATACCATTTCCTCATCGTCCTACGCCTGTGAACACAGCCTGAACGGCGCCGCGGTCCTCTAGGTGTCCACTGCATAACTTTGGTGAAAGGGTAGTCTTGTGAGCGCGTGCCCGTTGTAATCCCAGATATTGGGATGTTGCGGCCGGCACGTTCGCAGTGCACTCCGAGACCATACATGAGCAAGCTTTCCCTAAGGGAAAGCTTGCTTTATTTTCGCCGGTTTAAGAGGATTTGGTCTGATGGTTCACGAACTCCAACATTAGAGAATTGTTCAGGGGGAATGTTGCGTGCTGGACGAACTGAAGATATTCACAGGCCGAGCGCACCCAGGGTTGGCTCGTGAGATCTGTGCTGAGCTCGGGGTGGAGCTGGGTCGGTCCGAAACGATGAAGTTCACCAACGACAACTCATTCGTCAGGATCCATGAAAGCGTTCGCGAAAGCGATGTCTTTGTCATTCAACCTTCCTGCGAACCGGTGAACGATGGCTTAGTGGAACTTTTGATTATGATCGATGCTCTGAAGCGTGCATCTGTGCGCCGCGTGACCGCTGTGGTTCCATATTTTCCCTATGGCCGCTCGGACAAGAAGGACCAGCCCCGCATATCCATTACTGCTCGCCTTGTGGCCGATCTCCTGGAAGTGGCTGGCGTGCAGCGGGTTGTGTCTGTGGATCTGCATGCTCCCCAGATTCAAGGATTCTTTTCCATTCCAGTGGATCACCTGACAGCCATTCCCATCTTAGCTGGCTATTTTGCAGAAAAGAAGCTGGAAAACTTGGTAGTTGTTGCGCCCGATGCCGGACGGGCCAAGACGGCGCGGCAGTTCGCCAAACGCCTCCATGCGCCCATGGCCATTATTGACAAACGGCGCCTGGGCAATGAAGACAAAGTGGCCATGGAACACGTCATTGGTGACGTATCCGGGAAACAGTGTCTTTTGATTGATGATGAGATCAGTTCTGGTGGTTCTTTGGTAGGCGCTGTCAACACTCTGGCATCATTCGGAGCGGGTGACATCTACGCTGCCGTAACGCATCCGATCTTCTGCGGCATGGCACCGCAAAAAATTCAGTCTTCGCCTCTGAAAGAGTTGGTGGTGACCAATACGGTGCCTGTACCACCCAGCAAGCGTAATGACAAGATCACCGTACTCAGCTTGGCACCTTTGTTCGCTGAAGCCATACGCTGTATTCACACGGGAACGTCCGTCAGTACCGTGTTCGAAAAAGAATAATGGATGGGAGTGGGAGGATCCATGCGAGCGCTGATTCTTCATACCAGTGATGGGTCCAGCAAACAGTTTGCTGAGGCTCTAGTTAGTGAATTATCCAAGCAAAACTGCCGAGCAGAAGCCACCGCAGCGGGTGATGGTGGTTCCTCTCCGGTGACCACCGCCCAGTATCAAGTGGTCTGTGTGATCACAACGTTCCAGGGATTCTGGAAGCCACAGCTGCCAGCGGAATTGGATGCCCTCCTGCGCCGCTGCAGTCGTCTGGAGGGCAAAAAAGGCGCGGCTTTTGTCACGGCCAAGCTGGGTGCGGGCAAAGCGCTGAAGGTACTGATGGCCCGCATGGAGCAGCAGGGCATGATGGTCGAGGATTTCGCCGCCATCCGCTCGGCCAATGAGGCCCAAGTGCTGGCGAAGAGGATTATGCGCTTAGTTCCTGCCAAATAAGCCAAAGCCTGCGTGACAGCCTATGGGCATCGTCTGGACAGCGGGCTCTTGCGCCATAGCCCCGAGCACCCAGGTGCTGATTGACAACTTGTTAGCAAAACCACCCTCGCCCGAGGGTGGTTTTTTCTAACCATAGGACCACATGATCTGGCAGGTGCGGCCGGCTGCAACGGAGAATATCGGAATACAGAGAACATTTTGGTGGATTGCGAAAAAGTTGTGGGAGTGAACCGTAGTTTAGCTCGTATCTTTTGGAGGTGCTCGATATGCTGCGAACACTACAAGCGGATGAAGTGCGGCTGGTCTGCGATTTCGCCTTGGATGGCGAACCGCCGGAGGAGCTGGAAGCGTCAGACAGCATTATTGGCCAGGAGCGCGCCATTCGTGCTCTGCGGTTTGGTTTGGATATCCCGGCTGCAGGGTTCAACATCTACGTAGCTGGGGCCCGAGGCACAGGCCGGACCACAGCGGTCCGCCATTTTCTCAAATCCGTTGCCGATGAAAGAGGGGTTCCGGATGATTGGTGTTATGTCAACAACTTCAAGAACCCCTATGAACCAAAGGCGCTTGCTGTGCCCAACGGGCAAGGGTTTACATTGGCTCAAGATATTCGCCGCATTGTAGAATCTGCCAAAGAGGAGATCCCCGAGGCATTTCAAAGTGAAGACTGCCAGGCAAAAAGGCAGGAAATACGGGATGCCTTCGAACAGCAGCGGGAGGAACTGCACCGCCAACTGGAGCAGCAGGCCAAAGCAAAGGGGTTTGTTCTGCAGGCGACCTCGTCGGGACTGTTCATTGTGCCTGTGGTCGACGATAAGCCCCTGCGGGAGCAGGATCTGCTGCGTTTGGATGACGAGACCCGGAAGGAGCTGCGGGAAAAACAGCGTCAGCTGCACGACGAGCTGAAGTCCATTCAGCGGGAAATCCACAAACTACAACGGCGGGCCCAGGAGGCCGTGACCGAGCTGGATCGTGAAGTGGCCTTGTATGTGGAAGGGCAGTTATTCGCTGAACTGGAAGAGAAATACGCCGCCAACGCAGGGGTGGTAAAGTATATCCAAGAGTTTCGGGATGACCTCGTGAAGAATATCGATGTTTTTCGAGCTGGCCCGGAATCCCAGAATCCGGGGGAAACCAGCGCCGCCGAGGCCGAATGGATGCGGGAGCAGGCGCTGAAGAAATACAAAGTCAACGTTTTTGTGGATCACAGCGATACGAAGGGTGCTCCTGTCATTGAAGAGCTCAATCCCACGCACAACAACCTGTTCGGCCGGATCGAAAAGGAAGCCAGAATGGGAGCCTTGGCTACAGATTTTACCTTGGTCCGGGCCGGCTCCCTGCATAAGGCCAATGGCGGATTCCTCATCGTGCCCGCCGAAGATCTTTTGCGCAATCTTTTCGCTTGGGAAGGGTTGAAGCGCGTTCTCAAGAACCAGGAACTGGTCATCGAAGAGGCCAGTGAACGTTTGGGTTTTATGGCTACCCGCAGCCTGAATCCCGAAGCCATTCCCTTGAATCTGAAAGTGGTCATCGTCGGGTCACCGGAGCTCTACCACATTCTCCAGATGTTGGATCCGGACTTCAAGGAACTGTTCAAGGTTAAGGCAGAGTTTGGCACCGACATGGAATGCAGTGAAGCCAACGTGCGCAAGTATCGTTCCTTTTTCCATTCCCTCTGCAACAAGGAGCAGCTGCCGCCCTTGGCGGAGTGCGCGGTGCGCAGAATGGTTGAGTACGGAGCCAGACTGGCCGGGGATCAGCAAAAGCTGTCGACGCGCTTCGCTGATTTGGCGGACATCGTCCGGGAGGCTGCCCACTATGTGGTCACAGACATGGAAGAAGCGGTTACAGCTGAGCACATTGCCCGTACCATAACGGAAAAGGACTACCGCTCCAATCTCATGGAAGAGCGAATTCAGAAGTTGATCAGCGATGGCACCATTCTGATCAGTACCAAAGACGCAGTTCCCGGGCAGGTCAACGGTATCTCCGTTCTGGATCTAGGAGACTTTGCCTTCGGTCGTCCATCTCGCATCACAGCCACGGTGGGGCTGGGTCGGCAGGGACTCATTGATATCGAGCGGGAAGCGAAGTTGGGCGGCAGTATCCACACGAAGGGTGTCTTGATCTTGGCCGGTTACCTTATGAAGTGTTTTGGGCAGACGACCCCAGTGAGTCTTACCGGCCGTCTTGTGTTCGAGCAAAGTTACGGAATGATCGATGGGGACAGTGCATCGGGCGCGGAGTTGTTCGCACTGCTGTCAGCCTTGGCGGAGCTTCCCATCCACCAAGGCATTGCCGTTACTGGTTCTGTGAACCAAAAAGGCGAGTTCCAGTCCATTGGCGGTGTCAATGAGAAGATCGAAGGCGTCTATCGCATCTGCAAGCTGCAGGGTCTCACCGGACAGCAGGGCGTGTTGATCCCCGAGGCCAATGTAAGGAACTTGATGCTGCACGAGGATGTTGTGCAGGCCATAGCCGAAGGAACCTTTCACGTCCATGCCTGCCGGACGGTGGATGAAGGCATCGAACTGCTGACGGGTGTAGAGGCCGGTGCCATGCAGTCCGATGGCACGTATCCGCCGGAATCGGTGAACGGCCGGGTCCAGGCGAAGCTGCGGACCATGGCCCGCCAACTGCAGGCATTTACCAAGGAACAAGGGGAAGATAAGCACGAAGAGTGAAGACCGGCTGCCGGTAGCCTCAGAGCACCGGATCGCTGACAAAAGCACCGCACCATTCCCTGCAGGGAATGGTGCGGTGCTGGTATTGCGGTATCTGAGCAGCGGTCCACAGGTGGAAACTATTCACGGAACACTGCCGAAAGCATGGTTTACGAACGGCGATAGATAGGCGGCAGCGATCGTTTGTGCTCCGTCAGGCGATGGATTCGTTCCAGCTGCTCTTGCTGTTCTTGGGGCACGGATTCACCCTTGAGAAAGGCATCGATGACGGCATAGGTAATCCCCATCTCCTCTTCGTCGGTCTGCCCTTCCCAAAGTCCGGCGGACGGTGCTTTGCTGAGGATCTGCGATGGTACACCCAAGGAAGCTCCCAGCTGCCTTACCTCGCCTTTGGTGAAATCTGCTAACGGCAGCACGTCGCAGGCACCATCACCATGTTTGGTGAAGTAGCCAGTGTAGAGTTCAGCTGCATTGTCGGTTCCGATCACCAAGTAGTTAAGGGCGTTGGCCGCTGTATAGATGGCGCTCATCCGCAGCCGGGCGCGGAGATTGGCATCAGCTAAGCGCGGCGGCTTGTCTTTCCCCAAGGATTTCAGGCCGGCAAAGGCACTGTCCATCATGGCCGTGTGCACCTGGCTCAAGTCCTGGACATAGTAGGGCAGGCCCTGCGCCTCCGCAGCCTCCTCGGCGTCTTTGGCATCGTCCGGGTTGGAGTGGATGGGCAGGATGATCCCGAGACTGTTGTCTCCGGCCGCCCGGCGAATCAGGCCAGCGGCCACCGATGAATCAATACCGCCGCTTAACCCCACTACGTAGCCATCGGTACCTGTTGTCTCCAGCATAGTCTGCAGCCAAGCAACAACTCCAGCAATTTCCCGTTTGGCATCCATGTGTTAATACACCCCCAAATATTTCTGCACTTCCCAAGGGTGAACTTGGGTGCAGTATTCATGCCAATCCTGTTCTTTGGCCCGGATAAACTGGTGCATAATGTGCGAACCTAGGGCACCGGAGATCACAGGATCCGCTTGCAGCGCCTGAATGGCATCCATGAGTGACGTCGGCAGGTTGCTGATACCGTGGCGCGAGCGCTCTTTGCGACTCATTTCGTAAACGTTGGTTTCCAGGGATGGCGGTGCCTCCATTCCTTGGCAAATTCCGTCCAGGCCGGCCTTGATTACCGCTGCAAAGGCCAGGTAGGGATTGCAGCTGGGATCCGGGGAGCGGAACTCCACCCGGGTGCCCTGGTCGCGGCTGGCCGGTACGCGCACCAAGGCGCTGCGGTTTTGTGCTGACCAAGATACATAAACCGGTGCTTCATAGCCAGGGACCAGCCGTTTATACGAGTTGACCAACGGATTGGCGATGGCAGTCACTGCCGGTGCGTGATGCAGCAGGCCAGCAATGAACTGGCGGGCCACGGTGCTGAGCTGGAATGGTCCCTCTGGGTCATAAAAGACATTACGTCCATCGGGTCCGATGAGCGACAGATGGGTGTGCATCCCAGAGCCGGCTTGGGCAAACTGCGGCTTGGGCATGAATGTGGCGTGCAGCCCATGCTGACGGGCAATGGTTTTGGTGACAAACTTAAAGGTCGCCACCCGGTCGGCACTGACCAATGCGTCATCGTATTTAAACCCGATCTCATGCTGGCCGATGGCCACTTCATGATGGCTGGCTTCGACGTCAAAACCCATCTCTTCCAGGGCAACGACGATGTCCCGTCGGGCCACTTCCCCGCGATCCACGGGACCCATATCGAAATAGCCTGCTTCGTCATAAGTGGCGGTGGTGCCCTTGCCTTCGTCATCCAAATTGAACAGGAAAAATTCGCATTCCGGACCACACATCACTTGGTACCCCATAGCGGCAGCTTCTTGAAGTACAGTTTTCAAAACAAAGCGAGGATCTCCCGGAAAGGGCTGCCCATTGGTGTGGTAGACATCACAGATCAGCCGTGCCTCTGTTTGGGTGCCGCCGCTCCATGGAAAAATCATAAAGGTGTTGGGATCGGGCTGCAGGTTCATGTCCGATTCTTCCACACGCACATAGCCCTCGATGGACGAACCATCGAACATTATTTCGTTGTTCAATGCTTTCTCCAGCTGCTTGATGGGAATAGCCACATTTTTGATGATACCCAAAATATCCGTGAACTGAAGACGAATGAATTTCACATTGAACTGTTCGGCACGCTTGAGGATTTCTTTGGCATTCGCGGTCAACACGCTGCCTCCTTCGGGCTTGTCAAAGGCTGGCGCCTCGAAGAGGATTTGAGCCATTCCTTGACGAATTTGGATGAAGAACAATACTTCAGTAGGGTGGTGCATTCATGCTTCAACACAAGACAGAACTTCGTATTCCCGGTCCGGTTCCAGTCCCGCCGCAGGTGCTGCAGGCGGCGTCTCATCCCATGATCAACCATCGCGGCAAGGTGTTCAAGAGTTTGTTCCCGCAAATCATGGACCGCCTCAAGCCGATTTTTGGCACCCAGCAGCGAATCTATGCCATCACCGGTTCAGGAACGGCGGCCATGGAGACGGCCGTGGCCAATCTGATATCTCCGGGTGATGCGGTGCTGGTCTTGGTAGGCGGTTCCTTTGGACAGCGCTGGAAGAGCCTCTGCGACGCGTACCAGGCGAAAGTCACCGTTTTGGAGTATCCTTGGGGTGAGCCCGTAGATGCGGCGCAGGTGCAGACTGTCCTGCAGGCCAACCCTGACATTAAAGCCGTGTTCGCCACCCACAATGAATCTTCCACGGCCGTTCTCAACGATCTGCAAGCTCTCGGTACCGCTGTCCGCGGCCACCAAGCACTGTTGGTGGTAGATGCTGTGAGATCCTTGGGTGGTGCTGAGATTCAGATGGATGCCTGGGGCATCGATGTGGTATGTACAGCGTCCCAGAAGTGTTTGATGGTACCACCGGGGCTGGCCTTTGT
>PWMW01000342.1 GCA_003559095.1 Clostridiales bacterium | reverse complement strand
TTACAGTAGTCCAGTTTCTAATTGTAGCACCCGATGTACTATTAACCACTCTGTATTCTACCCGCCTGAGACCTGACTCATGATCTGTCAAATTTCCCATACTGATATTGAGTGTGCTTCCGCTCAGGCCTGCACTGATCGACGGTACAAGCGGAGGCGTATTATCAAAAATAATTGGGCCTGAACTTGTATGTGCTGAGATCGTTCCCTGGCTATTTCTGGCGCGCAGGCGAATAAACAGCTCCTGCCCGTTGGTCAGCCCGGTTGTCGGTACTGTTGTGTGAACCGGATTTAAGTTACCGGGCCAGGTTACCTCACCAAGTGCGGCTGCTCTCCAAATACCGGAAATTAAGCCAAGCTCAAAGTTTGATACCGTAGAATAGCTTCTCAGCGAGGCATTCAAGTGAGTTGTGCCCAATGCATATTCGTAGGTGATATTTGTTTCCGGATCAAGAGCCGGACGGGTTAGATAAAAACCGATATTTGCATTTATTGCGCGTGACCTGATATTCGGTCTCATTGGTGGCGTAGGATCTTGCGGAACAACCGGTCCTATGGTCAACGGCTCACCGAGCATACCCGACCTGCTTTCAGCACGTACATGCAGATAGTATTCATCCGTAAAGTTGAGTTCACCACCGATGAAAGTTCTGTAGCGCAGAATAGTAGTGCTTATATCATCAGGACCCGCAGTTTCAAAAGCAAATTCACCATTTGCTTCCTGGCTAAGCAGATAATGATAACGCCTAGTTCCTGCCATTTCGGCCTCAGAAGTGCCCCATCTGAACCTGACTTCAGGAATGCGCGGCGTAACTGAGGGCACTGTATTGAACTCAGGAACACTTTGAACTGGACCTACCCGCAGCCCGCCACCTCGGCTTTCCATGGCCGGCATTTCAACCGCATTACTGACCATTTCAGGGGCTGTAGGCACAGAGGTATCAAGACGAATTGGTATGTCTAAATTTCTAATTGAACTTTTGATACCGGCACCATTAATTGCCCGCACACTCAAATAGTATGTCTGCCCAGGTTCAAGATTTAAATTGCGGATGGTTAACTGTTGAGCAAGATTATTTATACCGGCGCTGTGTCCATAGGCTTCATCCAGAATACGTTGTCCCGGTAGACGGGTCCAGCCGAGAAGTGAACTGTCGCCCGGGCTGGTTCCAAGTATAAATTCGAATCCGGCTATATCTGAAACTTCATCAACAGACAATGCAGTAAACACGATTTCGAAATCATCTTTTGTCCAATAAGAATAGTTTTGTCCGTTTTTATCAAATCCTTTTTCATAAGGCAAACTTATTCCAGGAGTAGATGGTGGAATTGTCGAGGGTACTGCTACGGCAGAGCTGCTGCCGACCGGTATTCCAGTAAGAGCCTCAAGCAGACTCTGCTGAAGGCTAACATTGAATGTAGCCGGACGGCTAATAGCAACACCTGAAGGACCCCTGGCTCGAACTACAGCCGACATATTTCTGGAGGTTTCTTGTTCTGTTTCTTTGAAAGCATACCTTGTTATTTCTCTACGACTACCAGTTGAGAACATAGTTTGTGTAAAAATACTTGTATTGTCTCCTCTTCTCAGTAAATAGCTGCTTTCAACAATATTTCCAGTAGGATGTGTGGCATTCCAGCTCAGGTTAAATTTATTCATATAACCTGTGTTAGTTGCTGTCATAAAAATATCGGTAATAACAGGCGGCAAAAGCTGTTCTTCAATTTCGTTCTTCTCCTGGAATACATCAATTGCAGCTTCCTCTCCCATCGATTCAAGTCTCCATTGAGAATACACATCCAGCAGACCATGCATGGTCGTCATCATATTCGCTTTTATCGTGTATAGGCGATCAACAGCACGCGTGAAATTTCGATGTGCGAGTCTCAGCGGCTGTATGATTTCATCATATTCATCTTTAATCGAGAGGGCCCTGTCAAGATATGCCTCAGAATATGCAGGATAACCAAGATTGGGAAGTTCGTACCAAAATTGAATAGCAGTTTCAACAAATTGATTGGAGTAATTGAGATACTGACCTGCATTCCAATAATTAATCATTTGCTGTCGAACTTCCTCAGCTTGATTCCAAGCTTGCGTGTTGTCAATTTCGGGATTGAGTCTATATAAATAATACAATCTGTTTCTAACCACATTTTGAAGTGTGCTTCGCTGATCACTATTAAAATGTGGATTATCTAACTGACTATAACTTGTCACGGATGACCCTGCGTAGTTTACAAGCATATTTCTGGCTGTATTTCTTACAGCATCCGATACACTTCCTGCAACGATGAATTGCAACATTTGATGTTTACCTGATGCCCAGAACCTCGATCTCCAATAATAATTTGCTCTATTTGCATAATATCTGTCAATATATTCCATCGCTCTTGAAAACTGGCCAGATATTTGATTGGCGGATAGTTGTACATCAGACACATCAACCCAATCTCCGGTTCGGTAATCAAAATAATACATTGTCCGTGTTCTGATCATACTCATGGCCAAATCGATCCTGTCAATATTGGTTGAAATAGAGTCGAGCACAGATCTGTACATTTGATCCATTGCATCAACGCTCGCCTTAATTTCTTCAAGTGAAGACTGGTTGGAAGCATTTTGGCTGGCATCGATGCTAAAAGACGGCAGCTGGTCTCCCTCTGGCTGAAGCCTTACAAACTGTACTGGATCCTGAATTACATCTTCCAAAGCCTGTAGCGCTTCTGCCTGCCATACTATTGCAGCCTCCCTTGTAGCCTCAAGTCGCTCCTGTACTCTGCCAGCTTCCGACGAAAGTAAGCTTAGTACTTCCTCTAATTCTGATCGATATATGTCAAGATTAAAGTCGTTTTTTGTGGGTTTGTTTTCATCAACAACGAATGTACGAATCGAAGAGTAAATTGCTGGAATTGGACTTTGTACAAGACCCTCTTGTAGTGATGCTAAATGGTAGAAATTATTTTGGTTCACCAAATTATCTGAAATCAACTCAAATCCAGCTGCTTCAAGATCCTCATCACTTACGCGAAATATCTCGCTTTCATATTCAATCTCCTGTGCTGCTGCAAGTGCATCGGCCAGTGAGTTTGCCATATCTTGCGCCTGTTGTTTAGCATCAGCAATCATCTGTTCGTAAGCCCCGTTGGCTCCGCGGCCCCCGCTGAATTTGCCGTTTCTGAGAGCCGCCCATACGCTCACTTCACCATCAAAAACAAATAGAACTTTAACGTATGCCCTGGCTGATGCATACAACAGGTACCCGCCGTCAATAATCAATGCGCCTTTAAGATGTCCGCCTATTTGTGCAGCCCCGCCGAACAGGGAAGCATTAAACCCAATCTCCATGTATGCTCCAAACTCCTCGCCCCTGATCCACCAAAGCGCCCCACCCCAATTGGCGTGTATGGCTATCACCCACACATCAAAACCCTGACTGATCGACAAATCCAGGTAAAAACCATCTGGGCCAATTACAAAATTGG
>PWMW01000287.1 GCA_003559095.1 Clostridiales bacterium | reverse complement strand
GGGCTCATCCGCCTGCCCGTGGAAGGCTACGACATTCTTCTTTACAGCAACGTGGATACCGACGCCGGAAGCCCGCCCGCGCAATTCGCAGGCGACAGCATCGACGGTCGTGAACGCATCACCGTATGGGCGAGCTTCGACGGCGGAAAGACATGGCCCCTCAAACGCCTCGTCTACGACGGCCCAAGCGGTATCTCCAATCTCGCCGCCGGTCGCGCGGGGACCTCCAGCGCGGGCAAGATCTTTCTCCTCTTCGAAGGCGGGCCCGCCGGGAGCGATTCCGCCGTACACCTTGCCGCCTTCAACATGAGCTGGCTCCTCGACGGCGAGGATATCAACGACTATCTCGTCGAACTGGTCGAGCCCGACCCGTTTCCCACGGTTTATTGGACCGGCCAAGGCAATCGCTGGGGCGGCCAGGATAACGCGTGGAGCAGTGTTGCCTTCGATGACCCCGGGTTCCCGCTCTTCAGAACCGGCGTGAGCAGTGGCGAGACCCTGTTTTTCGCCTATGATCTGCTTGGCATGAGCGGTTCCACTTCGATTGTGCGCATGAACCGCAACGACGTCACGATGGCGGCGATCAACCTCGCCGGCGTCGGGACCTCCGGCTTCACCTTCACCAATGTGGACAACAATGGAGACGGCCTCCAACTGGCGGGTCCGGTAAATGTCCTGAGCGGCGTTCACTCCTTCCAGGCACCGAGTCCAGGTCGCACGATCGAGTTGACGACCGATTCAACGTGGACCATTGAAGAAGAGGCCACTCTCTTCTTTAGCCACGTCCTTTCCGGTTCACAAGGGATCACCAAGGCCGGACCGGGCACTCTCCTCTTCACCGGCAATCAGCTCTACACTGGAGAGACAACCGTCGAGAGAGGCGCCATCGGCACCGGTTTCGGCCCGGCCTCGCTCGCCGGAAGCCTCGACTTCGGGGAAAATGGCCTTTTTCGCTTCAATCCCGCACACACCCTCACCGTATCCGGCATCGTCTCCTTCGAAGAGGGCTTCGGCATTAACAACATCGATGGACTCGATGAAAGCGTGGCCCTTGGAACCTACCAACTCATCGCCGGCAACGTCACCGCAGCCAGCCTCGAAAACGTCGGCCTCAACCGCGCCGCGCCCATCGGCCCCGACCGCTGGGCCTACTTCGAGGTCGACGGCGGGCTCCGCGTGACCGTCGTGGATGCTGTGCCAGCCCCCCCCGCGATTTACCTGAAGTGGATCGGCGTGGACGCCAATCGCCCCGTCCTCGAGCTGGACGGCCCCGCGGGAGCCACCTTCATGATCGAAGGTTCGGAGAATTTGGCGGATTGGGACGATCTGGACTCCCTCACGCCGGAGGAGACCCCCGCGCAATGGACGGACCCCGAGGCACTCACGGAAAGTCCGCGCTTCTACCGGATGCGGCTGATCTATTGATCAGGCCTTGTCGCCGATTAAAGGCCGTTCCGCCGCAGCCAAATGCTCCGTTGCGACGGCCTGTGGCACGCGCTCACCGTCGTCGATGCCCTGCCCAAGCCGGTCAGTATTTGGAACGACTTCCCCTCGGAAGACGGTTGGAAGCTGACGGCAACGGGTTGGATTACTGACGACTCCTATCCCTTCGTCTACCATGACCCTGCAGGATGGTTCATGGTGTACCCGAAGGACGCCTCCCTCGACGGTTACTATGCCTATGACTTTTTCGTGCAGAACTGGATATGGAGCACTGAAACGCTACACGGCTGGCGCTACAATTTCGGAACGGAAGACTGGGAAACGTGGTGACTGAAAGGGTTTCATACCCCGGTTCTCGGGGATTTCCGACACGGCAGGAAGCCACTGGTCCTCGCTTAGGAAAACCGTTCTCTTGCTCGCTGAACTCTCTGCGCTCTACGCGTCAACCGCGGTTCGAGAACCTGACCAGTTGATGGGTCTGGTTCAAGAACAAGAATTTCGCATGATTTACGGCATGTTCTCCGATATCCCCGTCCGCTCCGCCGCACGTTCCCGGCACTTACGGACCGGCATGAGGAAGATCCGCCGCCTACTTCCGCGATTTCGCTCTGCAATTTATCGATGAACAGGCCGGGAGCGAGGCACCCTTCTTTCTCTACTATCCGGAGATCCTCGTGCACCGGCCCTTTGTCCCCACGGACCGCGACGGGGAGCAGGGCAAGGAACACCGCGGACGCCGGGGCCATGCCGATCATTTTCCCGACATGGTGCGCTACACCGATGAGATTGTCGGGGCTCTACTGGAGGCATTGGAGCGCACGGGGCAGGCGAAGAACACCCTCTTTATCTTCACCGCCGACAATGGCACCGACAATGTCGCCGAGGCCCACGGCATGACGGCCCGCTGGCATGGACGCGAAACCCCCGGCGGAAAATACTTGCCCACCGAACTCGGCGCCAATGTCCCGCTCATCGCCTGGTGGCCCGGGACGATAAAGGCCGGATCCCGCCACGACGGCCCGGTCGACTTCACCGACTTCCACACCACCTTTGCCCGCCTCGCCGGGGCCACGCCGCCGGAGGGCCTCGACGGGCACGACCTCACCCCCGTGCTCCGGGGAGAAGGCCGCTCGACCCGGATCTACGCCCACACCTGGGGCGTCTTCGAGTATTCCTCGCGCAAATACAGAAGCCCGCAGGACTTCCCCGATGATATCATCCACGTCCTGCGCGATGAACGCTGGAAGTATTTCTCCGACGGGCGCCTCTATGACCTCGAAAGCGACCCCTTCGAAACCGAGCCGGTTCCCGCAGACAAGCATCCGGAGGTTCGCACCCGCTTCGCCGAAGCCCTGAAAACACTGCGCTCCAGCGAACCACGGCTCTGGTGAACGGTGTCCCTTGAGCCTCTCGACGATCTCACCACAGGAAGGCTCAGGACAGCCCGCGCCCCCGGCTGCCGCAAGCCCGGCCAGCGAGGCAGTTATTCCTGAATCCGTGAGATAAAACGAAAGAAAAAGATAGAACCTGTTGGGGTTCAGCGGCTAAAGTAGCCTTGAAAGAATAAAACCGAAACACCCAACAGGTGAGAGAATGAAGCGGCTGAAACTGGGCAGAGGCAAGGAAGAACTCAACAGCACGGGCGGCAATCATTTGTGCGGCCGGTTTTTACGCGAAGCCGCGCGGGCGCACCTGCCCGCGAACTTCCAGAGCCGCCGCAGCGACGCGATCAGCGACCGCGACATTCTGCTGACGATGACGGGGATGCTCTGCAACTCGCGCACGGACTTCACCGATGTGGGCCTGTATGAAGGCGACACGGTGTTCGCGCATTCTTTCGGGATCGGCGAACTGCCTTCGGAGCCGACGCTGCGGCAGCGCCTGGACGAGCTGCCCGCGCAGCGCAGCCAGTCGGCGTTGCGGACGCTGAACCAGTCGCTTTTGAGCGGGCGCGCTTTCGGCACGGTGCGCGCGGGGCATCTGGATTTGGTTCCGGTGGACATCGACGTGAGTCCGCTGGACAACTCCGGCTCGCACAAGCAGGGCGTGTC
>PWMW01000308.1 GCA_003559095.1 Clostridiales bacterium | reverse complement strand
GTGGCAGCGCACGTCGGCTGCGGTACGTTCCCGCAGTTCGGCAGCGGTCGCCTCCAAGCTGCTGCCATCGCGGCTGCTCAGCATCACGCGAGCACCGGAACGAGCGAACTCAAGAGCTGTTGCCTTTCCCAACCCGCGACTGGATGCCAACACCAGAACAGATTTTCCATTGAGTCCGAGATCCACGACTCGTCAACCCCTCTCCAAACACGGTCTTTTAAGTTCACGAACTAGGTTTTCTGTACTTCCGCCATTGAGGACTGAACTCACCACAACCTAGGAGGCTGGTGATCATCGGCTCCAGCTGCAACCACCATCGCATCCCGGAAAAGACCGGTGAACAATCCTTGTCTGAAGCAACATCCGCTCACGGCGCCAAGGTCTGCGTGTAAGGATTATTATAAGTGAACTACTTATTTTTTAAGCCTTTGAACTCCACGGGCTTCACTCCAGCAGTGACGCCGCAACTTATTTGCCCACTTATACCTCACGGCAGCGGATGCATCCATCAAGTTCGCTGCCTTCCCAGTGCCCTTACATGGAAGCCGCTTACATTGTCTAAAAATTCTCTTCATTATACAGTATACACAGGATAATACTGAAATTCATTATCATAAGAGATGGCGGTCCTCCATCCCGATTGCGGCTCTCTGCAATACCACCCTCTATTATAGATGCACTCACCAGCGTCATCGCCACCAGCAAACTCCTCCATGGTCCAGACGAGAAGAGCATTAGGTGTGCACTGCAAAAGCAGTCTTGGCCAGCTCACGCCATACTCCAGAGGACTTTTTTGACCGAATCGTCCCCAATCACTTGCCCGTCCCTTAATCCCCTTAGGAGGTCGAGAACAGTGCTCAACCACGAACTAGCGTCGGAAATGGCCCGTCAACATCAAAAGACGCTGCTGCTCGAGGCTGAACTGCAGCGAAACCATCACCGAATACCGCCATCCCCCAAAGCGTGGCTATCTGAAGTTACCCGCCGATTACGTCTAAAACTCCGCACCAAACCGTCCCTCAAAACGAAACCTGTCTGATACATTTTTCGCAACGATCGGGTTTGGTAGCGGCGACATTCAACACCTTGTGCAACGAACCAACCTTGAAGGTGCCGAGAACTTAGTTGACGGCACGCTCCCGTCCACGGCGGGGCGTGCCCTTTTGTTGCTGCCGCAAACTACGGCCCGACCTACCACATATTCGGTACTTCCTGATTATCCTGTGCTGCCAGGGCTTCCTGCTTGCCCGCAGCGGCCCAAAGGAAGCCGCGGCGCATAATGGTCCTGTTTTGCTCCATGTCCATTACATCAGCATGATGCCCCAAGGAATTGTAGAATACCCGTCCCTTGCCCCAACGCTTCGTCCAAACGACTGGCATATCCACGACGCCGTTGGTTGCATGGGGACCGTCCGCTGTGGGAAAGCGCGTCGTAGCCAAGACTTCTACTACCGGATCCACATGCAGGTAATACTGCTCGGTTTTCACCTTGAAGTCCGAAATTCCGTGCACAATGGGGTTGGAGCCCTTCTTGATGTTGACAACATACTCTGTACCGTCATTGCCTGGGTGAGCCACCCAGTTGCCCCCCGTCATGAACTGCCACTGCACACTTTCTCGGAAGGCATCGCACAACCCGCCGTGGCATCCCGAGATGCCAACGCCGCTGGCCACGGCGTTCAAAACGGGTGTGACCTGCTCTTTGGTGATTTTGCCCATGGTCCAGATAGGTACAATGAGATCCAAACCCATAAGTTTGTCCTCATCGAGGAATGTATCCAGTGTGTCGGAGAGTTCCACCTCAAACTGTTCATTCTGCAAGATCTCTTGGAAGATATCTGCCACCTGCACAGGCTCGTGACCATCCCAGCCACCCTGCACCAATAATGCTTTCTTCAACGCTATTCCTCCTTAAGTTGGTCAAATGGTTGTCCAAACGTTGTTCCATGGTTTCTATCTTCGCCTGCCTTCGCCAGTTTCCTTCGTTATCACAGACATTGGTCCATCCGTTCTGCCGCCAGCTGGGATATTAACAATAACTATATAACTTATCATTTATCCAACTTTCTTTTAACTTGTATCAAATTGTATTGTATGCTATTATTTAATCAACGAAAAAACAATGTCATAGGAAACATACACTATTCGATGTGGTAAAGATGAATTCTTGCTATAATTTGAAATTTATGGTATTGTTTACCCAACGAGACAACCATGAAATCGTGCTGTAGCTTGGCTATGGGGACGCTGTTCGCCTAGCGCAACAAACACCACAGCAATGTACGAGACCAAGCTCCCACACAAAACGGATAAAGCACTGGCTATCTCACAGCGGCAGATCATTGCGAGGCCGTTGGTTGTGGAATAGTCGCGGAAAACGTTGATCAGGCAAGTACAGGGGATATTCTCAGACGTGTTCAGTACAGAAAACCAAAACCTAACGGAGGTGCCAAAGATGTTTGGAAGTTGGAAGCGTACAGGAATGTTGACCATTCTCTTGATTCTCGCTGTATTCACCACTGGGTGTTTCGGGTTGTTTGCGGGAAGTACCTACAGATTAAATGTATTCGTCCTCGACGGAACTACGAATGAGGCCATTGAAGGAGCCACGGTGACCGCAGGCACTGCAACGGGCCAGACCGATGATGAAGGCCACGTGACCTTCTCGGGTCTTTCCGGAAGTGTGACTATTGAAGTTACCGCTGACGATTTTGATGTAGTAACTCGGACGGTAACTATGAATCAAAATCGCACCGAAACCTTTCGCTTGGGTGTAGACGATATCGTTGACACAGCTATTGCCGCTGATGATTTCAACACCCTGGTGGCGGCAGTGCTCGTCGCTGATCTGGAAGATGCTCTGCGGGGTGCGGGTCCTTTTACCGTCTTTGCACCGACTGACGAAGCTTTTGCCGCCCTGGATGATAGCCTGTTGGCCTATCTGCTGGATAATCCAAACAAGCTCGCCCAGGTCTTGTTGTACCACGTGGTTGAAGGCAGCATCTGGGCAGCCGATGCCATCGCTGCCGCACCGACATCACTGACGACGCTTCAGGGTGAACAGATCGATGTCACTGTTGACGACGGCAATGTGTTCATCAATGACGCTCAAGTTATTACTCCGAATATCGGAGCTAGTAACGGCGTGATTCACGTCATCGACAAAGTTCTCATTCCTGAAAACTTTGATGCCGATGATATCGTTGATACAGCTATCACTGCTGACGATTTCAACACCCTAGTGACGGCAGTGCTCGCCGCTGACCTGGAAGATGCTCTGCGGGGTACCGGTCCCTTTACCGTATTCGCACCCACCGATGCAGCCTTTGCTGATGTTCCGGAAGCTCTGCTGGCCTACCTGCTGGACAATCCGGAAAAGTTAGCCGACGTGCTCCTCTACCACGTTGTGGACGGACGAATCACCTCTGACGATGCTGTGGCTGCGGCACCAACATCCCTCACAACACTTCAGGGTGATGCGATTGACGTAACGGCCAACGGCGGCGTGTTCATCAACGATGCCCAGGTCACCATGGCAGACATTTCCGCAAGCAACGGGATCATTCACGTCATCGACACAGTCTTGATTCCACCGTCTTTGGAAGTAGATGATATCGTAGACACAGCTATCGCCGCTGACGATTTCAACACCCTAGTGACGGCAGTCATCGAAGCAAATCTTGTAGACGCCCTGCGAGCCGACGGTCCTTTCACCGTGTTCGCCCCCACCGATGCAGCCTTTGCCGATGTTCCCGAAGCTCTGCTGGCCTACCTGCTGGACAATCCAGACAAGTTAGCCGACGTTCTCCTCTACCACGTTGTGGACGGACGAATCACCTCTGACGATGCTGTGGCTGCGGCACCAACATCGCTCACAACTCTGCAAGGTGACGCAATTGACGTGACGGCCAACGGCGTCGTCTTTGTCAACGATGCACAGGTCGTCCTTCCGGATATTTCCGCCAGCAACGGCATAATTCACGTCATCGACACAGTCTTGATTCCACCGTCACTGGAAGTGGATGATATCGTAGACACAGCTATCGCTGCTGACGGTTTCGAAACGCTTGTGGAGGCAGTGATCGCAGCTGATCTAGTAGCTACTCTGAAAGGCGAAGGTCCCTTCACTGTCTTTGCTCCTACGGACGACGCCTTTGCTGACCTGCCCGCAGGAACACTGGATTCTCTGTTGGATGACCCGGATGCTTTGGCGAACATCCTCAAGTATCACGTTGTCGCCGGATATTTCACCGCTGCTGAAGTGATCGCTCTGGATGGTCATACCCTGACAACGGTTCAGGGAACTACGGTGTCAATATCAGTTAACGCCGACGTGTTGATCAACGATGCCAAAGTCACCGCCACAGATATCAAGGCGAGCAACGGTATCATTCATGTCATCGATGCGGTTCTAATACCCGACGTTGACTAGACTCTACCGCCGCTAATGAACGACTAAAAACAGCAAAGGCCGCCTGGCTCCCACTGCGGGACCCAGGCGGCCTTCTTGCATCAAATGAGTTCGTTCTGCGCAGGCTTCGGGCTTAGTTGTCCGGTTCACCCACATAGGGCTCTGTCGTCAGGATCTCCGAGTCGAGAAGCCTCCATTCACCTGCATACCTGCGCATAGTGTGCACTCCCGTCAGCACATTGTCCATGAAGTCCGGGTCATCATCAGCCCAGGTGATCTGCCGATACGTGACAAGCACGTCTTCAGCCTCGGTATACATATCCATGATCTCCAAGTCGTAGTTCAGGTCGTACATGGCAAATAGCTGTTCCATGTCCGCAACAACCGCTTCGTTGTGATGAGCTTCATTATCTGGGTGCATCGTCTTCAAAATCCCCGAAACATCCTCTTCCGCCGTGGCCTGCAAGTTCTGCTCAAGAACGTCGGCGATGGCTTCATGCTGCTCCTCGGACACCGCGCCTGCCATTCCGTTGACTGCTGCCAGCATCAGTACGATCCCAATACCCAGCCACAACATGCGCTTTAGCATAACAACGCCTCCCTTGATGGATTGAACTCGGTGTATTGCGGGTATCCGCGCATCTGCAGCTCGTTGGCTTCCAGCATGGACTCCGCAGACCAAGTTCGTGTTGGGTTCAATATAGCAGGCTTGGCTCAGCGATTCTTGCGGGAGATCGTAAAGATTGCGCAAACCATCTTTCAACAATACACCTTGCAGCGATACCTCTAGGAATAGGTGAAATCCCCGTCCCCGACGCGCTGAGAGGACCCACCGGCGGGGTCCTCTCAACAAACTATGGACAGAAACGCAGTCCCAGCGCCCCTGAATCACACGTCCAACGGTAAGCTGCTCCTGCCAATTCTGCTGGCGGCAGCCCGGCGCGTCGTGTGGTCACTTGGGCCGCTCTGGCCACTTGACCTCAGCGATATGCTGCGGACACTTCGTCCAACACGCTCATCTGCTCATCCGACAAGGTCCAACCCACACTGCCAAGATTGTCCTCCAGCTGCTCGCAGGTGCGGGGACCGATGATTGTCGATGCCACCGTGGGTTTCTGCAGTACCCACCGAATAGCCACCTGTCCTGCATTTCTTCCAACCTGTTCCCCAATCTCCATCAACCTTGCCACCACGGGCTCGGCCTTTTTGGCCTGCTCCAACAGATCCGGAGCCCGCTGCACACCCCTTGCATCCTCCGGCGCCTGTTCCTGATAATACTTGCCAGTCAGAATACCTTGAGCCAGCGGACTGTGGGGTACAAGACCGAAGTTCATCTCTTGGGCGAATGGAATCACTTCCCGTTCAATGTCCCGCCGAATCAGGCTGTAGCCCGGCTGATCCACAACGAAACTGTTAAGGTTCCGATCGGCCGCAATCCACTGGGCCCGCACCAGCCGCCATGCCGGGTAGTGCGATGTCCCGATGTAGCGCACTTTGCCTTGCCGCACCAAGTCATCCAATGCCATCAGTTCTTCTTCCTGACCGGTCTTGGAATCTGGCCGGTGCAGATAGTAAAGATCGATCCAGTCGGTCTGGAGCCGTCGGAGACTGGCTTCTACCTGCTGCATAATGTGGCGGCGGGAGTTTCCCTGCTGGTTGATACCATCGCCCATAGGTCCATGGACTTTCGTGGCCAGAACCACATCATCCCTCCGGCCCGTTAGGGCTTTGCCTACATATTCCTCGGAGACGCCGCGCTGGTACACATTGGCAGTGTCAATGAAATTAATGCCCCGATCCAGCGCCATATGGACCAACTTGATGGCCTCCGCCTCGTCGGTGGCTTCGCCAAAACGCCACCCGCCTAGGCATAGTTCCGATACTTCCACACCCGTGGGTCCCAACAATCTGTATTCCATCTGGCAGCACTCCTTAGATCTTTAGTCTGAAGCTTATATATAACCATTTCGAGCTTGTGGTCAAAAGTCCTGCTGCTGATCGTCGCAGTCCTGCAGCCTCGGTGACCACCACTGGCCGTATCCATGATCCCGTGGTCCTGGCTGCCTGCTCTGCCTGGCCGTTTGTGCCCGAATGGTGCGGGAGCCGATAGGCGCAAAAAATTCCTCAAAATATGCTTGACAATCAAATGGTTGAGTTTTATAATTGTTTTAGAGTCAAACAATTGGTCTTCCACATTGATTAGAGTGCCAACTAAAATTTCCAGGGAGTGATGAGATTGATGGCAACGCATACGGGTTCGGAACATTATGAAGGACGTCTCCTCAACGAATTGCTGAATATGCTTTCCTTGTTTACCCGCCAGACCTATGTGGAGTGGATCCCGGAGCTGGAAAAGGAACTGGGCATCACAGAGCAGCGCTTCCTGGTAATGTGGGAACTAAAACTCCAACCTGACTGCAGCCTCAAAGATTTGGCCAGCATGCTGGTGGTCAGCCCTTCGAGCCTGTCGATCATGGTAAATGCGCTAGTGAAACAAGGCAGTGTGCAGCGGGTGGAGGACCCCGATGATCGGCGCCGTGTTGTTCTGCGCCTCACGGAACAGGGTGAACGGGAACTGGCCATGGGCGAAGAACACTTGGTGAACCGTTTTGGCCAGTACCTGCAAACCCTGCCCCAGCGAGAGCGTGACGATCTCGTCCAAGCGGCCGAGGCTATGCGCTCCGTCATGGAGCGCTTGTTGAACCGGTCGCCTATGCAGACATAGCAGCTCTTGCTGCAGATCAAATACTATGAGGTGATCAAGAATGGAAAACCATGGAATGCTTCTGGAGCAAGAGACCCAAGACACTGTGCGCACGGAATTTTTGACAGCGCGGTTAGGTTGGCTGATTCGGAAACACGCGGTGCCGGCTGTGGCCTCAATGTTGTTCATGGCACTGTATCAGATCATTGATGGGATCATGGTAGGCCGCAGTCTCGGCCCCGACGCCATGGCATCCGTCAACATTCTCTATCCGGTGTTGGCACTGCTGGTGGGATTAGCCACCATGATCGCCGTAGGCGGCAATGCCCGCATTGCGGTTTTGCTGGGCAGCGGGGATGCCCGGCAGGCCAGTTCGGTTCTGGGCTTGATTGTGGCTTGGGGCACGGCTTTGGGCCTGGCGGGAAGTATCATCTGTATTGTGATGATGCCGCAAATCCTCCAACTGTTAGGAACCTCTGGTGAAATGGGGATTCATGCTGGCCAGTATCTCAAGGGTATGCTGCCTTTCTTTGCCTTTATGATCCTGTTGGTAACACTGGTGCAGTCGGTTCGCAATGACGGCCAGGCGAATCTGGCCAGTATGGTCATGGCCGGCTGCGCTGTTCTCAACATAGCCCTAGATTATCTGTTCCTGTTCGTACTGGGCACCGGAATTGCCGGTGCTGCCATGGCTACTGGGATCGCACAGTCAATAGGTGCTTTGATCCTTCTGGGCTATTTCGTCAAAAAGACGGTGGCTAAGTCTCACGGCCTGCGGCTGGCGAAACCTGTGTTTTCGCTGCCGATTCTCCAAGCGGTGGTGGTCAACGGCTCTTCCGAGTTTTTCAACAACATTGCCGCAGGGGTCATTACATTCATGTTCAATCGGGCCATTTTGCTGCACGTGGGTGCCCTGGGTGTGGCTGCCTTTTCGCTGGTCCAGTATCTGCTCATGCTGGGAATTTTCATCATTACTGGAATTAGCAGCGGCACCCAGCCCATTTTCAGCTACAACCACGGCGCAGGTCTGCACGAGAGGGTGCGCGGAACACTCTGGCGCGTTGGTATCGCCTCCTCATTGGTGGGTGTGGCAGTGTTCCTTCTCATGGCATGGCGCACTCCCCAGTTAGCGAGCCTCTTCCTTCCCGGTGAGCCCGAAGCTGTAGCGCTGACCATCGAAGTGGCCAACTTCGTTCGTTGGTCCATGCTGTTCATGCCCCTGGCTATGCTGGGTTCCATGTACTTCACGGCCTTGGAGCAGGCGGGTCGTTCCTTGATCATTGCCGCCTGCCGCGGCCTGATTCTGCCAGCTCTGGGACTCCTGGCATTTCCTGCCCTGTGGGGCGCTGCGGGTATTTGGGTCACGCCGCTCTTTGCCGAGGCCTTGACATTGCTTGTGGTCATTGCCTGTTTCGTGAAGCTTCCTCAGAAGGCCCCTCGAGCCCAGTCCGCTGCTGTCTCCTTGGCGGAACAGCCATGACCAACCGTCAGTAACCGAACAGACCCCTGAGCACATAATGGCACCGGGGTCTGTTCGTTAGTAGCAGCAGCTGACAAGGCAGCCATATCAACGCAGGTCTGCCCTTTCCCCAGAAGCAAACGAACCGGCAGTCAGACAAGCAAGGTGCACCAATCCTGCGCTGCGCCTTGCGCAGGCCACTGCGGGACCACTCCGCACACGCCAACCTTCTCTGTGAGGAAGGAACTGACCCCTGATGGGCCGAAGGTCACCGTTATACTATCACAATAGGGAGTGATGTACATTGATGTGGCGCACGCCATCACTGCTGCTGCTGGCGGTGTTCTTCGTCTCCATCGTCTTGGCCCCAGCAGCCGCTTCGCCGCTGCAAACAGCTGATGCCTTGGTAGAAACAGAGCTTGTGGAAAACATCGAAGAAGGAATGGCCTTGCTGCAGGAGCATCTGCAGACCTATCCCGAAGACGGCCACGCCCTCTGGCGCTTAGCCAAAGCCCATCTTTACCTGGGTGATCGAATGGAAGACAGCATTCTCGAGACCTACGAAAGGGGACTGGAGTACGCTGAGCAGGCGGTCGAGCTCGTTCCAGATTCACCGGACGCCCATTACTGGCAGGCTTCCCTGATGGGGCGTGTCGGCCAGACCCGGGGAGTGCTCAACAGCCTAGCCATGGTCAGTCCCATGCGAGCTGCGCTGGAGCGTGCCTTGGAGATCGATCCCGACTATGCCTCGGCCTACTACGTCCTCAGTCTGCTGTACAAAGAAGCTCCCGGCTGGCCCATCAGTATCGGCAGTCGGCGGCGCTCCCTGGAAAACGCCCAGACAGCCGTGGAGCTCTCGCCCCGCGACCCAGAGTTCCGCTACAACTTGGCTGACATTCACGTGTACAACAACAATCCTCGCCAGGCCATCCAAAACCTGGAGTACCTTCTGGATACAGACTACATTCACGACTACCCGGACATCAAGGAATCCGCCCAGACTCTTCTGGCTGAACTGACCGAATAACCCAGCATCCACAAAGGCCCCGCCTGCACATCCGTGCATCGGCAGGGCCTTTGCTTTTGTTGTTCACATGGTGAACCTGAGTCCCATGGGCTCACTGCAGCGTCACATTGGCCAGCAGCATAGGAACCGCATAACCCCGTTCGCTGGGTTTTTCATGGCCCCCTCTGGCCGCACTCACCCGTCGCGACGCGCTGGGCAGGAGACAGCGCCCCGCCAACCCGTCCGGTGGCGAGGCAGTGACTGCCCCAGATACCGAGAACGAAGGCGGCAGACCATGCTCACAACACCGGCCTTTGCGATGGCCACAAGGTCAGCTCTTGGTAGCCCGGTTCAAAGCCCAAGGCTCGCAGTGGCTCTGCCAAAGAGCTTTCAGTGATGAGAACGTCGTTAACGTGAGTGAACTGAAGCTTGCTGTCGCCGTAATACGGATACAGTGCGCTGAGCAGATACGGCAGCGCCTCGTGCACCACCGCCGCTTCCACATCCTGCGGTACCAGAAGCTTGCGGCGCGTGGCACCGATAACCGCCCTACCCTCGCAATACGCGGTAAGGCTGCCGAGATGGGAGCCTTCTGCGAATACCCTGCCGGTATTAGCAGGGTCGTCCTTGGCCAAAACCCAGTACGCAGCTTCTCTGCCTTCCACATCCGTTGTCAGGGATTGGAGCGCTGCATCCCCGGCGAACTGGACCCCACTGAGTCCATCCACCAGATACCCTCGGCGGATCTCCCCAATGTTCTCCAGATAATCCAGCACGGGGAACACCTCACCCCACGCTAAGCCCTCCGCTGCGGCCATCTCCCGGGACACCACGCCCCAGCGCCGCAGCAGACGCTGGACCCAGCGGCCGTTGGTGTGGCTCACTTGTGTAGGCAGCACGCTAAAACGGCCCAGCTGTGCCAGGACTTTGGGTTGAGCAAAAAATCGCGGATCCCGCCGTTGGCGGCCTGTCAAACCGCAGAGGAGCCGCATCGGGCCGAAGGAATCGTTGGTGATCCGGCCCCAGATCAGCAGTTCTTCCAGGGCTGGCCAAGTGTTGGTCAAACTTTGATCCAACACGCGACTGATCTGCACCAACCCCAGAGCTCCCCGTTCCTGCAGCACATGCAGGACATCTTGGGCTCCCCGGGACAAAGCGGCAGATGCGAAGTCTTCCACAGCTTCACTGTCGGGCACCCAATCCGGCAGTTCTTGGCTCGGTGCTGCGGTCAAAACGGGTTCGAAACGCACCAGGAACTGCGATCCGCTCTGCCGCGAACGCCAGACCACCAAACCACTGGCCAACAGCTGATCTAAAAGCTGGCCACTGTAGGACTGAACACGCTGCGGCAGCACGCTGGCGTCCCAGTCCTGGGCCGGCAGCCACAGGTAGGCCAGCTGTTCCAAGACGGCCTGCAATCCTTCCACATCTGTCAGCGGCTGGCCGCAGTGCTGCCAGCGCCGCAGGAACTGTGCATAGGCGGCCGGTGTCGCCGCGTCCAGCTCTCGGCGCTGCTGCCGCAGACTCTGCTGATGAATGTCCCGCAGCAGCACCGATGCCAGCCAATGCTCCTCATCCGATTCCGGTTGGAACCGTCCGCGCTCCAGCTGCCCCTGTGCTGCCAATGTCTGCAGGTGGGCCTCCACAGCATCCTGCTCCAATCCGTAACGTTTCACCAATGTTTGGCTGGTGAACGGACCCCGGGTCCGACTGTAATTGGTAAGAATCCACGCAACGTCCCCCTGCTGGTAGCGCTCTCGATGAAGGGCAGCGATCCAGGACGGGTTCCCGGCCAACTCCCTAGCTTCCGCGAACCCCTGCGACTCTAACTCCGCCAGCAATGGCTGCAGCTGACAATCTACTTCGCGAAACTGCACATCACCCATGCGCTCCAGCCAATATTGGGCCCGCTCCAGCGAAGGCTGCCGCCGCAGACCGTCCAGCCCTTGCGCTCGCGCCTCCACCCGGGCGATGACCTCCGGGCGCAACTGCTGCCGAAATCCCCCTTGGCTCACCAGGTCCCGCAGCGTTCCGGCCTTTACCCCCAAAAGCGTGCTAGTACTTTGGCCTCGGGGTGCCTCTTCGGTATACATCTGCATGCCCTCAAAGGCAAACAAATGCTCTTGGGCGAACGGCGATGGCGTTTCCCGCCGCACGCGATGGACAGTGAGATCTCCGCTGTGCAGGCGTTGAATCAGCTCCTGCAGCCGGTCCAGGTCGAAATAATCATTGAGGATTTCGCGGTACGCTTCCTTCACCAGAGGAAAGTCCGCCACAGCTGACACCACCTGCAGCAGGTCCGAAGCTTTCAGGCGGGAAAGCCACAGCGGAGTCCGTTTTTGACCATAGCCCGTCAGGGAAAGCACCAATGACCGTTGGGCGCAGTGACGGAACGTGATGCCGAACAAACTTGAACCGGACAGCAGCTCGGCTGCCTGCGCTTCTAAGCCATGCACGGGCAGCTCAGCCCACGGCAGCTGTGGCGCCTGCCTGCTTCCAGGAGCGTGAAACAGGATCCCGTTATCTGTGGGCAGGACTTCGATCTGCACCTGCTGCTGTTCCCGGATACATTTCTGGAGAAGTAAGCCTAAGAGGGTGTGCACCCTGGTGCCATAAGGCGAATGCAGCAGCATATGCCACTGTCCCCCCACATCCAAGAACTCTTCCAGGACCAGGCATCGATCGGACGGCAGGCGGCCAACGGCATGCTTTTGCTGCTTGATGAACGTCTCCAAATTTTTGATCACAGCTGCATCCGTGACCTCTAACACCGATCGCAGCCAGTCCCCAAAGTCCGGTGTATCCACATGCTCCTCAGCCTCTCTCAGGAAGGCTCCAAAATGCGAGCCAAAATGGTAGGAGCGGCCGATGCTCTGACCCTTCCAGAAAGGAATATTGGGTTCTTGGGACCGAGCCCGCGACACCACCACTCGATCCTGCCGAATCTCCTCAATGCGCCACGTGGATGTGCCCAACACAAAGCGCTCACCCAAGCGTCGCTCATAGACAAACTCTTCATCCAGCTCTCCCAAACGGATCTTGGAGTCCGCCAAGTAAACACCGAAATAACCCCGCTGGGGAATAGTGCCTCCGTTGGTGTAGACCAACCGCACACCATATGGATCCGCTGACACCACATCGCGCGTCCGATCCCAGTGCAGACGAGGCCGCAGTTGAACATACTGCTCTGTTTCGTAGACGCCGGCCACCATGGCCAGAGTGCTGAGAAAATCCTCCCAGGTCAGTTCTGCCATGGTATACGAACGGCGAACCACCGCGAACATCTGCTGCGGCGTCCAATCCTGCTCTGTGGTCATCGCCACCAACTGCTGTGCGAGAATGTCCAGGCAGTTGCGGGGCGCCCGAATAGCATCCACCCGCCCGGACTGCATCTGCTGCAGCATCACGGCACTTTCCAACAGATCCATCCGCGTCTTTGGAACCAAGCGGCCCTTGCTGGGCAGTGTCAGCACATGGCCGGCCCGCCCTACCCGTTGCATGCCGCGCGCCACGTCCTTAGGGGACTCTATCTGGACGACCAGATCGATATACCCCACATCGATGCCTAATTCGAGGGAACTGGTAGCCACAATGCAGGGGATGGCACCAGATTTCAGCTGCTCCTCGCTGACCAACCGCATTTCCTTGGAAATACTCCCGTGATGGGTACGGGCAATTTCTCTAGCGGCCAGCTTATTTAGGTTCGCAGTAATCCGCTCCGCCAACCGCCGATTGTTCACAAACACCAGTGTCGTGCGGTGCTGTTGAATGAAATCATAGAGTGTACGGTAGATATCAGGCCAAATGGTGCGTTCTGGCAGGGAACGCAGATCAGGAACGGGCAGTGTGATGGCCAAGTCGTAATTTTTGCGGTGGCCAGCATCCACGAT
>PWMW01000017.1 GCA_003559095.1 Clostridiales bacterium | reverse complement strand
CCGCCCACATTGTAGGTGTGGCCGACAACTCCAAAACTGGAAAGATCGGGGTGGTCCGTGTGGGCGGACTGGATATGCTGGACACACTGATTATGAACGCTCCCATCCATGATGGTTTCCGAACAGCTTTGGAGCAGGATGGTGTGGAACTGATTGAAGTCTAGTGCGGCCTATACTCCGGCTGAGGCCAAACATACTCTGGTGCAGCTCATTGACAGCAAAAGAGGCAGACGCTCGCCAGAGAGCGCCTGCCTTTTTTGCTGGGCGTTGGGTGCTGCTGACCTCACCCCGTTAGCTCAAGCGACGGATCAAGCTTTTGCCGCGGACGGCAGGAATTCTACAGCCAACGAAGAACTCATAAAAGAACAATATAGAACACAAATTAACAGCACGGCATGTGCAAAGGAGGTTGGGCCGTATGGGACATGACCTGCTTTTGGTCATCGACCAAGGCACAACAGGTACCAAAGTTTTGGTCGTGGATGACCAGGCCCGTGTGGTAACATCGGCCTCTGCAGAGGTCCAGCAGTACTATCCGAACCCCGGATGGGTGGAACACGATCCCGAGGGGATCTGGCAGGGAGTCCAACGTCTGCTGCAGGCCGTAACGTCTCAGGTTAACCCCCAGCATATCCGAGGAGTTGGCATCACCAACCAGCGGGAGACGGCGGTAGCTTGGGACCGCAGTACGGGTGAAGCTATTCACCGGGCCATTGTCTGGCAGTGCCGCCGCACCGTCAAGGCCTGCCAAGACATGCGGAATCAAGGCTTCGAAGAGGTCGTGCGTTCCAAGACTGGACTGACCATTGATCCGTATTTCTCTGGAAGCAAGTTCCAGTGGCTGCTGACCAACGATGAACGGGTAGACGCCTTAGCCCAGCGCGATCAGCTGTGCTTTGGCACCATGGACAGCTGGCTGCTTTGGAAGTTGACCGCAGGGCGCTGTTTCGCCACGGATGTGTCCAACGCTGCGCGGACGCTGCTTTTCAACATTGACACCTTGGATTGGGACAGTGAACTTCTCAGCATCTTCAAGGTCCCGCGCTCGGCGCTGCCCAAAGTCGAACCCACAGGCCATGTCTTTGGCCGCACCGCTGCCCTGGGCACTCTGCCCGCCGACATCCCCATCGCTGCCATGATGGGTGATTCACAGGCTGCGTTGTTTGGCCATTGCTGCTTCGGAGCCGGCATGGCCAAGGCCACCTACGGTACCGGGACCTCGGTGATGATGTTCCACGGCAGCCAGCGTCCAACACCGCCCACGGGTATGCTGGCTACCGTAGCCTGGGCCATGGGACAGGATGTGGCCTATGCCGTGGAAGGAACCATCAATGTTACGGGTGCCACCATGCAGTGGCTGCGGGATGGTCTCGGCCTCCTGGATGATGCAGCCGCCAGCGACCACATTGCTGCCAGCCTCCCGGACAACGGTGGTGTATACTTAGTTCCAGCCTTTGCCGGTTTGGGCGCTCCCCATTGGGATATGGAGGCCAAGGGCCTCCTCACAGGTCTTACACGGGGTACCACCAAGGAACATATCATCCGTGCTGCCCTGGAATCCACGGCTTTGCAGGTGACGGATGTGGTGCAGCATGCCCAAGCGCACGGTATGCCAGCCCTGCAGCAGCTGTGGGCTGATGGCGGCGCCTCGGCCAATGGGTTCTTGATGCAGTTTCAAGCGGATCTTTTGGCTGCGCAGGTGATGACATCGTCGGTTAAGGAGGTCTCGGCTATGGGAACTGCCTATATGGCAGGCCTCACGCTGGGGATCTGGCCGGACTTGGAAGCCCTTAGCAAACTGCGGATACCGGCCCGGGTGTATGCACCCAGCATGGACGTGGAGACACGAAAGCTTCTGCTTGCCCAGTGGTCGGAAGCTGTTCAGCGTTGTTTGACAAAATGAACATAAAACAAAACACCTCGATTCCAGGCAAGCTTTCTGCATGGACATGCTGCAGCGCTCGCAGTGGGTATTGCGAACGGGGCGGTAAACCAGGCATGGTCTTTGAAACCGTTCTCCACGAGGAGCGAGGAAAAAAGGAGGAATTGCAGTGCGCGGTAAGTTCGGTGTGATCGTTGGCAACCGAGGGTTCTTCGCTGATGAACTGGCCCGCAGTGGGCGTCAGGAGCTGCTGGCCGTGATGGGTAGTCTTGGACTGGAGGCTATCACCCTGCGGGAAGACCAGGGTGTATCCGGCAGTGTCCAAAGCCGGGAGGACGCCAAGGTCTGTGCGCAGCTGTTCAAGGAACACAAAGAGGACATCCTGGGCATCATTGTCTCCCTGCCTAACTTCGGCGACGAAAAGGCTGTGGCCGATGTCATCCGCCACAGCGGCCTCGATGTTCCGGTCCTGGTCCACGCCTTTCCCGACCAGTTAGGAGCGCTGGACTATGCCCACCGTCGGGACAGCTTTTGCGGCAAGATTTCTGTTTGCAACAGTCTCAAGCAGTACGGCATTCCCTTCTCCCTGACCAGCCAGCACACCATGGATCCGGCCGGCGACGCTTTCAAAGCGGACCTCCTGCACTTCGCCGGTGTCTGCCGCGTCGTCAGCCGGCTGCGGCAGGCCCGCTTGGGCATCATTGGACCCCGCCCCAATGACTTCAACACCGTGCGGTTCAGTGAAAAGATCCTGGAGCGCCAGGGCATCTCTGTGGAGTCCATTGGTTTGATCGATGTGATCAACAGCATTGCGAACTATGGAGATTCTGACAGCGCTGTCGCGGAAGCTCGGGAACGGATCGCCACCTACATGGACGCGTCTCGCATTCCCGCTGAGGCCATGGTCAAGTTGGCC
Source organism: Clostridiales bacterium (assembly GCA_003559095.1). Taxonomy (GTDB): domain Bacteria; phylum Bacillota; class Limnochordia; order Darwinibacteriales; family B1SED10-159; genus SLOZ01. The sequence goes on along the minus strand of PWMW01000017.1, from coordinate 704 downwards.
AAACTGCTCTTGGTCACAGAACAATGGGTCAAGGACAATGAATATGACGCCATTGCTATCCAGTGTTGGTCGTCCCTCCAAGAAACCTTCGGCGTCAACCCCTGTGTGATGATGAGTATGCTCTCGCAAGCGGGTCTGCCCGCTGCCTGCGAAGCCGACGCCGCCGCAGCCCTCAGCATGCTGGCTCTGCAGGCCGCCTCGGGCCGGCCAAGCGCCCTGGTGGACTGGAATAACAACTATGCCGACGACCCCAACAAGGTGGTTTTGTTCCACTGCGGCAACTACGCCAAGGCGTTTTACGAGAGCGCCGCCATCAGCTACGCCAATATCTTAGGTTCTACACTAGGGAACGACAAGACCTACGGTGCCATTGCCGGTAACATTAGGAGCGGTCCCGTCACCTTTGCCCGCGTCTCCACCGATGATACCACAGGCCGAATCTGTGCCTATGTAGCCGAAGGCACCATGACAGACGATGCCTTAGATACCTTCGGTTCCTGGGGTGTAGCAGATATTGCCGACCTCAACGGTCTGATGCAGCACATCTGCCGGGAAGGCTTCGAACACCACGTTGCCATATCGCTGTCGCAGACAGCCCGTATGCTCGCAGAGGCCTTCGGCAACTATCTCGGTTGGTCGGTGCACCGCCACGAAGGATAATCCGCCCGCCCAAAGGAGGAAACTGAGCAATGACTACCTCACTG
>PWMW01000112.1 GCA_003559095.1 Clostridiales bacterium | reverse complement strand
TTGCATTTGCGGAGCGATTAAAAGACCATGGTGTTTCAGTGTTGGCTGCACACCCGGGTGATGTCCGTTCGAAGCTTAGCACCAACCTTGGTTACGGTGGCTGGGAGTCGGCCGAAGAAGGTGCCGCCACGCCATTGTTTTGTGCTTTCGAAGCATCATTGAAGGGCTTCAGCGGCAAGTATTATGAACACAAACGTGAAGTTTTGTGCAGTTTTTCGCATAACAAGCAGAAGGTGGAGCAACTCTTTGAATGCTGTGAGCGATACTAAGTCGGCAACTCCATTACACTGTATTTCCAGAATCACCTGTTAATACGGCCGGCCACTTGTCTCCATGATTATAATTAAGACAAGTAAGCTCGTAAATAATGCGGTAAATCTTTTACCTTTACACAGAAATTTAGATTTGTGAAATTATCAGCAGAGATGCTTCGTATTTTAACCGGTTTTCTTTTGATAGGGTTTCTGTCGTTCAATCACTTAAACCTTCAAGCGCACAACAATGACCATAAAGGCATGCAAGCCAACGTGCCTTGGTTTACCGTTGAAAAGCTTATAAACCCCTTTTACGTTAAAAACAAGGTAGATACAACCATCACTGGCTTTCAGCGTTATGATCTTTACGACAGTGAGTCCTTGTTTTGGGCCAGCAAGGGAAATATTGGTCATGTGGCCAGGCTGTTGAATTTTGAGCCGGATATGCAGCCTGGTTTTTCATTGTTTTCAAACCCGTTACACCCCGGGTATTTATTGACCTTGGATGGTCAGAAGTATTACCGGCCGGAGCATGTTTATTCTGAACTCTTTTACGTTACCGGCTCGGAGCGCGAACAACTGTTTCATGCCATGCATAACCAACGTTTGCATGAAAACGTTTATGCAGGTGTAAAATATCAAACAGTGAATTCACCGGGTGCATTCAGCCGAATGGCTGCGCGCAATGCTGCCATCGAGCTGAAGGTGGATGCCGAAGTCGGCGAACGCTACGGTGTTGTGGGAGCTTTTGTTCTTAATCGCCTGAAAAACAGAGAAAGCGGCGGGTTAAAAAACCATCTTAACTTTGAAGAAGACGAAGTAAGAGACAGCGTGTTCCTCTATGCTGCCGAATCACGTTATCGCGATGTGGGATTTCGTTTCAAACAGTATTTTCGGGCAGGCTTCTCGTTCGATAAGGACACCATAAAGGATGGGCGTTCGATAAGTCTCGGCACGTTTTTTCACGAGTTTTCCTATCAGCGCAGGGCGTTTATTTTTGATGAAAAAGCTGCTCCTACAACGGTTTTCTATGAAAATGAAGCCTTTAATCCTGATTTTACTTTTGACTCAACCCTGGTTCATGTGGTTTCGAACAGGCTAACGTGGTCAAGTCACCGTGTCAATGGCCGGCAAGATGTGTTTCCATTGCATTTTGATCTGTCGGTTGAACATTCATTAATTAATGTAAGACAACCGCTGTATGATGTTCTGTCTGTAAAAAGTGATGACGATGAAGAATATAATTTTGAAAGAAGCCGGTATTCTCAGTTATCCTATCTGGGAAGGGTGAATACTGACCCTTCACGCAGCCTGTCATTTAATGCGCGTGGCTCATACATTTCCGGTGGATACAACGACCAAGACTTTGGTTTGGATGGCACACTCTCCATTGGTGGTGAAGACCGACCATACCGCTTAACTTTTCTCGGTGCCTATGCCCATCAGGAAGCACCCTGGTTTTATAACAATTTCAAGGGCAACTATGTGAGCTGGAGCAACGACTTCCGCAAAACAAATACGCTAAAGCTTGGCGCTCGTATTCGCACGCCCATCTTTAGTCTTGAAGGAAACTACTATTACCTCCACCGGGCTGTTTTCATGAATGCCGATGCTTTCCCGGAGCAACGCGAAGATGGTTTCCCGGTACTGACTGCATCGCTTTCTGCAAACCTTGATGCGGGCTTCTTTCGATCGCATCACCAGCTGGTTTATCAGCATACAGGTGAGCAAGCTTTCGACCGGTTCCCCCAGCTGCTAAGCTATCACTCCATTTATGCTGATTTTATTCTTTTTGATGATGCTTTGCACGCCCATGCAGGCATAGACCTCCGCTACAATGCACCCTACCGGCCAATGGCCTACATGCCCGTTGCCATGCAGTTTTACATTCAGGATGAGTACGAGACCGATCATGTTTTTTTGATGGATTTCTTTGTGAATGCAAAAATCAGCCGTGCCAGGCTGTTTGTGAAGCTTCAGAACGTGTTAGGCCTTGCGTTTGACATGCCGCAGTATTATGCCATCCCGTTTTACCCGCTGCCCGAAGGTATGTTTAAGTTTGGTGTTTCGTGGATGTTTTTTGATTAACAACTCTCCCGTTGGCCCTTATATTGAATCGTTATAAATAGTATTCATTGTTTTAAATCATGAATATTATTTCTTAATTTTGCATTCCGAGTTATTAAGCTAACTGCCTTAAAATAAGTTATTTTAAGTTTTAAATACTAATCAATATGACAAAAAAGAAAAAGTTCATTACTTGCGACGGCAACCACGCAGCATCACATGTAGCTTACATGTTCAGCGAAGTGGCTGCCATTTACCCGATTACACCATCGTCAAACATGGCCGAAAATGTGGATGAATGGGCTGCTTATGGCAGGAAAAACATCTTTGGTGAAGATGTGAAGCTTGTTGAAATGCAGTCGGAAGCCGGTGCTGCCGGTGCCATGCACGGCGCACTGCAGGCAGGCTCGCTTGTGAGCACCTACACGGCCTCACAAGGCCTGTTGCTGATGATTCCCAACATGTACAAAATGTCGGGCGAGCTCTTGCCCGGCGTATTGCACGTCTCGGCCCGAAGCCTTGCTGCCCAAGCCCTCTCAATATTTGGCGACCACTCCGATGTGATGAGTACGCGCCACACTGGTTTCGCCATGCTCGCCACCGGAAGCGTCCAGGAAATCATGGACATCGCTCCCATTGCACACCTCGCCGCCATTAAGTCAAGGATCCCATTCCTGCACTTCTTCGACGGTTTCAGGACTTCACACGAAGTACAGAAAGTAGAAGAATGCCAGCAGGAAGACCTTGCTAAGATTTTAGACATGAATGCTTTGCGCGAATTCAGAAACCGAGCGCTTAACCCCGAAAACCCGGTTACAAGAGGTACCGCGCAAAACCCCGACATCTACTTCCAGTCACGAGAAGCAGCCAACCCATTCTACCTGGCATTGCCCGACTTGGTTGAAGACTATATGCAACAGATCTCAGCGATCTGCGGACGCGAATATCACCCATTTACATACTATGGTGCGCCCGATGCCGAACACGTCATCGTGGCTATGGGCTCCATCACCGAAACCATCAAGGAAACCATTGATTACAAAATGGCTAACGGCGAAAAGGTTGGCCTCATCAGCGTACATCTCTACAGACCATTCAGCGAAAAATACTTTTTCAACGTATTGCCCAAGACCGTTAAGCGCATCGCCGTGCTCGACCGCACCAAAGAACCCGGCGCCCATGGCG
>PWMW01000165.1 GCA_003559095.1 Clostridiales bacterium | reverse complement strand
GGAGCGGATTGTGGCCGACGCCACGGGCGTCACCGTGGCCGAGGCCGCTCAACTCTTGGCAGCTGCTCAGTGGCGAATCAAGGAAGCCATTGTTATGAAAGAGGCGGCATGCAATTATGACCGGGCTGCGGCCGTGCTCCAACGTCATCAGGGGTTGGTCAGTGCTGCCATCGCCGAACTGAAACAGGACTGAAATGGGGAGGGAGCTACATGGTGCGCGTCGGTGCCCAGCGCTTAGCTGCGGATCCTGGACGGATCCCAGAGCAGCGCTTGGGACTAGTCACCAATCACAGTGGAGTCAGTCTTACATCCGGAACCACCATTGACCTTCTGCATCGTACGGGTCGGTTGGCGGCTCTTTTCGGTCCCGAACACGGTGTGCGGGGTGATGCGCAGGCTGGTGAAAAGGTCAGTGGATCCCATGATCCCGTCACCGGTGTCATAGTGCACAGTCTTTACGGCGACACCAAACGACCCACGGCCGCCATGCTGCAGGGCTTGGATGCCTTGGTCTTTGATATCCAAGACGCGGGCAGCCGCTTTTATACCTACATATACACGTTGCTGTATGTGCTGCAGGCTGCGGCTGCGCAGCAACTGCCTGTTTACATCTTGGATCGCCCGAATCCCTTAGGCGGTGAACAGGTGGAAGGGAACCTTCTCGACAGTAATCTGCAGTCCTTCGTGGGCTACCCCATACCGATTCGTCATGGCCTGACAGTAGGGGAGTTGGCTGTGTTTTTTTGCCGTCGCGAACAGTTGACGGCTCCGGTTCATGTTATCCCCATGCAGGGATGGACCCGCAGCATGTTGTTTCCCGATACCGGTCTGCCTTGGGTGCCGCCTTCGCCCAATCTTCCCAGCTACGAGGCGGCCCTGCTGTATCCTGGCACCTGTCTCGTGGAGGGTACCAATGTTTCGGAAGGCCGCGGTACCACTCTTCCCTTCCAAATGCTTGGTGCTCCGTGGTTGAACGGGCGTCAACTAGCCGAGCACATGAATACACTGGATCTGCCAGGGGTATGGTTCCGAGCGACCAGCTTTACGCCAACGGCCGGCAAATACCACGGCCAGTGGTGCAGTGGTATCCAGATTCACGTGATCCGGATGCACGATGTGCGGCCTGTGCGTACCGGGCTGCTGCTGCTGCAGACCATGGCGCAGCTGTTTTCCCAGTTCGCGTTCGTGGAACCACCGCCGTCCCGGAAATATTTCTTTGATCTATTGGCAGGAACTACCACCGTAAGACAGTATATCCATGATCAGCGGGACGTTACCCCATTGTTGGCACGTTGGGAAGAGGATGCCCGAACATTCCTGCAAGAACGCCAAGGCTATTTGCACTACAGCTGATATGTTTCGTGAGGAGCGTGAATCCATGGGTGTCAATGACTGTTTGCTGCATCTGCGCAGTATGTACCCCAGTCTTCGTCCCGCCGAACAGCGGGTGGCTACGGAAATCCTCAAACGACCAGAAGAGACAGTGCATTTGTCCATAACCGAATTGGCAAAGCGGGCACAGGTCAGCGATGCCACGGTGGTCAAATTCTGCAAACGCATTGGCTACAAGGGCTTTCAGGAGTTGAAGATTCGCTTGGCCCAGAATGTGGCCACCAAACAAGAAACCATCTATGGAGCTGTGGAGCCGGGGGATTCCATGGCTGAGATCCGCGATAAAGTATTTACTACCAACATCCAAGCACTGCACGATACCATTCGTACTTTGAATGCTGAGGATCTGCAGACTGCTGTGCAAAAATTCAGTGCGGCGAGACAGATTCATTTTTACGGTTTGGGTGCATCTGGCCTTGTGGCCCAGGATGCCCAGCAAAAATTTATGCGTATTGGCCTCAACTGCCTGGCTATGGCTGATTCCCATGTCCAGACAACCATGGCGGCCCTGCTCAGCGACGTCGACGTAGCGGTGGCTGTGTCATATTCCGGAGAGACGTGGGAGATCGTGGAGTCGCTGCGGACGGCCAAGGAAGCCGGCGCCTACACCATTGCCATTACCAACTTTCCGCAATCCAAGGTGAGCCGATTCGCTGATCTGCTTCTTTTGACCTCTTCGGAGGAAACCATTTTTCGCAGCGGCGCCCTGGCGTCGCGTTTGGCGGCATTGAGCACGGTGGATGCCCTCTTCATCGGCACCGCCTTGGCTCAGTACGATTATTCCACTGCCTGTATTGACAAAACGCGCCAGGCTGTGGCAGATCGCAAACATTGAGAGGAAGGGTGCAGCCCGGAGGTTTCCAGGTGCTGCCCCATGGACTCGACGCCGGTAGTGTTCCGGTATCTTGCAGCGGAATGGAGATTGGGTATGTGCATATTGGCGTTGGACGGGGGTGGCACTGCAGCCAAGGCGGTGGTGTTCACCAATGATGGAACCGCGCTGGCCGCGGGACGCGGTGGACCCTGCAATTTCGCAGTGGACCCGGAGAGAGCTGCAGTCAGCATTCGGCAGGCCGGCGAGGCGGCACTGGCAGCCTGCTCCCGCTCCTGGGCGGATGTGACTATCACCGTTGCTGGAGTCTCCGGGGCCGGCCGCCGGGCCGAGCAGCGGCAGCTGGAAACTATGCTTCATTCCTTGGGCAGGGTTATGGTAACTCACGATGGACACGTGGCAATGCTGGGTGCCTTAGCCGGCAGTCCTGGGGCGGCGGTGGTTTCTGGGACCGGCTCTGTGGCCATGGGTCAGGCAGTTCCAGGCCGCACCGCCCGCGCCGGAGGTTACGGCTATATTCTCGGTGATGAAGGCAGTGCCTTTGCCATGGCAGTGGCCGCCATCGCCCGCGTCCTGCAGAGCGAAGATGGCCGCCAGCCACCGGACCCAGAGCTGCGCCAAGCTGTTTTGGACTGTTACCAGCTGACACATGTGGATGACTTGATTCCCTTTGTCTACAAACAGCCGTTGGACCGGGGCCGCACGGCCAGCTTAACACCGCGCCTCGAGCAGTTGGCCTTGGGCGGGCATGCCTATGCCCAGACGATCTTTTTTGAGGCTGGCCAGCACTTAGCAGCGCTGGTGGTGGCCGTCCTGCGGCAGTTGGATCTTTTGCAGTCGCCCTGTAGGGCCGCGTATCTGGGCGGCAGTTTCCGCAGCGGTGAACTCTTAGTTCGGCCTCTGACCGAGAGGATTTTGCAGCAGGCTCCGCAATGCCGAGTCGGGCCGCCGTTGCTGCCGGCCGTTGCAGGCGCCTTTTTCCTGGCACAACCCCATCTCCAGGGAAATCCAGCCGTGATTCAGCGCCTGCAGACAACGCTGCAACGGCTAGGAACGTGTTGATTTTCCCGGAAATCCGAGCGAACACAGGCCGAAGGCCTCGGTGAAATCGCAGCTAAAGCGATTTCGCCTCTCTTGTTAAGAGATCGCCAGGGTACTTTATCAACACGTTCCCAGCAGCCCTGTCACATAGAGCGCAATGCGTGGTTTACAACCGAGCGCGAAACGCCGTTTATTAGGCGTTTCTCCGAGGAGGCCCGGAAGTGTTGGGCGTGGAAACACGTCTGT
>PWMW01000188.1 GCA_003559095.1 Clostridiales bacterium | reverse complement strand
TTCAAGATATCAGCCCACGTTCCATGAGCTTGAATGCGAGACAGACTTCCCTGTTTGTGACTCCACTCCGTAAGGGGGAGGAAGAAGTTTTCAATGGTCAGTTCAGACATCGTGCGATAATAGTCGTAGCGGATATGCGGCGTCACCGCCCCCATAGAACTCCACAGGGCTGGTAGATAGTCTTTGAGGTCGTAACCCCGCCTTTTTTGGAACTCCTCGAACATCGGAGCCGTCCAGTTGTTGCCTCCCAATTCGATGGAATCGCAGAAGAAAGAGCGGAAGCGGCCTTTGCCAAAACGCTGTACCAAAGGCGCACCCGTATTCTCAAGGTAGAAGTCGGTTACATCCCGGCGGCAGTGGTCCATGGCGTGTCCGTCCATCCCTCGCGCTGGGGCACCGACTCGCTGTCGATATTGGGCACTAACCATGATGGTTAGTTTCCAAATCCCCTCGGGGACGGCAAGATCTTGCAGGCGATGGCCGTACGGCCAAGAGTAGATCCACGTCTCCTCCAAATGATGCGTAATATCGCGTAGTGTTTCGGCTTCCATTTCGGCGCCGTTCATCCGCACCAAGGACGCTTGAACTACGTCGCCAGCCCAGAGGCCCGTGAAGTCTTGAGAATACATGGTGGGGCCCTGGATATCCCATTGGTACGGCAGCAGGACCTCGGGAGCCATGTGGGAGGGGATCACGGGACCGCCGTAGGGCCAACTGGATCCCAGCGTCATATCGAAGGCCAAACCCAGCTGCTCACACTCTTCCAGGGCGCACTGAAGCATGTCAAAGAAAGCCGGTGAAAAGAAGGGATGGTTGGTTACGCCTCGGTCCGGATCATCGGCCTGCAGTGGATACATCACCTGCAGCTCGACTCCACCCAGACCAGCTTGCTGCATGTGACGAAGCTCACGCCGGATCTCATCCTTATCCACTGCCGCTCCATACCACCACCAGCGGGTATACGGTTTTCCCGCTTCGGATGGCTCTCGGAGACACTGCAGGTAATTCTTTGCAGCCATGTTTATCACTTCCTTTCCACGAGTCGGCTCAAGACAATCGCCCCCTAGCGGGGGCGATTGTCAGAGTTCATTGTAGCACTTCCTTCGTCAACACACTCATTAGTGGACAAAATCGCGCGAGTGCCCATCCCCTAATTGCCCATTCTCAGCGAGAAGGGGCCCACGGACTGTGCGCTGAACGAAAGCAACCATCGTGAGAAAACACTGCTTAAATCACCAAAACAGAAATGGCGTTCGTGATTCAAACCAAGTGTATCAAAAAACGACTAAACGTGGAAGACTGGCTCGAGGCATGTCATCGGTCAATCTGGGTTTACTCAGCCTCGTCTTATCACTTCAACTGTACGTGACGCCAAATCAGAAATCCTACTCGATGCGAAACCTGCAACGCCTGAAGTAACGGTGTCGTTGAGCGGAGCAGTCCATTTCTTCGGCAGCGCTTTGGCGCCCAGTGTCATACCGACGATCGAGCCCACCGTTGCGCCATTGCAGTCAGTGTCAAACCCGGCATGCACAGATATGGCAATGCTCTTCTCAAAGTCTCCCTCGCCGAAGAGCAGCGCTAGCGCTACGACCATGGCATTGGATGTTGTCAGACACCAATCGTATATCTGTGTTTCGTCATAGATTTCATGCAATGCATCGATAGCCTGTTCCCAGCTCAAACCGTCTTTCTTCCACAGAATTACCTTCCTCACACCTTCGGCCAGCCTTGAGTTCTCTGGTATTTGGTCCAAGCCGGCATCGACGATGCGACCAATGTCTTTTGTCACATGCGCTAACGCAAGCATCGCGGCCACAAACATTTCGCCATAGATACCATTTTTGTGCTGCGCAAGCACAGCGTCTCTCCAAGCTAATTCTGCAGCCTCTTCAGGATTACCAGGCGCAACATAACCGAATATGTCAGCCCTTATCTGGGCACCAATCCACTCCCTGTACGGGTTTCTTCTCCAACCAGATTCTGGAGGCAGTATGCCACTAATTATATTCCGGTATCCCACTCGCTCAGCGGTCATCAGGTGAAGTGCAGGCAAACTATTTATCCATTCCGCAGCAACGTCAATGCTGGTAAACGACTTTCCTACCTCTTCAAGCACTTTGAGCCCCAAGATCGTATAGTTAGTATCATCATCCGGCGGCATCGCGTCAACGGTGTTAATCCATCCAACAACATTCGATCCGTAGATCTTCACAGGGCCCCAAGTATCCTTCATGTCATATTTCTCCTTGATGTCATTGGGTACATCTGATGAGAAATACTCGGATATCGGGTAATTGCTTGTGTCTTTGGCAAGCCCATCGATTTTGCTCCGTGTCCATCGTTCAACGGGCTTCCCCAGCAAGCAGCCAGCGCAACGTCCGAGCCAAGCTCCGTATATTTTGTCATAGAGTCCATCCTCTTCGGGCGGGACCCCGTAAGAATCCCGGTTAGCCGGGCGCGCTTTCCTTATACCTTCAATGTCCGACGGCTCTACGTAATCAAAGTCTTCACGTATCGGAAGCGCAGAGATCTTATCGTAGAATGTGTTAGCGGCCATCATTTTTTCAACGCCATCGCCCATTTGTAGTATCCTGTCCGCTTCTTCCTTTAAGCCGTTCACATCCTTGCCTTCCTGCTGCGCCTCAATGAGTTCAACCTGAAGTCCGTCCACGCCTCTGAAGAACATGCCCCTACGGAGCATTTCATTGATCATGCCGTAATCCTCCTTGTCAGCCTAAGCAGTCTTCGCATGCACCATGGGTTTGGTCGTTCTTGCTATCTCATTCCGCACTGTTAACCTCGCTTTGAGCTCTCCAAGTAAAAACATGGCAACGGAGCGCTACACGTAAGGCTGGCCGGAGAAATCCGTAACTGAAGAACGGCTGACCCTGCCACCAAAGCTTCTGCCATCAGATCGCAATCATCACCTCCCAGTGACCGTGCACCATCGAACCAAGTCGGCTCATCTGACAAACGGAACCGCTACAGATGCATTGCGTCATCAATATCCGCATAACAGACTCGTGTTCTGCGGCGCCCATCGGGGCACAGCATCAGTTCATTGCGTTGGAAACGCCTTTGGCAAACTCCTGAATCTCCCTGAGCGTGGGTATGGATGGCTGAGCTCCTGTCTTTGTTACCGCCAATGCGGCTGCCATCGCAGCGAAAGCTAGTGCGGCTTCCATCTCCATCGAAGAGCAAACCGCTACGGCCAGCGCCCCGACGAATGTATCGCCGGCCGAAGTGGTGTCAACGGCTTGGACACGAAATGCCGGCTGGAAGATCTGCCTCCCATCTCGGTCCGAGTACATAGCACCCTGTTCGCCCATGGTTATAACAACCTGGCGCACATGACGCTCGATTAAACTGGCAGTTGCCTGATGAGCACTTCGTTGATCGGTGACGGGGAGACCTGTTATGACTTGGGTCTCAAGTTCGTTTGTGATGAGTAGATCGATCTTTTGTAGAAGAACATCAGGGACCTCGATGCCCGGCGCTGCGTTTAAGAAT
>PWMW01000325.1 GCA_003559095.1 Clostridiales bacterium | reverse complement strand
CGTTGAAATACGTCTGTGAGACAGGCCTGCTTGGAGGCCCGTAAGTGTTGGGCGTTGAAATACGTCTGTGAGACAGGCCTGCTTGGAGGCCCGTAAGTGTTGGGCGTTGAAATACGTCTGTGAGACAGGCCTGCTTGGAGGCCCGTAAATGTTGGGCGTGGAAACACGTCTATGCAACGGGTCTGCTAGACTCAACTGGACCGACGCTTGGGCGTAAGCGCCCCTGCTGCCATTTCCGCTTGCCGTCCAACATACCATTGGCCGGCCATAAAAAGAGTCGGAGTGACTACCTCCGCGATGCCTCGCTGCAGCGCTTCCACATGGGCAGCGCTGGCCAATAGGCAGCGTTCTTCAAAGTCCAAACCTGACTTTTGTAGAAACGTCAGCACACCCGCACAGCGCGGGCAACCTGGCACTGTATACACAATAATTGTAGGCATTTTATCGTCTCCGTCTGCGTGATGGGAAGGACATCGTTGTGAGAAAAAGAACCAATGTACTTAGAGACTATTTCGGTCCACGGTCCCTATCCGGCATCCGGCCCGGGGCTCGGCGTGCCCAGAGGAGTGATGGTTTGTGGATGAAAAGCTTACACTGCTGTCACAGATCAGCCTGTTCAAGGAACTTCCCATGGAGGACATCCGCTTCATTGACACCATAAGTACGATGCGGCCGGTAAAGAAGAGGACCCTGATTGTATCCCCCATGAATCCCATTCCCGCTCTCTTCTTGCTCAAAAAAGGCCAGGTGCGCCTTTATCGCGTGAATGCTGCCGGCAAACAGTTCACCACGGACGTTTTGACCGACGGCAACATCTTTGGCCAAACCAGCAGCTTTGCCCTAACCGACAGCGAAACCTACGTCGAGGCCATGATCGATACCTATCTCTGCATCATGGCGCAGGAGGAGTTCCGGCGTTTCATGGATCAAAAACCGGTCCTAGCCATGCGCCTGCTGACCATTCTGTCCGATCGCCTCAAAGATACCTATGATATCAGCGAACAGATCGCACTGGCCGATGTCAAAACCCGCGTGTTGTTCCTGCTTCTGCGGCTGGCCGAACGCTCTGACGAGCAAAAAGGCACTTGGCAATCGGTACGGCTGCGGCTAACCCACTCCGATATCGCCGCCATGGTGGGATCCAGCCGCGAAACGGTGTCAGCCATCATGAGTCAGATGAAACTTGATGGCATTGTCAAGAAGCGTCTGCTGGCCTATGCTGTCAATGTAAGCAAAACCCGGGAAGCGTTGGACTTCCCGGGTCTCTAGTTCGACGTAGCCGCCCTGACAAACGGGGTATGGATGTGTCTTCGCAGGCGGCCAAGCTCCAGCAAACCTCGCTGGCTGCATACCTGCGAGATTTAATTGACAGTTACCGGTGTCTTGATGCCCTGCAGGGGGAAGTTGACGGAAGCACGCATGGGCGTCGGCGCACTGGTAAACCAGATTTCGTAGTCACCGGGTTCGGCGAAGACATAGGTTACGTCGAACGGTGGTACATGGATGTGCACATTGGTAGCCTGGAACAAGATTACATCGTCGCGAACAATGGTCACGAGGTTGTCGGTGTGGATAATTGGAGTTCCTTCACCATCCGTAACATTGAATGTCAGGGTGACGGACTCGCCAGCTGTAATACTGCCCGGCCGGGAAATGCTCAGGGCAGCTGTTCCATCCAATGCGAAGGGCATGATCTCAAAGGTAAATGTTTCTTCTAGTACTGGGAAGTGCAGATCTTCCGGTGTATCCATGGTGGGCTGGGACACTACGTTTACCGTATACGTTCCCGGCGGCCACGGACCTAGTACTGCTTCAAAGACTCCTTCGTGCTCGTGCAGGGGGCCAGCAGCAAAAAGAACTGTGCCCGCAGCGTTCTGGACTTCAATCTGGTAATCGACGTGGGGTTTGGGTCGTCCGTCTGCCAAATCAATGGTGGTGAATCCCAAGCGGACAGGCAGCGGCGCGGCTGCCGGCATGCCCATGTTACCACCAGGCTGAACCGTGAACTGAATCTCCGTACCCGCCGCCGCTCCTACCACGGCCAATCCAACCAATAGACTCAGGACAAGAACTACAGTGTATCCAAACTTTGCATACCGTTTCATCGTTGTTTCGCTCCTTTTGTTTTTTGCTCTCAGCAATCTTTTCCAATCAGCGTGCACCAACACACGATCTATTACGGGGTTACAATGACCACACCGGCCATACCCAAACCCCCATGGCCGGGAACCGTGCACCATGCTTCATAGGTGCCAGATCCCAATGTTACGATAAGGGAGTACTCTTGGCCGGGCTGCAGCAGAGGTGTCTCAACGGCATAGGCTTCGCCCCGTGCATCCTTCCAATCGAGGCGGAAATTGTGGGGCATTCTGCCGCGGTTGACCACACGAAACTCCATCCGGCCCGCTGCTACTTCCAGCTCTTCGAATCCCAAGGTCCATTCATCCAATTGGACATCGATCCGTGTGCTCGCTGCCACCGTTCCACTGAGCAGCAGAACTACCGCCAGCATCAACACAGCAGACAACCCCAGAGAAAGCTGTCAGTTCTCTGCCAGGGTATTTGCCACCAACATTTTGCTACTCGCTATCGACATTGTAACTACCTCCATCCTGAGGCCCCGGGGTTCCTCGTCTCTTGTTGATTTAAGGATAGCATGGCCCTAGATGGAATTCTGTAATCTGTCTTACAAAAATCAAAATGCTTAGTTTCTTTGACGTTTTCGAGACAGCTGGACTGCGATTGGCGGGCCCCGTGGTGATCAGGCCTGCTGTTCGTTTTCCTTGGAGGTGACATTTTGACTCGGTTCGACGAACGAGACACTATGTTCGCCCGTATGCGCCTGCGGCCGGACTCAAGAGAGTATCGAGAGTATTATGCGAGACACCCGCAGCGCCAAACACTGGATGATCAGCTGCGGGCAGCACCAGGATTGCTTCATCCCAAAAGCCAGACGTACAACGAAGGGCAGGCCCTGATGATCCGCGCTGCCTTTCGCAGCGTCGCTGATCTGGGGGCGCTGCCCGACGTCAAGCCGGCCCCTGACGTTTCGTCCCAGGAACCTGCGGTACTGGCTGCGCTCTTGAAAAAGGCGGCGTTGTCGGCGGGTGCAGCGTTGGTAGGCATCACTGCAGCATCACCTACCTACTACTATTCCCACCGCGGCTTCAACAGCGACGGCGGCGCTCAGCGCATCACAACCCACCACCACTGGGCCGTAGTCTTTGCTGTGGAAATGCCATGGCAGCAGGTCCAAGGGGCACCCACCCTGACCACCACCGTGGCCAGCAGCCAAGGTTATCTCCAAGCCGCCATGGTCGGACGGATTCTCACCCACGCCATCGGCAGTCTGGGGTACGTGTCCTACCACCACATGGACGGCCGCTACTTGATACCGCTGCCTTTCCTGGCCGAACGGGCCGGTTTGGGCCAGATCGGCCGCGCGGGAATCCTAGTGACGAAAGAGTATGGACTGCGAATTCGCCTGGGAGCGGTGACCACCGACCTCCCGCTG
>PWMW01000417.1 GCA_003559095.1 Clostridiales bacterium | reverse complement strand
TTGGCAATTTGGTGTGGCCCGCGCCGTAGGTGCCATTGTGTTCTCTATCATTATCGGCCTGATCATGGCAGCGTTATTTCGGGAAGAGCGGAGCGCTCAACAGCTGACGCCAACAGCGGATGCCGAGGTTGATGGCCGTCGGCCCTGGCAAAATGCTCTTTATTTTTTGGTTATGATCTTGATTCTTGTGTTTGCAGCTTGGGGTCGCCCGGAAGGAAGCGCTGGATTTTGGGCAGCAGTTCACAGCGTCAAGTGGCCATTGGTCCTGGTGTTGTTGGCCATGCTGGCAGTCATGCTGCTCCGTTGGTTCCAACGGGAGGAGTTGTCGGAGTGGGTCGAAACCACCTGGGACTTTGCCAAGCAGATTCTGCCCCTGCTGTTCGCCGGCGTTATGGCTGCAGGCTTCTTGATGGGTCGTCCTGAGAGTCAAGGTGGACTGATCCCCGCAGAGTACGTTGCGGCCTTAGTAGGAGGCAACTCTCTGCAGGCGAATCTCATAGCTTCGGTTGTAGGGGCCTTCATGTATTTTGCCACATTGACCGAGGTGCCCATTCTGCAGGGGCTTCTGGGCTCAGGCATGGGGCAAGGCCCAGCTCTGGCACTGCTCTTGGCTGGTCCAGCCTTGAGTCTGCCCAATATCTTGGTGATTCGCAGTGTTCTGGGGAACAAGAAGACAGGAGTTTTTGTCTTGTTGGTAGTCATCATGGCTGCCACGGCTGGCCTTATCTTTGGTCATATAAGTGCTTGAACGCCCGGATTGTTCGCTTCGGAGCGCGTGGGCGGCACTGGCGATGAGTGGTAGTTTGGTGAGCGGCACAGGTCCGAACTGTGGCTTTGACGGACGTTGGCAAGACGCGAAAGGGGAATGATGGATGAAAGTACAGGTGTTGGGAACAGGTTGTGCAAAGTGCAAAAAGACTGAGGAACACGCTCGGCAGGCCATTGCTGAGCTGGGATTGGACGCCGATCTTGTCAAGGTCACCGACCTCAACGACATCCTAGAGTTCAATGTCATGATGACACCAGCTTTAGCCGTGGACGGTGAAGTGAAGGTCAGCGGACGGGTGCCATCCGTGGCTGTAATTAAGGGGTTTCTAACTCAATAAAGACGCGTTGACGACCGAACAGGGGCCCGTTAGGATTCCCGGTTCGGTCGTTTGCTGTTCGCTGGTAAGGTAAATATTTCCAGATACCAGGTTCAAACAAAACAGCTCAAAGAAACAGCTCAAAGAAACAGCCCAGAGAAACAGCTCACATAATACAGAAAGAGAAGGCAGCGCAAACGCAAACGCAAACCGAACGTATGCCAATCACATAACCAGTAGCTCCCGTAACAACGCCCGGAGAACTCCACGCCTCCGACTGACCACCAAGCCCCCACCCTGGTCATGCTGCCGCGCACTTCGCCTTTATTCCGGCCTTTTGAGGTACTGTTGGAACCACTGAATGGTTCGCTGCAGCATGGTCTCGGTGACAACATGGTCCTCATCAGGGTATTCGATGTACTGAAAACGTTCGGGAATGCCTGCTTCCTGATAGCGCTTCCTCAGATCCCGAGCCAGTTTGCGCGAACCTGCCGGCGGCACTAAAGAATCTTGGGCGGTGTTTTGCACCAGCAGAGCTGTGGGAAGGAAGTCCGCCGCCCGCTCCAGTGGGTTCCACTGCCGCAGCTGCGCTCGGAGTTCGTCCCCTGGTTCCTGGGGCGCATCGGCTTGCGTTCTGAGGGAAAACCAGTCCGGTGACGCGATCAACGGAGCCACCGCCTTAAGGCGCGTATCGAGGGCGGCAGCTAAAAACGAAGTAAAGCCACCCATGGAGATGCCGGCGAGACCCAGGGCTTGTTCGTCAACGAAAGGAAACCGTTCAATGGCATCGAGAAGTATGCTGACATCGTAGGCCGTATCCCGTACCACAGCGAAGAATGCTTCGAGAAAATGGGGCGCAGCGAAGCGCCGGGCAAAATCACTGGGGCGGCGGTCACCATGCATCCGTGCGTCGGGAAGAATGGTGACAAAACCCGCTTGGGCCAAGGCAAAGCCTTCCCGCAGCGTTGTTGCTTTCTCACCAGTATAGCCATGGATTAGGATGACCGTAGGCAAGGGGCCCGCCGTGGAAGGACGCAGAATCAAAACCGGAATGCGGCGTACGGACGTCTGCTCCACCACAAGGTCCATGTGGGGGTCATTTCGCAGAGCCAGAACTTTGGCCATTTCACTGGCGAGCCGAACTGAGCTAGGAGCGGGTTTGGCGGGCATGTCCAGGCGCCAACGGATTCCGGCATGGCCGGGCGCATCCTCGTGGATATGGATCGTCGGCGTCTGTGGATGTCTTGTCACCGTCCACTGTGTTTGCGGCATGACTGCGGCCTCCTTCAGGTCCATTCTCTCCAGATGCAGAGAAAAGTAGGTTTTACTGCAATCTATCACAGGATCTTGTGATGGTTTGTCGAAACTACTCATCACCAGTAGTGTCGCGAAAAATTCCCAATTGCGGCCTAAGAAATGGAGGATAGGGCAGAGGTCACACGACGCTTCTGCCGACCATTGATGAGACAACGTCTTTCTCGTGCTTTTCTAGTAATCGTTCTTTTGCTGGTGTTTGGCCTCAGTCAGAGCGCTTGGGGTGCCCATGAGCCTATACCCTACGTATTCGACAATCCATCGCTGCTCGCTTGGGAAACTCCACCGAGGGTGGCCGTATCCTTGGCCGGCGGTGGCGCCCGGGCTTTGGTGAACATTGGTGTACTGAAAGCCCTTGATGAAGCCGGTGTGCCCGTGGATCTGGTGACCGGAACCAGCATGGGAGCGCTGGTGGCAGTCCTTTATGGCAGTGGAATGCCCGTCGCGCAAATGGAGCAGCTTGTTACATCCGTGGATCTGTCGCAATTCTTTCACCTGAACGTGCCGTTCACCCAGTCACTGTTGGATGGACGTCGTTTTAACGCGGCCATCGAGGCCGCAACTCCGGTCAAACGGTTGGAAGATTTCCCCATTGCCACAGCGGTTTTGAGCTTTGATCTCAATACCGGCGTCAAGTATGTCCATACCACCGGGCCCGTGTCTGAAGCCATTCAAGGACCCTATGCTATTCCAGGTGTCTTTCCCGGCCTTGTTCTCGGTGATTATTTTCTGCTGGACGCCGGGATCCAAGAGCTGGCGCCAGCATTGGCAGCTCGCGAGATGGGTGCTCAGGTTGTCATTACCACCACAGCCTTTGATGAGCTGCCTTATACTGACTACGACAGCCCCATCCGTTCTTGGACCCGCATGATCAACTTAATCAAGGAAAACTACTCTCTGCCCATTGCCGATGCCTATTCGGATATTGTTATCGCCTTTGACGTGGGCCAGCACTCGCTGATGGACTTTCATCTGGCCCAAATGTTCATCGATCTTGGCTACGAGCAGACGCAGGCACAGCTGCCTGCATTACTGGACGTTTTGGCTGCCGCAGGCATTGCCCTCGAGCAGCGGGAACCTGTGGTTGATCCAGAGATCGCTGCAGTCATTGATGAGCTGCGCCGGGATCGTCTGCGTTACGACTATGCCGTGATCCGACCCCTGGGATACTACGGCTGGGAACGCAGTTATCGGGCACCCGTGTTGTTCCCGACACTGAACCGCGCCTGGCAGTTGGGCTTTGGCTTTGAGACTGGTCCACTGGTAGCCGATTTTCTGGGATCGGTCAGCATTCCTTCGCTGCAGGCTGCTGTTCGCTGGAAACAGCTCACTTCCGAGCTGGATGCCACGGCTGCTGTGGGCCTGCGTCAAGATGAACTTTGGTCAGCCGCGGCCCTGCAGTACAGCAATTCCGGGATACTGGCCCAAGCGGGTCTGCTGTGGCAGGACACGGACGGCCTCGCCCCTTTCATCCGTGGGGCTGTTTCTGAAGCATGGCTCCGGGGTGAAGTGATGGCTCGCGGGCTGACCGTGCCCCTCAGCAGTTACGCGGCGGGTCAACTGCAGGTGCCCTTGGTTCAACCGTTCTCGGTACAGGGAACCGCTGTATACAACCACCATGCCGGTGAGCTGGCACCGGTGATTCATCGCGGTGGCAGCTTATCTGAGGTTCCGCAGTGGCAGTGGAGCGGCGAGGTCATCTATGATATCCAATGGGAGTATACAAGGGAACTTTTGCAGATAATCCAGTTCTCTGGCATGGAAGTCTATCAGTTTGTTGGCGACACATCTTCCGAGGAGACAGGCTTGACCGTAGGTGCCGGCGCCCGTTTTTCCCTGCGCCTGCTCGGCCTAAAACCTTCATCCTTTGACGGCTATGTTGCCTACGACATTCAGAAGAAGAGGCCCACAGTGAGGTTCTCTGTGGACCTTTCATTCTAGGTTCTTGGCGAACGAAGCGGTTCAACAACTTGTAAAATGCACGGGGCTGCTGTGCTGTCTTGGCAGGCCATTGGCGGGTATACGAGATATGCATGCAACGCTGCACTGCACTAACCAAAACCAGCCGGCTGGTCCTCAGCGGACACCGCCGCCGCCACCACCGCCGCCACCGCCACCGCCGCCGGAGAAACCGCCGCCACCGCCGCTTCCCGACGATGATTGACTGGTGGCGGTAGAGATGGACTGTTGAATACTGCTCTGCATGGATGTGGTCAACTGGTTGAGACTGTTCTCCAGATTGCCCATGCCGCTGGTTCCGAGGTAGTACCACCCATAGCCAAAACGATATCCATTGTCCTCAAGGCCTGGGTAAACAACATTCAACTGTTTGATCACCTGCTTGGCGATACCCAACGAGACCGCATAGACCAGGTAGTGTTCCCAGATGATTAGGGATGGAATCTCATGCCGTTTCATTTCGGAAAAATGCAGCAAAAAGCGGCGAAAGGCCCGCCATTTTGCAAAATCTTCCGCACCGCTGCGACTCCGGCGGTTGATGATTGCGGCTGTGAGGATAATGATAATGCCCCCAACCCAGCAGGCAAAGGCCGTGGGCAGCCAGTCAACAGCAAAGGCGGGGATGCCCAGAACAGCCAGTCCGAGGCCGAACAGTGCCGTCTTTTTACGGGGTCCGGCGTTTGTAGTGTCGAAGAATCCATGACGCTTGGCGAAGTCGGTGCCTGCCGTTTTCCAAGACTTCCAGAAATTAGCGAAGGTAGTGCGCCGCTTTTTGGCAAAGTCTTCAAGGTCCTTAAAACTAACAATGCCCTGCTGCTGTTGATCCACCGTGTTGAAGAGAAAATCCAAGAGCTGCTGCTCATGGGGGGCCAGTTTCTGGCCATCACCGTCCAGCCGCGACATGACGTAGTCTGTTTCTGTTCCTCTCCGCAGTAAACCGGTGCGTTCTCGGGTGACCTCCTCAATCTTGATCCACTTGCGGCGAGCCAAATCCAGTACGGTGGCGGTAAGATCCTTGGTATTGATGGTACCCTTGCTGTAGAGGACGGACATCTCCGCTGGTGAATAGGGCTGCGGCAGGTCCCGGTAGTACTCACCGGAGAAGTTAGGCTTAAACTCTCTTCCCCAGATGACATAGGTGCGTATAGCTGCGATTAAGGCGCCCACAAAGATTACGATGGCCAAGGCCCAATTGATCCGAGCCAACCAGCGCTGAATGTTGGCTTCCCGAGCCCAGCGCTGTTCTTCTTCGAGAATGGAGGGCAGGGCCGCTCGGTTGGTGATCGTGGCGTAGCGCGGTGCAGCGGCCAAGAGCTCTGTGGGAAATGTTACGCGACCTTCCAGCATGGTATTGGCCGGCAGCGGTGATACGGTCCATCGCACGGTCTGCCCATCAACGATTTCTACCTGTCCGTGCAGCGGGCCGTGGCCCCAAGCTCGCAGATCATCGCTGGATGCCCCTGGAGGCAGGTGCAGGAGCACCTGCACGGTCTGTGTGGGTTGATCCCACTCATCACCGACGAACTTAAGGTACAGCTCGCCCACGTCATCGTGGAGCCGAACAGCATGCTCCATGGTGTAACTGAGAATGAAGGTTCGGGTTTCGTTATTGGCCACGTAGCTCCAGTCGATGTATACCGAAGATGGGTCTTCCCGGACAAAGAACGTCCCCGCTGGACCGATTTCTTGGGTTGGGTTGCGTTCATACACTCGGCCATCCTCGCGAACTTGAATGTCTCGGACCACGAGGCCGCCTGCGGTGTTAATCCATTGGTACATGCCGGTGAAGCGACCATCGAAGCGCACCCGCCGATGCTCCTCAACGCTGAGACGGCCATCTTCGCGAATCCACGCTTCAATGAACAAGGACTCGAACGTATGGCTGCGGGCCGAACTAGGCTGCGGGAGCAGCAGCAGAAGCAGCACCGCCCAGAACAGGAGCTTCCATGATTTACGCAGTTGCATAATCTACACATCCTTTGGCTGCTATTAGTCAGTTGCGTTCAGCGTCAGCTTGCAGGGCTGATGCATGGCCGCATTTCACCGCCCACGGTGGGCCGTTGGGCTCAGGAAACGTTGGCGAGCAAGCCCTGAACACGCACTGGTCACTGCGAACGGTCTTCATGAACCGGAGCCATTAAGAAAAATCGACAGTAACAGCCTGGCGTTCCTGCGCCGCTTCATCCAATGTAAAGAATGGCTGGCCTTGGAAACCCAGCATGCCGGCCAGCAGAACGGCGGGGAACTGCTGAATGCGGATATTGAAGCGCTGTACCGTATCATTGTAGAATTGGCGGGAATAGGCAATTTTGCTCTCTGTGTCCGAAAGCTCCTTCTGCAGTTCACGGAAATTGGCATCGGCCTTCAGTTCAGGGTAGTTCTCAGCCACGGCAAAGAGCGTGCGCAGGGTACCGGTCAAAGCAGATTCGGCTTCACTGGCTTCAGCGGGGCCCGACGCCGACATGGCTTGGCTGCGGGCCTTAGTGATCTCTTCGAAGGTGCCGCGTTCGTGGGTAGCGTAGCCTTTAACCGTGTTGACGAGATTGGGGATTAGATCATAACGGCGTTTCAACTGCACATCCACCTGTGCCCAGGCATTCTTGACCCGCTGGCGTAGGGTTACCAGCCCGTTGTAGAGCATTACCACGTAAACAGCGATCACAACGATAACCAAAAGTACCCACATCATCTGCAATCATCCCTTCTTGGCCGTGTTTTACTGCCGTATTCCACAAGCGGAACTGTAAATCCTTTCACACAATCTGTCAATTTGTGATTTTAGAGAATTTGCTCAGGGGGAGTTATAATATGGAAGGAATAACCATTCGCAAAATTCGGGAAGAGGATGCCCAGGAATATCTGGATCTGTGTCTGCGAATTGATGAGGAGACAGAATTCCTGCTGCTCGAACCTGGTGAACGTTCCAAGGATGTGGAATATCAGCGGCAGAGAATACACCAGCTTCTCAAACGAGATAACCAGATGATCTTTGTGGCTCAAGCACCCGCAGGTTTGGTGGGATATCTGGCCGTATATGGAGGTGCCTATAGGCGCAGTCGTCACTGCGCGTATTTGGTCGCTGCCATGCAGGAGTCGTACTATGGGCAGGGCATCGGTACGCAGATGTTCTTGACTATGGAACAGTGGGCCCGCAAGGCCGGTCTGCATCGCCTGGAACTGACTGTGATGGCACACAATCGCGGGGCCGTAGGCCTCTACAAGAAGATGGGATTCCAGATTGAAGGAACCAAACGGGATTCACTGTTCATCAACGACCAATATGTGGATGAGTTTTACATGGCCAAACTTCTCTAGCAGCCTTGTTTCCTAGAGCAACATGCGTGGTTTACGACCGAGCGCGAAACGCCTTGAACTGGCGTTTCTCCGAGAAGGACCGTTGGCTGTGCGCGTTGGAGCCTATCTGTGGAACAGGCCTGGTGGAAGTCCACTCAATATGTCGCCCGCGAACGCTAAACACGAACGACTACATCCCGAACCCCTTGGGAAAGCAGAACGCACAAAGGACGGTGCCTTCACGGCACCGTCCTTAAGTATTTGGGCAACTAGCAGCCATCTGCCCTGTACATCGCCTTCTCCAACTGCAGGCAGAGGGTGGTTACGGGTACAGCACCCACAGCGGTGGGTGGAGGCGTCCATGTGAACTTCGTTCCAGTCTGCTGAAACCCACACTTCTCGTAAACGCGTATGGCAGCGGCGTTATTGACGTTGGGCGTGAACTGAATCACTGCAGCCGGTGTCATCGTGAATAGGAACTGGGTCACCAGCTGCACCACTTCCGTGGCAAAACCCTGATCCCAGTACTGCGGGAGTAGTTTGAGGTCAGGCTCCGTTGGCAGCGGGCGGCCGAAAAAGCCTAAGGCCGTTTCCCCCAGAAAACTGTGGTCATGGCAACTGTACACGGCCAAACGGTAGTTTTGTTCCGCGGGATCCGTCACTGGATCCCGGGAGGCGATCCAGGCCTTCACCTCCTGGCGGGACAGGCCGAGGCCCCTGGGCCAACCGACCGACGTCATCACTCGGGGATCACTCCACAGTGCGTAGAGACCTTCCGGGTCACGGTGATGAGCCAAATACACCCGAGCTCCGTGAATCTGCAGTTCCATGATGCTCAACCTTTCCAAAACACCTCTTTCAATAGGTACCACGAGATCCTATCAGAAGCGTTGTATAGAAGTCGATGCGTCCTTTCCAGCCCAGTTCGAAACGCCGCTAGCGGGCTTTTCTGTTAGCTGGACCAATGACTGAGCGCCGTGGAACATGTCCCTGCAACTGGTTTGCCATCCCGCCAGTGGCTTCCGGGAAAGCGGGAATTATCAGTCCACCAAAAACACTACAGAGTAACGGGCCAGATAATCATGGTGATTCAGAGATTCCAAGATCTTTGCGGCGTCAGCATCGGAGATAATGACACTGTTCTCCGGATTGCCGGTAATCTGCAGCGGGGTGACCACCAACGGCGTCACATCCGTATCAGCGCCACGGCTTTTCAAGCGTTCCACCAGTTCGGGGGACAGTTCTTGGCCGTAGGAGGCAATGCCGCGCTCTTGGATAAACTCCTGCCGGGCGACGACACCTGCATAAACAAGCTGACCCGATTCGGACCAGATGCGCGGGCTCATGCCTCGCTGGAGGTCCATGCCCCGAGCATCCACAATCAGCCCCGTATATACTTTATCTGGTTCCAGACCATTCAATGTTTCGCTCATCTCGATCCGCCGGATATGGAAGTCATCCCACGAAAGCTCGATGTCGTCCTCTGTTGTGATCATCACTGTTGCCCGTTGGGCTCCGGTCGGTGTGGCCACAGTTACCGAAACTTTGTGCCAGCCGCCATTGCGAGCAGGCACGCCCCGCGATAATTTGGTTGAGCGCAGATACTCACCATGTTCGTTGTGGATGTACACAGACGCGAGAGCGGGTGCCCCCTCAAGATCGGCCTGAATGTACACACTCACTTCATACGTGGCATTCGCTTCCAAAAGGAACGTTTTCTGGAAGACACCGGCTTGGGCAGGCACGGCAGCCATGGCCAGCAGCACCACCAAGAGGGCAGACAAAAGAATACGGCGTTGGACCACAATGATCAACCTCCCATAAGGATCTACTTCGTTCTGCATTCGGTACATCATTCGTCCATCTGACGTGGGAAAAGTCCGTGGCGGAGAAGGGATTTGCCCCTGCAAGGCGAACCACAACTGAAGGAGGAATAACCCATGAACTACCCCATTGCAGCAGCCATTGGATTCGCTTTCATCTTTGGTTTTTCGTTTCCTTTCACCCGCATGGCCCTCGACCACATTGAACCCCTGCATCTGTTGGCCCTACGTTTTCTCTTGGCCACCGCAGTCATGCAGGGTCTGCGTGCCGTCGGTGTGATTCGCGTGGAGCTCAGTGCCCACCAGTGGAAGTCCCTTCTACTGCTGGGTTTTTTTCAGCCGTTTCTCTATTTCATCTGCGAAACGGTAGGCATTCAGCTGACGTCAGCCTCCGAAGGCGGCATGATGGTGGCGGTAATTCCCATCTTTACCATCCTTTTTGCCCGCATCTTCCTCAAGGAGCACCCGACGCCCCTACAGATCGGGGCAGTGATCATGTCTGTCTTGGGTGTGCTCTTGATCGGAACCATGCAGGCATCAGAAGCTCTGGGAACTAATGTTCTGGGTTTGGTGATCTTACTGGGAGCACCCGTGGCGGGAGCCAGCTTCTCGGTTCTGTCCCGGCATTTGTCCCAGCGATTTCGTCCGCTGGAGATGACCTTTGTTATGATGCATTTCGGCGCATTGGTCTTTATTCCTGCCAGTCTCATCCAACACGCAGTCACCGGGCAACTGTCATTGTTCCTGCAACCGTTGCGTATTCCCCAGGTGATTGGCGGCGTTGCCTACCTTGGTGTACTTTCCAGTGTTGCTGCATTTTTCCTGATGAATTTCGCCTTGTCCAGATTGGTAGCCAGTCAAATCAGTGCTTTCCCCAGTTTGACAACGCTGGTGGCGGTGACGGCCAGTGTGGCACTACTGGGAGAGGTTCTGTCTTGGTATCATTGGGTGGGCGGAGCCATGATCATTACCGGTGTCTGGGGAGCCAACTACTTCGGAGCCCGCTCAGCCCGGCGCCAACGGCGTTTGGCTGGATAATACCCGTCACTCGATTCTTGAGGAGGTAGCAATTTGAGAATAGTGATAGCACCCGATGCCTTTAAGGGCTCCATGACCAGTTCCCAGGCTGCTAAAGCCTTGGAGCGGGGGATTGTTTCTTGGGAGCCCGCTACACAGTGTACACTGCTGCCCTTGGCCGATGGCGGTGAGGGTATGGTGGATGCGGTATTGTTCGGCCGCGCCGGAACTCGCACCAAAGTCCGGGTCCTTGATCCCTTGGGCCGACCCGTGGAGGCTCACTACGCCTGGTTCCCTGAGGATAACCTGGCCGTGATAGAGATGGCCCAGGCCTCTGGCCTGCCGCTCTTGGGTGACGATGAACGTAATCCTGCCAAGGCGTCCTCTTTCGGCACAGGCCAACTCATAGGTGATGCGCTGGACCATGGAGCTACAACCATTGTGTTGGGCTTGGGTGGGAGTGCCACAGTGGACGGAGGCTTCGGCTGTCTGCAGGCTCTGGGCATGGAATTCTTTGCAGAGTCTGAAAAACTAGATTGGTTAGGCGGTCCACTGAACACAGTTACGCACCTAGATCGCAGCGGTCTGCGACCCGAACTAGGACAGGTAGAGATCATCTTAGCTACGGATGTGACCAATCCGCTGCTGGGTCCAGAAGGTGCTGTTCATGTGTTTGGACCGCAGAAGGGGTTGAAGGAAGAGGAGCTGGAGGCCTTTGAGCGAGGTATGGAGTCTTGGTCCGAACTTCTGCAGACAGCGGCCGGTTGCGAGAGCCGCTCGCTATCTGGAGCCGGCGCTGCCGGCGGCATTGGTTTTGCCTTAAGTTGTTTTGCTCACTGCCGGACGCGCCCTGGGTTTGATGTAGTTTCTGAGTTTGTGGGCCTCGAAGATGCATTGGCCGCGGCCGATCTGCTGGTCACCGGCGAAGGGAGCATGGACGCACAGTCGTTTTTTGGGAAGGTACCGCTGGCGGCAGCGGCGGCAGCTAAGCGGTTTGGTGTCCCGACTATAGCGGTGGCTGGTCAGATCACCGGGTCCTTGACGGCTTTCCGCGAGGCCGGGATTGTTCTGACACTGCCGATCGTGGACGGAATTATGCCACTGGAGCAAGCCATGTCGCAGGCAGAAGTGTTGACGGAGAAGGCCGGATTGCGTCTGGCAGGAGCTTTGGAGTTAGGGCGAACATTGAGAGGAGTGTTATCATCATGACGATCCATCGGGAACGCCTTCAGGAACGCCTTGTTTTTGTCTATGGCAGCGATCAGGCTGCGAAACTATGCGAGCAGATCGACGCTCGTCTGCATAACGCCTCCAGACCATCCAGCAGCGGTCGCCAACTGAATCAGGAAGATGTGATGTTGATCACCTATGGCGACCAGGTTCACGAGCCGGAGAAACCGCCGTTGGCTTCTCTGCATACCTTTGCCAAGAGCTATCTGCAGGGAATCGCCTCCGCCATTCACATTCTGCCATTTTACCCATATACATCGGATGATGGATTCTCTGTGGTGGACTACAAAGAGGTGGATCCGAACCTGGGCCAATGGAGTGATGTTCGCTCCCTAGCTCAGGATTTTGACCTTATGTTTGATGCGGTGGTGAATCACATATCTGCCCACAGCCCATGGTTTAAGCGTTATCTGGCCGGAGACCCTGCCTTTGCGGAGTATTTCATTGAGGCTGATCCTGAAGCTGATTACGCGTCGGTAACCCGCCCGCGGGCGCTGCCGCTGCTCACAGAGGTGGAGACGGCCCATGGGCCTCGCCACGTCTGGACGACGTTCAGTGCCGATCAGATTGACTTAAACTTCCGCTGTCCAGAAGTGTTCTTGGCCGTCCTGGATGTTCTGCTCTTCTATGTTTCCCAAGGAGCCCGCTTTATTCGTTTGGATGCCATCGGCTACCTGTGGAAGGAGCTGGGCACGTCTTGTATTCATTTGGACCAAACCCACGCCATTATCCAGGTGTACCGTCAGGTATTGGATGCTGTGGCACCAGATACGGTGATCATTACGGAGACCAATGTGCCGCATGCGGATAACATCAGCTATCTTGGCGGAGAAGCGGACGAGGCCCATATGGTCTATCAGTTCCCCCTCCCGCCGCTGACTCTGTATGCCTTCGTAACGGGCAATGCCAAGCCCTTAACGCAATGGGCTGCTGGGATTAAGACAGCCACGTTCCCCAAGCCGGGAACGACATTTTTCAACTTTCTCGCATCCCATGATGGCATCGGTGTTATGCCCACCCGCGGCATTCTCTCGGAAGATGACGTTGCCACTATGATCAAGGCGGTGGAAGAACGCGGTGGTTTGGTTTCGTATAAGGACAATGGTGATGGCACCAAAAGCCCGTACGAACTCAACATCAATTACCTCAGTGCTCTTTCCCATCCCAACGACTCCCAGGAAACCAGGGTGTTGAAGATGCTGGGAGCTCATACCATCCTGCTGTCGTTGGCCGGTGTTCCTGGAGTTTATTTTCACAGCTTGGTGGGATCGGAGAACTACCGTCAGGGCGTGGAGGAGTCGGGTATTCCGCGGCGAATCAATCGTGAAAAGCTGGATTTGGGTGCATTGGTGGATCAGTTGGAGACAACAGGCTCCCTGCGGCAGGCTGTATACCATGGTCTGCGCCAGCGTATTGCACTGCGGCGCCAACGGTCTGCCTTCCATCCGGAAGCGGCCCAGGAGGTAGTGGACGTGGATGACCGTTTGTTTGTTCTGCTGCGGGGCGCTGGGCGCCATCGGGTGTTGACGGTTGTAAACACCAGTGATCAGGACGTGCAGCTGCGATGGCCGCTGCCGAGCCATGCTGATCAAGCTGGTCCGTGGCGAGACGCTGTGGACGGCACCACATACGAAGAACAAGATGGGCAGCTGGTGTTGAACATTGCCCCATACGCTTCCCACTGGCTGGAGCCGGTATAGAGAGGAGATCCTAGGGGCAGCGACGAAGAAAACCACTAAAGTGCGGCGGTGCGGCTCGTAGTGTGCATCCCTAGAGGGGGTTATGGCTTGAAGCGATACCCAGTCCGTGTTGGCATGTCTCTGGTTGTGAGTGTGCTCCTGCTGCTGCTTCTAATTCCATCTTCGGCGGTTTTCGCCGTTGGATA
>PWMW01000275.1 GCA_003559095.1 Clostridiales bacterium | reverse complement strand
TCTTCAGTAAAAAGGAAGCTTGGGCCGGTGCCATGGCGGACCTTGGGGTTCACAAGGCTGATCTTATGCGCTGGCTGATTGGCGATGAGGTGCAGGAGGTTGCTGCGTTCATTTCCTGTTTCGAGAAACCCGGTGACGTGGATGACAACGCCATCTGCATTCTGCGATTCAAAAAAGGCACCATTGGAACGCTCACGGCCAGCTGGACCTACAAGCCCAAGGAAGACAACTCGACGATCATTTATTGCGAAAAAGGCACGCTCAAATTAGCAGCGGATCCCGACAATCCCATCTTGGTGGAATTTGCTCAGCCCGGAAGAGGCGAGGCTACCTTCGAGGTGCCAAAGCTCCAGTCCAACGAAGCCGGTGGTCAATCCAGCAGTGGCGTCATTGCTGCGTTCATTGACTGTCTGGAGTCTGGCCATGCACCCACCATCAACGGTGAGGAAGGCCGGAAGGCTTTGGAAATTATCATTGCGGCCTTCCAGTCTGCCGACGACAGCCGAGTCGTCCAGCTGCCACTATAGTTTGCCCGCGGTTGGAGCTCGATCTTATCCCATTAGGATCACGACAGACAAAGTGAGGTGTCTGCAGCATCCCTCGCGGACGATTCCGGGAGGCCATTCCTTAGTACGGAGGCGAGAGAGCATGAACAAAATCGGTGATCATCTGTGGACGGACACGGGCTGGGAAGTTATCAAGTCCAAATACGCAGCCGCCCAAGCCATTACAGAAGGAAGCAACTTCATGATTGGGAATGGTTTTCTGGGTTACCGCGGAACCTTTGCTGAAGATGGGAAGAACGAATATGCGGCCTGCATTGTCACGGATACGTGGGATAAGGCCGATGGCAAATGGGAAGAGCTGAGTACAGTTCCCAACGCATTGTGGACCGATGTCACAATCAATGGGGAGCCATTTGCCATGGCTGAAGATGTGGATGAGTTTCAAAGGAAGATCGATCTATCCCAGGGTGTGACCTCAAGAGTTGTCCGCAGAAGGATGTCTGACGGTACGCAGGTCACGATTCAAGAGGAGAAGTTCGCCAGTTATGCAAAAAAACACACGGTGATGATGAAGTACACCCTGCAAACCGACATGCCTGCTGAGATCACCCTTCGTACCGGAATAGACTATGATGTATGGAGCATCAATGGCGATCACCTTCAGGGCCATCGATCATTCGCTCACGATGGTGGGTTTGGTGTTCAAGCCAAAACTGTCACCTATGGAGATGATGTGGTGGTTGCGGAGACTTGCCGCTTTACCGCGCCATCTGTAGAACTCATGTACGAAGAGGATGACCGCATAGGCCGCACGTACAGTATCTCCACAACGGCAGGAGAGCCTCTTACCCTGGAGAAGGCTATGACGGTGTACTCCTCCAATGATGCCGCCAACCCCAAAGAGGAGTGTCTCCGGGAATCCCGGGAACTTGGCTCGTATGCAGAGGAGAAGAAGCGCAATAAAGGGGAGTGGGCACAACTTTGGGATCACTATGATGTGGTGATCCAAAACAACGTTATTGATCAAGTTGCCCTTCGCTTTAACATTTACCATGCCATCATTGCCACGCCCGTTCACAAAAGTTTGCCCATCGGTGCTCGTGGTTTGAGCTGTCAAGCGTACCAGGGTGCGGCCTTTTGGGATCAAGAAATCTATAACATGCCCATGTATCTCTACAGCAATCCGGAAATCGCCCGCAACATTCTCGAGTATCGTCACCGCACCCTAGATGGAGCGCGCCGCAAAGCAAAACGTCTCGGTTATGACGGCGCCTTTTATGCGTGGATCAGCGGCAAGACCGGCGACGAGTTGTGCCCTGACTTTTTCTTTGAGGACGTATTAAGCGGTAGGCCTATACGCAACCACTTCAATGACTGGCAGATTCACATTTCGCCGGATGTCGCCTATGCCATCAAGAAGTATAATCAGGTAACGGGAGATCAACAGTTCATGGAAGAGTACGGTGCAGAGATGATCTTTGAGATTGCCCGTTTCCTAGCATCCCATGTGGTCTACCGGCCCATGCGCCAACAGTATGAGTTCGTCAGGGTACAGGGCCCCGATGAGTACCACGAAAACGTTGATAATAATGCTTTCACCAACTATCAGGCGCTCTTCGCACTGCGTGCAGCTTTGGAGCTGCTGGACACGTTGGATAAGCAGGTTCTTGACCGGATCGTAGCCAAAGTTGGTCTACGGCAGGAGGAGCAGGAACTTTGGCGGGACATCGTGGATCGGCTGTACGTGCCCGTACCCGATGAGGAAGGCATTATCGAGCAGTTTGCTGGATATCATGATCTCGAAACCATTATACCGGCTAACAAGGTAACGGAACGCCTCATTCGTGAAGATGAGTATTACGGGTACCCCAATGGCGTGGCTCTTTGGACCCAATGTATCAAGCAAGCTGATGTAATCCAGCTTTTCGTGCTGCATCCGCGCCTCTTTGAACGGTCCATTGTAGAGAAAAACTACGATTTCTATGAGCCACGGACACTGCACTTTTCTTCCCTGAGTCCCTCTAGTTACGCCATTGTTGCATCACAGATCGGCAAAGTGGAAGAGGCCTACCGCAACTTCCGCCGCTCCGTCATGATCGACCTGCTCAACACGAACGAAGCGGTGAGCGGTGGAACGTTTATTGGTGGCATCCACACAGCGGCCAATGGGGCGTCTTGGCAGATGGTCGTTAATGGATTTTGTGGACTGTCCGTGTCTGACAAAACGATCCATCTCAGCCCCAAGGTTCCCAAAGCATGGGATGGGTATGCTTTTTCCATCATTGTGCAGGGCCAAACACTGCGCATTGATGTAACGCGGGACACGCTGACGGTGACGAACCGCAGTGAAACACCTCGGGATATGCGGCTCAATGTGTACGGAAGCGAGGTACTCATGAAGGGAAGCGACGCAGTGGTCAGCGCCGTTCAGTAGCATAGCGCTGCAATGGCCGTGTACATGCCGCGAGGATTCGGGTGCGGGTGGCGATGGAGTTTAGCTGTCGAAGAACGTACAAACGATGGACACAACCGAACAGGGGAGGGATCACATGACTGCGACACGTATTGACGGCAAGAGGATTGCCGGAGAAATCCGCCAAGAACTGCAAATCAAGGTGCAAGAGCTGCAAGCTGCAGGTATTGTGCCAGGGTTGGCGGTGGTGCTAGTCGGAGATAATCCGGCGTCCCAGGTGTATGTACGGATGAAGCAAAAGGCCTGTAAGGAAGTGGGGATCTATTCACAGGAACACAAGCTTCCGAGTACAACGACGCAGGAAGAACTGCTTGCGTTGGTAGATTCTCTCAACGCTGACCCGAAAATTCATGGGATCTTGGTGCAACTGCCGCTGCCGGCGGGGCTGGACGAAGAGGCTGTTCTTGATCGAGTGGATCCAGCGAAAGATGTGGATGGGTTTCACCCAGTCAATGTTGGTAAGCTGAGTATCGGCGTGGATACATTCGTACCATGCACGCCAGCAGGCGTCATGGAACTGCTCGAACGGACCAATGTCGAGCTTGCGGGCAAGAAGGCGGTGGT
>PWMW01000011.1 GCA_003559095.1 Clostridiales bacterium | reverse complement strand
GGATATTGAAGTCCAGTTCATCGCCGTGGTCGATCTGGCCCTGGGCTTCTGGATAGCCTTCCATGAGGGTCGGAAAGTGGGCGCCCAGGTGATCCTGCTGCATGCCGCTTATTTGAGTCATGTACTTGCGAGCAAACCCATTTATGTCTGCAATGGTGAAGTCCACGCTTAACACCATAATCCCCTGTTGAATCACGTTGAACGCCTTATCCCTAGCTATGGGCGTAAGGGCAAAGAACCGATACCGGAAGAGCGTATAGAACAGGAGTATCGCAGCGGGAGTGTACAAGGTAGATATGGAAACATGAATCCCCCAATCCCGCAGCAGCGCCATTTTCAACCAAGCTGCCAGGAAGGTCAAGAAAAAGCTAACCATTAAGAGCGTTACTTGGGGGCGATGCGCCGTCCCTACGGCCCGGCGGTGGACCCAAAGAACAGCCAAAGCAACCAAGGGCAGCACGAAGTTGTAACCAACCAAAACGGCTCCCAAAGGCGTAGACTCCACCAACAGGATATCGCCGAATGTTTCACTGAACTCCAAGCGGTAGCCCGAACGCATCCAGCCGTGCCACTCATTGGTGAAGATCAAGATCACCGACACCGCCGGTCCGGCGGCCGCCGCGCCAGCATATGGACGAAACTGTGTAAGTCGCGCGTACTCTAAAACAAAAAACAGCGTCAGGATAGGCACAGAAAAAACACCGATCTGCTGCACGTTTCGCCAGAAAAGCTGAAGCTCAAAACCTGTACTCCACAGCTCCATAAAGGAACCAAACGTCCAAATGTTGGCCGCAAGCATTAACCAGAACAGCGTCTTGGCACCTGCGATACTGGCATGTCTCCGGGCGTACTCAGCAATGAAGAACAGGAGAACCATGGAAGCAACCATCAGAAACGCTTCAACGAAGTGCATTGTCAACCTCCCCACCAACTGGAGTTCCTTCGGTCAGTCCCGGCGCCGCCGATGCTTCTTGTGCTCTGCCTCGTATGCATGGCCATCTTCGGGTATTCTGTGATTAGCTGAGCTTATCCTGCATTCGTGGGGGATGACGTTCTTGTCGTCCTCTGAGGTTTTTGCAATCAAAAAGCTCAAGTCAACGAAAAGGCTGCCCCGGGTGCGTTACGGGGCAGCCTTTTTGCGTTCCAACGCTGCAGATTGCTCCTTGCAGAGATGATCCGCAGCCAGTGGCGACCGAGCGCTTCCTGGTGGCCACTGCGCTCAGCGATAGTAGGCGATGGGCTCGTAGGTTACCCGCTCGGCTTGGGCCAACGCACGATACGCCATGGTGTATGCCCGAATAGTATCCATGCAGGTAAAGCATGGTACACCGTACATTTGGCAGGCACTGCGGATTTGAAAGCCCAGACGTTCCCGGTTCCGACCAAGGGTGGCGGTGTTAATCACCATAGCATAGACGCCGTCTTTAATCTGTTCTTTGATCCGCGGCAGCGAATCCTTGGGTACGTGCTGGCACTCTATGCCGTGACTCGTCAGATACCGATGGGTCTCGTCAGTGGCCGCCAACCCAAAGCCCATCTCCTGCAGTATTGGAGCCATGGCCAAGGCGTCTTCCTTGTCCCGTTGGTGAACACTGAGCAGTACTGTTCCACTGAGATCCATGGCATAACCGGCACCCATGAACGCTTTGGCCAGTGCCAGGGAATAGTCGGAATCCACGCCCAGAACTTCGCCGGTGGATTTCATTTCGGGAGCCAAGACTGCATCCACGTCCAAAAGTTTTTGGAAGGAAAACACAGGTGCCTTCACAGCCACCAGCGAATCCGAGGGCAGCAGACCCGTGCCCCAGCCCATATCCGCCAAGGTTTCCCCCAAGATGGCCCGAACGGCCAGTTCAATCATGGGAACACCCGTCACTTTGCTGATAATGGGAACGGTGCGGGAAGCTCGCGGGTTCACTTCAATAATATACACTGTCTCGTCTTTGACCACGAACTGAATGTTCAGGATCCCCGTCACATTCAGGGCCCGGGCAATGCGCTGCGTGTAGCTGACCACTTGCTTCTGCACATGCTCCGACACATTCTGCGGTGGATAAACGCTGAAACTGTCACCGGAGTGAACACCGGTCCGCTCAATGTGTTCCATGATCCCTGGAATCAGAACGTTGTCGCCATCGGCAATGGCGTCAATTTCCAGTTCTTGGCCTTGGATGTACTGATCAATGAGGATGGGATGTTCTTCGGAAAGCCTGGTCGCCTCCAGGATGTATTCCTGCAGCTGTTGGGGCCCATAGACCACCTGCATGGCTCGGCCGCCAATAACATAGGAAGGGCGTACCAGCACCGGATACCCCACATACTTAGCCACTTCGAGGCCCTCTTCCACGGATGTGACACCTACGCCTACGGGCCGCGGAATATCCAGCTCCAACAGGAGGCGGTCGAAGCGCTTACGATCCTCGGCTGCATCGATGGATCCCACAGAAGTGCCCAACACCTGCACGCCCCGATGCCGCAACTTGGGGGCCAAGTTTATGGACGTTTGCCCGCCGAACTGCACAATGACGCCTTTAGGCATTTCTTTGCGGATTACGTTATATACATCCTCGATAAAGAGCGGCTCGAAATACAATTTGTCTGCGGTGTCGAAGTCCGTACTCACGGTCTCCGGGTTATTGTTGATAATGATGGACTCATAACCCAATTTCTGGATGGCCCAGACCGCATGCACAGAACAGTAATCGAACTCAATGCCCTGACCGATGCGGATGGGCCCGGATCCAATGACAACGATCTTCTCTTTCTTGGAGATTACATTCTCCTCTTCGTCCTCATACGTGGAATAGTAATAGGGCGTGTGGGACTCAAATTCACCGGCGCAGGTGTCGACCATTTTGTACACAGGGTACAAGTGATGGGCTCGCCGGATGGCGTCAATGACTTCACTGCTCTCCCCGGAAAGCAACTGGACCTCGTAATCGGTGAAACCCAGCCGTTCGGCTTTTTTCAGCAGCTCCTTGTCCAGCGGCAGGGATGCCAGGTTTTTTTCCATCAGGACAATGTTGCGAAATCGTGCTAAGAACCAGCGATCGATCTTTGTGATATCGTGAATGAGATCCACATCCAGATCTCGCCGCAGGGCCTCGAACACCACGAATATGCGGTGATCGTCCACGGTGTGCAGGCGCTCTAAGACCTCCTCCACGGAAAGCTGCTGCAGTTCGGGGAGGCGCATGGATGTGACATTGCCTTCCAGCGAAATGACAGCCTTTAAGAACGAACTTTCAAAGCTGCGGTCGATGGCCATTACTTCCCCGGTAGCTTTCATCTGCGTACCCAAAGTACGGTTGGCATAGGAGAATTTATCGAAAGGCCACTTGGGGATTTTGGTGACAATGTAGTCCAATGTGGGCTCGAACGACGCCTTGGTGCTCTGGGTCACAGCGTTGTCGATCTCGTGTAGATGAAGCCCGACGGCGATTTTGGCTGCAATTTTGGCGATGGGATAACCGGCGGCCTTGGACGCTAAGGCACTGGAACGGCTGACGCGCGGGTTGACTTCAATCACGATGTAATCGGTGCTG
>PWMW01000373.1 GCA_003559095.1 Clostridiales bacterium | reverse complement strand
GGAAGGGGGGGCATGGGTCGGGGTTAGAGGTAATCACAGAAATCACATAATAGTTAATCTTTCAGTTTAACCAGCATAAGCACCGGGTTGTCGTTTTCATCAAGGGTGGCTGCCAATTCTTCAAGTTCTTTTTTCTTTTCTGGATATTTTGGGGTGGAATTTTTGAAAACTTCACTTTCCACATGAGTTTTCAATTCAAAAGCATTTATTTTTTGCAGGAATATATTATTATCGTTGTGCTCCGGTATGAAATTAGGGCCTCCATCCACATCATTATTAATACCTCCGGACCTTTCATTTTCTGGGAAGTTGTCAATTTCGCCGGTTTGCTTGTTAAATATCATTAAATTATTTCTCTTATTATCATGATTATATTTAAAAACGAGATACTTATCGGTTTCATAAATTTCATTAACAAAAAAGAAATCTCTTCCAATAGAGTTACGGAATCTTTCAAAGTCCCAATTTCTAATATCTTGCGGTATATTTAAATTTCCGAGTTCAAGAATATATTTTGGTGTGTGTATACCCTTGTCATTAAAACTAAAAATTGTATCACTATACATCTCTTTAATGTGAAGGGTGCAGTTGAAATAGTACATAACAACTTCATGATTAAAATACATATTGCTATTACCTTCAAAATGATATTTATTGGGAATACTTGAGACCGAATCACCCTTACAATTGACAATTAAAGTGTTCCAGTCTGAATCTCCCTGAATGAATGCCCTATATCCTGCGAAAAGGCTATCGCTAATACTTCTAATCATTAAAAAGTCTCGGTTTAACATGCTATTTTTCATAAAGCTTCCTTTAATAGAATATGATATTAAACCACGACGGGAAGGATCATTAAAAAATAAAAGTGAATCTCCTGGGAAATAATAACCTGATCTTGCTGATGAGTATTCATTTGGCCCTCTGCCTACTTTACCTATCTTTTTTAGGAAATATCCATTACGTTTGAAAATGTAACATTCTTGAGCAAAAACTATAAAATGATTAGCATTGAATTCGATTCTTTCATCACCAGTTAACAGAGCTATGTCTGTAGTTTCAAGAGGTATGTATTCTATACTTTCAGCATAGTCAGAAAGTATTAATAGTGATGACTTGTTTATGTTATCAACTACCGAAATATTTTTTTGCTCAATTCGGTTATTATTACAGGAATAATTAATTATTAATATAGTTGCCAAGTGTAATAAAAGTGGTATCAATCTTTTCATTATTAGTGCTATGTTAAGTTTGAATTGACGGATAAAGTTTTTTATGTTTTGTTCAAGCGTCTTTTTTTGCAAAACAGTTTAATTGTGTACGCCTTGTTGATACGATTTTGTTGCCATGCCTGAACTTCTTCTATAACATTTTCCTTAATTGCACTATGCCGGTCTTAACTCTGGTCATTTATCGCATGCAATTCAATTATCGCCACATTCAGCCAACTTCCATGTTTTTGGTAAAAATCTAACCTCATGAGATTTTTGTCATAATCTCATAAGGTTAGATAATATATTACGTACAATTATGGCCGTCCCAACCTACTCCACACACGTCTTCGACTGGATCCGAGCATTCACAATTCACAGTTTTTGTTTCATCTGATCCCCATTTCCAGCAGACACAAGTTTTCGATCCGTACCCTCCTCCCTGCAGATTAATCAGTTCCTCGTTTTTCATAATCTTCTCGGGAGAGATTGACAATTTACCTAATTTTTTCATACTAAAATATTAGTTAAAGATTCGTTTGAATTATGCCTTATTTATCATTTCAAAGGCAAGGAATATTTATTCCTCATTCTTATCTTTAACCCATGTACCACCTCCTTTCTTTTAGGGAAAGGGCCGGGTGGGAAGCTGAGTTATTCGCAATGTACACAGGCTTCCTGCCCTTTTCTTTCCATTGTTAGACTTGTGATATCTTCTGTGAAGTTTCTCAGCATAGATACTCTAACTAACTGCATCCAAATTGTTGCGGTAATTATATTTTGTTACCATATAAAGCTGGTTTAAAAATTCTCATTCACATTCCGGCCTTATAAGCAAAAAGGCTTTTGACTTCCACACAGCTTCAAGTTCAGCTTCACGATATTCAACAATTCCCCATTGCGGATCGCCTACAATGAACTTTTCGTTTTGCCATCCATACAGCAGAAAGCAGTAATCATATCCCTCCTTTTTTTCACCGGGCAGAATTACAGGCTGCACGAATTCCTTCAAAAAATTGATGTCACCTTCATATCCGTCAGCCCTGAAACCCTCATTTCGGGCAGTCTCCATAATACTGTGCAGGCTGATGGTCCCACTATCAGCACCACATTTCTTTGCCAGGTCATCTATATTTGGTTTTACACCAAAGAACCACATTACCGAAGCCAGACATCCGATTCCTGAATGCACCAGTTTCCCGGTTCTGGTAAATGTCGATTTTATGTGATTTATGTCAATTCTATCCATTAGTTTTAGAGTGTTGGTTAATTAATTTTTCAATTATATCAATCACCCGATCTGAATTGTTTCTTTCATCAAATTTCTTTTTCATGGCAAGGATGTTACTTCTGAAAGAGCTGAAGTCAGATTTGATCCGGTTCAGTTTCCTGGAAATGGACTTAGCATCATCTTTATAAATTCTACCCATCAGCCCGATTTTATGGTATACTGCCCTGGCCGCACAACCTGGCTGGTCCCAATCCATTGACAGAGGGTAATTGAGGGTAGGCACACCAATCTGCTTAACATGCTATCAGAAGGCACATAAAATGAGGTAAAGGGAGGGACATTACGTGTCTTGTATGGCTCAGGTTTAGATTCAAAGCACATAACAGGGACGTTGCAAATTTCGTAATAAAGAGCCTTCAGCATATTCTGTTCATCAAGAATAACCAGATCGGGTGCAATTTCTTTCAGATACTTTTGAAAAGTATCTACCTGGGCAATGAAACTATCAAAATTTATCTCTTTTTTCTTTGCCCTGATCTGGCGGAAACAGTTTTTGATATTACTGTCACTTCCTTTTAGAACAATTGGTTGAACTGTAAAACCGATTTTTATTGGATTAAATGAATATTTAGCCATTTCGGCATTCAGTCCGTTATCAAAAAACAAAACTTCATGACCGGCCTCCTGAAGCATTTTAGCCAGCTTGACCACGCTATTGAAATGTCCCATAGCGGGTAATACATCAAAAATGATTTTTGACATAATTTCATATTGCTTTTGGAGAATAATACTCTCTTTTCTTTTTAAATTACCTGTTGCCTTCAATAAAATACCTCAGCGGCTGAACCACCCGGAAAATAGCCCTTGTATCCCTTGTGATTATATCAGCCATGCCATCCATCTCCTGGATGAACCTTAGCTGCTCGCGGTAGGTTGTTGTCATTCCGCCTGTAAGCTCAATATCGGCAACATACCCCTGCTCCTCGGGCACCAGGGAGATGGCAGCAATCTCTCCACGAAGGATTCCAAACTCCATATATGGAAACCCCGAGAGTTTGATATTTACCCTTTGACCCACTTCAACCTTTCCAAAGCCCTGTGGAG
>PWMW01000055.1 GCA_003559095.1 Clostridiales bacterium | reverse complement strand
TTCAATTAGGTATTTCGACAGATATGGCACGTACCCGGAAGGAACAATCAAACAGCAGGTTGGTACGGGGAAAACAGACTATGAACTGTTGCCAGATGAATTCAGGAAAGTCATTGACATCTATATTTGTACTGATACCGAGAGAGGGAAAAATGAAAAAACCGTACGGGGTGAATCAATCTCGGCGATTACCTTCTTGACCTCTATCGGAAAGGAGGGCATCAGTTTCCTCTCAGATATCACTCAGAATTCGGTTATCAATACGTTCCTTGGAAAAGACGGTAAGCTGAATAAAAGCAGCTCATACAAGAAGAATGTCAAGGCAGTTTTCACTGCATGCAAAGGGAACAAGACCTTTGATGGTGCTGTTATCAGCAGGATAATCGCATTCCTCCCTCAATTGAGGGATACAAGGAAAAACATCCAATATCTTACAGAAGTGGAATGTAATAAGTTGGAGGATGGCTTACTTTCCGCTTCATCTACAATTTCTCTGAGGGACAAGGCAATCGGACTGTTAGCAATGTTGGAAGGTCTGCGCAGCTGCGACATCATGGCGCTTAAGTTGACCTCGATAGACTGGGACAATGATGTCATCTCAATAGAACAACAGAAAACGGGTGCACCTTTGGTCCTTCCCCTAATTCCTGTAGTGGGCAACGCACTTTACGATTACCTTACCCAGGAAAGACCGAAAACAGATACCCAGGAAATTTTCATAAGCCGCAGTCATCCGTACGGGCGGTTGGAAAGCTCGTCAGGTTACGCCATATCCTGTTCGATTATGGAAAAATGCGGGATAAGACAGGAGCCAGGAGACAGAAAGGGGCTGCATCTTTTCAGGCACCACTTAGCCACAGAGCTGCTTTCGAAGAACATCCCCATACCAACAATCAGCAGGATACTCGGCCATTCCTCTCCCAATTCTACGCAGGTTTACCTGAGTGCGGATTTTATTCACTTGAAAGAGTGTTCGCTCAGTATCGAGGAATTCCCTGTCCAACTGGAGGCCTTAAAATGAGAGAGTATCATTCATTTTTAAGTTCTCTGATCGGAGAATTCATAGAGTTTAGGAAGAGTTCCCAAAACTGGAACAGCACCAATGAAGCAAACCTGCATTACTTTGATGTTTTTTGCAAAAATGAATTTCCGATTGCAAAATTCTTGCAACAGGAGATGGTGGACATGTGGTGTGAGAAACGACCGAGTGAAACCAACAACTCCCGCAACTGCAGGATTCTTGTAGTAAAAAATTTTGTTCAATTCCTTAATGCAAGAGGCCTCTCCCAGGTGAATCCCCCTGAATACCTACCTAAAAGCCCTTCAACCTATATTCCGCATGTATTTGTAAAAGCGGAACTAGCCGGTTTTTTTGAAGCCTGTGATAAGATTAGGTTGAAGAAGAATTCTTGGGTCTCTAAGGCCAGACAAATCATTATGCCCGTGTTTTTTCGCTTGCTTTTCAGTTCTGGAATCAGGACCAATGAAGCGAGGATGCTACGTACCAAAGATATCGACCTTGAAACTGGAGTGCTGAGCATAGTGACCTCAAAAGGGTCGAACCAGCATTTTGTGGTGCTTCATGACTCGATGCTGCAACTGATGAGGAATTATGACAGGGAAATCAGAAAGCTCATTGCGGACAGGATTTACTTTTTCCCGACACAGTCCAACGGACACTATTGCCGGGAATGGGTGCTGGATAATTTTGACCGTATCTGGAAAAGCTGTGGCTTTAGTTATGCCACCGCATACACGTTGCGGCATAACTATGCAACGGTAAACATTAATCGCTGGGTGGATGAACCTAAATTCGGATCCAAGGTTACCTATCTGAGCAAGAGCATGGGACATTCCACTCTGGAGAGCACAAAATACTACTATTCCCTTGTCCCTGAATTTGCAGGTGTTCTTAGGGAAACTTCGGAAGGATCATTCAATGAAATCATACCGGAGGTTGCCGAATATGAGGACTAACCAGTTGACCTTACAGATAACCCGACTAATCGGGGAATGGATCAATAACTATCTTCCCTCACAGAACATACGGAGCGAAAAGACGGCAAGGAATTACGAATATGCCGTCTCCCTATTCCTGAATTTCTTGGAAAAGGACAAACGGGTAAATGGTCTGTCCATTTTGCCTAATGATTTCTGTCCGCAAAACATAGAGGAATGGATGAAATGGCTTGCCATCTACAGAAACTGCTGCCCAGCCACCTGCAACAACCGACTTGGGGCATTGAGGACTTTTCTTAGATATGTAGCGAGGACCGATCATTCTCTTGCATATCTCTACCACGAGGCGCAAGGAATCCCCCTGCGAAAGGCATTGAAAAAGCCAGTGGTAGGAGTCTCAAAAAAAGGCCTGAAGGCATTACTGTCGGTTCCCGACCAGAGGACCAGTACAGGAAGAAAGTACCTGACACTCTTCACGGTCATGTACAATACCGCCTCAAGGCTTGATGAAATCCTCTCGTTGACCATTGGAAACCTGCATATAGACGTATCGCCAGCTTATGTTACGGTGATTGGCAAAGGGGCAAAAATCCGAACGCTTTATCTTTTGCCCCGCACGGTAACCCTGCTGAGAAATTACCTCAAGGAATTTCATGGTAAGACCCCAGCCCCTGCCAGCTATGCATTCTATTCCAGGAACATAGGCCCAAGGGGAAAAATTTCACAGGTTGCAGTAAACAAACAGCTGAAGAAATATGCTGGGAAAGCACATGAAGTATGTCCTGAGGTCCCATTGTCCCTACATTGCCACCAAATTCGCCATTCGGCCGCCACTCATTGGCTGGATAACGGTATAAACATAGTGCAGATCTCAACAATACTGGGGCACAGCAATGTCAATACTACCATGGTCTATCTTGATATCAATCTTGAGATGAAGAAAAAAGCCCTCGAAAAAATTGAAAATGAGACCATCTCCAAGATTCCGAGAAAATGGAAACATGGCAGCAGTCTGGCAGAGAGTTGTGGTATCAAGCCAATCATCTCAAAAGGTAGATAGATTCTTAGTGCAAATAAATTCCAAACCTTTGAAGCTGCAAATCCTTTCTTTATAGATGATTTGAATCAAAGGTTTGGAATGATGAAAGGTTATGATATCGCCAGAATTCCTTACATAAGGAATTCTGGCGTCACACCCGGGCTCAGAATTTGTATAGTGCAGGAATGCCTCTTCCATTGGTTAGTGAATGGTTAGGCCACTCGAATATGGAAACCTCGTTGATTTATGCACATGCCGATGTGGAGATGAAACGCAAAGCAATTGAAAAGGCTACCAGTGGTGAACATTCTTTAGTAGAAAAGGAGTTGCCAAGATTTATGAATGATAAGGACATCATCAAACAATTGTATGGAATCATCTAAAAATTATTCCGATAGTTTATTCAGTCGTAGGAGGATAAATCT
This sequence comes from Clostridiales bacterium, assembly GCA_003559095.1. Lineage (GTDB taxonomy): Bacteria > Bacillota > Limnochordia > Darwinibacteriales > B1SED10-159 > SLOZ01. The sequence goes on along the minus strand of PWMW01000055.1, from coordinate 138 downwards.
AACACCAGCAAAGACTTGATGATATGGTGGAATGAAGTGTCGGTATTTTCATAGTATCGGTATATTGAATAGTGAATTATCCAAGCTGTCACCGCAGGGAATTGGAGAGAGCGAACGGACCTGCGCTTAACTGAAGCA
>PWMW01000093.1 GCA_003559095.1 Clostridiales bacterium | reverse complement strand
CCGGCGGCTACTCTTCCGCCCGTTTCGCGACCCGAAGAGCGCCCGCCACCCCGGTAGTCGCGGAACCCGTATTTTTCATCGTACGTGTAATCAGAGTGCCCAGGGCGGTAATACTGCGCAATCTCACTATAATCACGGGGGCGCTGATTGGTGTTATGGATGATTAAAGATATGGGTGTTCCGGTGGTTCTGCCCTCAAAGACGCCGGAAGCGATCTCCACTCGATCGGTTTCCTGGCGCGGTGTGGCATACTGTGATTGACCGGGTTTGCGCCGGTCGAGATCCCGTTGAATGTCCGCAGGTTTTAAGGGCAGTCCGGCAGGACAGCCATCCACCACCGCGCCGATGGCTGGACCATGGGATTCCCCCCATGTAGTAACGGTGAAGTTCTTACCAAAGATTGAACCTGACACGGTATCCTTCCTTTCCAGTCCGGAAAACGGACCTGCAGGACCGAAGTTTGCTGCCCGGCAGTACAAAAAAGATTCGCCGTAACCTATGAACGCTCCTGCCACTTTGCGCCATGGCCTAGGAGCTATGTCGGATCCCAGTGAAGGTATCAACGAGGCCCACAGCGAAAACGTATGAAACTAATGGCTATACCATAGCGAGAGGATGCTGCTCAAATGCGTTTGGTGTCATGGAATGTTAATGGACTGCGGGCCTGCGTTAAGAAGGGCTTTTTGGATTTTTTCTGGGACGTAGATGCTGATGTTTTCTGTGTCCAAGAAACGAAGCTGCAGGCAGGGCAAATCCAATTGGATCTGCCTGGGTACGAACAGCACTGGAGCTATGCTGAAAAAAAGGGTTACTCCGGAACAGCGGTGTTCACCAAACAGCGGCCGCTCAGTGTTTCCCAGGGCATCGGCCACGAACAGCACGATAACGAAGGTCGAACCCTGACACTGGAGTTTGATGACTTTTATTTGGTCAACGTCTACACACCCAACTCCCAGCGTGACTTAGCCAGGCTGGAATACCGAATGACATGGGAAGACGACTTTCAAGCGTACCTGAAACAGTTAGAAGCAAGCAAACCTGTGGTCGTCTGCGGGGATCTCAACGTGGCTCATCAGGAGATCGACCTCAAGAATCCCGACACCAACCACAAAAGCGCCGGTTTTACGGATGAAGAAAGGGGGAAAATTTCCGAGCTACTCACGGATGGGTTCGTGGATAGCTTTCGTTACTTCTACCCAGACAGAACCGACATTTACACATGGTGGGCGTACTTCTCCAAAGCCAGGGAACGCAATGTGGGCTGGAGAATTGACTACTTTTTGGTCTCCGAGCGCCTGACGCCCAAGCTGGTAGATGCGGTCATCCACGATCAAGTGCTGGGCAGCGACCACTGCCCGGTGGAACTACAGCTGCAGGTGGATGCGTAAATATTTCGCCCCAAGGACCAAATCCAGGGATGGTAGGGTGGGTCTGATGGGATTCTGAGGAGGATGTTATCGATGCGAACGTTCAAGAATGCCCATAACCCCATTCTGCCCCTGGACACATTTATTCCCGACGGTGAGGCTCATCGAATGCCCGATGGTCGTTTATATGTTTACGGCTCCTTGGACACCACACCCGGCACATACTGTAGTGATCAGTATCGAGTGGTATCCACAGCGGACATGCTGCATTGGACAGACCACGGCCAGTCGTTCCACGTTGACAAGGTCCCATGGACCGACACGCCGCTCTTCGCTCCCGATGCCGTGTATCATGAGGGGTCATACTATCTGTACTTCTGCAACGCCGACGGCAGTGAAGGCGTCGCCACCAGTGAGTACCCCACCGGTCCCTTCAAAGATGCGACGCAGATCCCAGGGATCAGCGGCATCGATCCGGCGGTCTTCATCGATGACGATGGCCAAGCCTATTACTACTGGGGGCAGTTCAGCGGCTTTGGGGCAAAACTCCTGCCCAACATGGGCGAAGTAGATCCGGCCACCATCACGGAAGGCATTGTTACCGAAGCGGAACACGGGTTCCACGAAGGCAGCTGCCTGCGTAAGCGGGGCGAGATCTACTATCTGGTCTACGCCGACATTTCTCGCGGACGCCCCACCTGCCTTGGGTACGCCACCAGCTCCTCACCTCTAGGACCCTTTGCGTATCAAGGAGTTATCATCGACAACACCGGCTGCGATCCCGAGACCTGGAATAACCACGGTTCCATCGCCGAAATGGGCGGGCAGTGGTACGTATTCTACCACCGCTCCACTCGTAACAGCCGTTATATGCGGCGTCTGTGCGTTGAGCCCATCCACTTTGATGATCAGGGCCTGATCCCAGAAGTGGAAATGACCTCGCAGGGGGCTGGCGGTCCCCTGAGCCCGTTCGGCCCACTTATTCCCGCATATTGCTGCCTGTTGTCAGGAAGTCTGTACATTGATGACTGTCCCCTCGGCGGCGAACAGCTGTCCTGTATTCAAGACGGAGACTGGGCTGCGGTGAAATATCTGGATTTTTACCAGCCTCCCCAGGGTTTTTGGGTGTCTTACCGAGGTGCCATGGGCACCCTTGAGGTGCGGTTAGGCAGCCCGGATAGCGAACCCATTGCCAGCTGCTCACTGGAGGCCACTGACTCCTGGCAGCGGGTTTATACCCCTTGCCAACCTGTAGAGGGTGTTCACGCTGTATACCTGACGTTTCGGGTCCAGGGTGACACGACCCTGACCGTGTCGGATTTTGGTTTTGACTCTTAGGATCATAGGGCCTGCCCACCAAGGCATCTGGGTAGAACTACTCGCACAAAAACAAAGACTTCTGGGAGAACGCGCACTTCTTTCCCAGAAGTCTTTGTTGTCTACAGCAAGTTAGGTTGCGTGACCCCATCGTCCTGCCAGCCAGCCACGGTGAAGCGGTATTCGCCATCGTCGGGTACGATCGTCTCCCGGTATGCAAGACCAGCGCTCCCCTTATGGACTTCCATAGTCTCCTTCGTCCCCCGGGTGAAGGCGAATAGGATCTTCCAATGGCGGGGAACTTCCGTCTCTGTCTGGAAGATGCCGGAGCCGGCCGAGACCAAAGGAAGGAAGTCCGGCTGTGTCACGAGGCCGAGGTAGATCGTGTCGGCCAACGGAGTGGAAGGCGGCACCTGCACCACCAAGCGAACCTTGGCAAAGACAGGAACTTCCTCCACCACCGCAAACTCCTGGTCGGCAGCGAAGCCATGGCTGTCCACGCTCACCCGACAGCGTCCCGGGGCAGCGCCCCGCACTTGGCCGGAGTCAGAGACGCTGACGCGATCCGCCGGCTCGCTGGTAATGGCCGCCGTGACATCCGTCATGCGCACGCCTGTATTGAACCCAACCACCGGGTTGACAAAGCTGGGACGCCCAGCAATGCCCACGGGCTGCTGGAGAGCCAGAGAAAGTTCCACGGGTTCCCCAATGTTTCCGAAGAAGAAGCGCAGCGGCATGTGGACACGACGAGCCCAATCAGTTTCAAAATGTCCCCCACCGGGTTCTTCATAGTAGGCCAAGTTCTCGCCAAACGTCCAGCCCTGTTCCAGGAGGGCTCGGGCGATGTCACGGGTTTCTTTGATGGGCGCTTCTTCACTATCACCCAAATCCAACCAAAGCTTGGGCCGGGATCCTTCCGGGTACTCCCGGCGGAGCAGCATATCTAGGGTATGGTTGTCGGCCCAACGAAAAGCAGAAGAAAGGCATCCGGCCATGGCAAACAGATCTGGGTTCTGCAGGGCCACATGGAATGACAGCAGTCCTCCCATGGATGAGCCCATGATTCCTCGCTGGGCCGGCTCTGCTTTGGTGCGAAAGGTTCCATCGATATACGGAATTAGCTCATCCCGCAAGAACCGGGCATACAGATGTCCCCGACCTTCCACATGACCCATATCATCAGGGGATGCTGATTGATAAGCATACTCACTGAAGCGCTCGGCGGTATTGTCGATACCGACCAAGATCACCTCCTGTATATGGCCCGCTGATGCCAGATCATCGGCTGTGCTGTGAATGTTCCAAGCCACTTTGGCAAAGGCGGTTTCTGCCGAGAACAGATTCTGACCATCCTGCAGATAGAGCACGGGGTAGCGGGAGTGACTGTTCTGATGGTAACTGGGCGGAAGGTAGATCCGAACGCTGCGCGTATTGTTGAGCCAGGAAGAATGAAACTTCTCTAACACCGTAAGACGTGACATGCAAGCACCTCTTTCCTCTATTTGCCCTGATATTCACCGCATGGATTTCCATAGGCCTCGTCGATCTGGATCGCAGTCGACCACCTTTGGCCTCACCACCATTGTAACCACAACCAAGAAGGAGCATAACCACCTCTGGAACCAAGATGGCTCCGACCTGTGACGGAGATGGGCGGCCCCTTCCCTGACCCGCTGCCATCCGTTGGCCTGAAAGGCGCGCCCGAGCCCACCGCTTTCGCGGTGGGCCCGGGCCGCTGTTCATCTGGTCCATGGATGACCGCTACACCAACACCTTCTCCCAAACCTCATGAACATAGTCCACTTCAAAGCCTATGGCTCGATAAAATGCCTGATCCGACCCAACGTACACCCGCTGGGCGCCTAAGGACGCCGCCCGCCCGATCCCTTCATAGACAACAGCCTTGGCCAAGCCCAGGCGTTGAAACTGCGGCACCGTCCCTACAGGCTCCAAAATTGCGATACGGTTTTGTGCATCCAACCATATGCAGGCAAAAGCTGCCACGTCTGCTTGGTCGTTAACAACCACCAAATCCAGTTCCGGCCGATAATCCGGTGCTAAGCGCAGGGAGCGGAACGCCCGTTCAGCATCGTCATCGTCCGGCTGGTCATGCTTGTAGTAGCCGAAGGCCCTCCCGTGGGCAAATCCTTTGGCAGAATCTGCTACGTGCCTGGCATCGCTGATGCGAAATCCTTGGGGAAGCTCGACGGCGTAAGGTTCCGTTACGGCGACCGAAGCCGTGGGTTCTGCCCAGTCCAGTTTCTGATATCCCGCGGCTGCGACCAAATCCTGCAGCTGCGCAAATTCTTGACCCACCCGGAGCAGGAGTCGTTTGCTGCCATCCTCTTGGACGGCAAGACTTTCTTCGGCGAAGGCCATGAACTCCCTCAGTTCAGCATCGGTGAACGTTCGGCAGCGCAGCTGGAAAAAGGCCTCACCGCGGTTTTCTCCTTCGGAGTGCACCACCGCGGCAATTCTGTCGTCATCATCCAACCAATATCCCACCGTGTGAGGCCAGGCAGCATATGTTTCATGCATGGACTGTCCAAAGAACCGGACGAAATTCCAGCGGTCAAGCAGCCAGTTGGGATGGTTACATGGTACGTTATAGGTTTCCACAAGGAAGTCTCTCACTGACGAGAAGTCTCCCTCCCGGAACGGTATTCTGCGCATTTGCTCATCACTCCTCTGCGGTTCCATTACGCCAGGCCTTAGCTGGCCAGCGGCTCCAGCTGGGCCCTAGGAACACAATACCACAGTCGTGAACCAAGGCACAATCCGCCTCCAGGATGATTCTTTGCTGGGACTACGGTGCGATCGAAGCGCCCTGGCCTTGCCCGGATCATGGCCCGCTGCCATACCACGGTCTGTGTCCCCAGAGGCGCTGTTGCCTGTAGCAGGCAGCTTCTACATAATTTCAGCAAAAAGTAATTGAAGATTCCGGTTCTCCATGCTAATATATAAGTGTGTCGATTACTTATTAAGGAGTGATAGTTATGAAATGGCGACTGTACGTAATCGTATTAGCGGCTGTGGCATTGTTCGTTACGGGCTGTATGGGCGGAGGAAGTACCGGAACCAGCGTCACCCAAGAGCGAGCAGCTATTGAGCAAAGATTGTCGGAACTGTTTAACGTGCTCGCCGGTGATGACGGTGCCCTGGCTGACCCGGGGCCAGATGACCTCATGCCGATTCTGAGCTTCCTCACTGATCCCTTCACTCTGCGTTTTGTTACCACCGAAGTGGTTCAGGAAATCTATCCAGAGGACTTGGGTTTTTCCGAGTTTGTGGAACGCAGTTATGATCATCAGTGGATGGAGGACTTCTTCGCCTCGGTGAATGACCCCGATAGTACATTCGCCGAAGAGAATATGGATTCCAGCGATGGCAGTCTCATTGAAGGCTTCTTGTACTTCCTCTATGTTGAACACGACGTCATCTTGGATGGACTGTTGGCCGATTGGACGGCCGACGACCTTACCATCGCCGAGGGCTTTCCCCGAAAGCTCGGACCCACCACCACAGTTTCTGGGAATAACGCCACAACGAGTATTGAGTTTCGCATTGAGGGCCAAGATGAGTCAGGCGAAGAAGCAATCGCTGCATCGGAAAGCTTTCTTATGCAGTTCCATTGGGTAAAAATGGGTGGTACCTGGTACGTTACAAAGTATGAACTGACTCTGAACACCACCATTGAAATACCGGTACGCAGCGTTCTGCTGTGATGCGCCGCCAGTGGGTTTTCAGCTTTGGCTGGGTGCAGAGTACACGTAGGGCGTCATTGAAGAACGCAGTCCGCCAACGGCGGACTGCGCTTTTTGTCGGTTAATACGGCCGTCCTGTACTCTGCCCCTTGCTGCTTCGCCAGCAACACCCGTCAGTACGGGCTCCTTGAATGCCCCTCGCGCCTGCTGCCCCGGTCACGATAGGGCGTTCTTGCCCATCTCAGGTTGTTTTTTTGTTAAACTTCTTCTTAGGGCGCGCATCGTGACAACGCCCCTGTTATATCCATTACACAGGAAAAGCGAAACCGGATTTTTTGATTGCCAGCAGTACTCCCTACATACGTTTCCATAGCGAACGTGATCCATTGAAAGGTGGCGAACAAGACAATGAATTACTGGAATAATGCTGGAAAATGCAAAGACCGCAGGCTTGATTATGGTAACTGGAGATCCAATGATGGTTTCACCCTGACCGAACTCATGGTGGTTGTTGTGGTTTTGGGGATCCTTGCAGGCCTTTCCCTGCCTAGGTTTGCAGCGGGCATCGCAGCTTCGCAGTCCCGGGTGGATCAGGCCAACCTCCGGGTTCTGAACCAGGTATCGGATGTATACAGAGTCACCCACGGTCAAACCATTGAAACTGTGTCCGTTGTGGATGCAGAAACTGCGCTGGCGCTGCAGCGGAACACGTTGGTAGGGAACTATCTGCAGGATGCCATAACTGCCCAACGGCCCGGTGAACACTTCTATTGGCTTTTCGATTCCGAAGAGGGTCGGGGCCGTTGGTTATACAGTGTACATCAACTCGCTGCGCAGCCATTCGCAGGCTTGGGGTTCGCTGGTATGGAATCCCAGGAGTTCGCCGATCTACAGGCCCGTTATGGCCAAAGCGGTGCTTCCTGGAGTTTGGTGGAGGGGATTGGCCTGCAGACCACAGGTAATGGCACAGATCTTGTGTTTTTCGAAAATCGTCAATCAGAGTACACTGTGACAACTCGCTTCCAAATGCAGCCCAGCACCAGCAACCGTGGTGGCTTGGGCATTGCCTTTGAAACGACCATTGCCGGCGACGGCCCTACCAACAACGGCGATACCGGGTACATTCTGCAGTTTGACCGGGGATTTAGTGAAATTGCTCTGCGGAAACGCATCGACAGCACGGAGTCTAACGCCGAAGACCGCCTTTTGGCTCGCATTGGCAATCGCAGTACGTCCACCATCAAAAACGAAGCTATTCCGTACAGGGACAGCGATTGGTGGGAGCAGGAACGGGAACTGACCATTGCTGTGCAGGATTCCTCCACTCCCGGGACCAGACTGTTGACGGTGTATCTCGATGGGGTAGCGATCCTGGAAAATTTCGTCATCGATAGCCAGGTGGATCCGGCGAATAACTTCGTCGGCCTGCGTGGTTGGGTTAGCGAAGGCGTCATCATCAGCGACATGATTGTGGATGCCCTCTAGCAGCTGGTCAGCATGCCCGGTTCAACCGGGACCTTTGGCTGAGTCGTTCGACGATACTCCCACACCGCAGGGCCTGCGCTGTGTGATCACGGCGGGCAGAGAACTTTCCACAGTGGTGGATCGCCCTGTCACTATTCAACGTTCCTTAGCCCCCTTTCCCAACCATCCAACTTGTCCATGACCAGCTCATAGGTCTGGAAGGAAATGTCTGGCAGTTGACCACCGAAGAGCGCTGCGGCGGCAGCAAATCCAGCCTCAATGGCCTCCCGCAATTGCGGTATGGCCTCGGGATTATCCCCGGCCAGTGCTTGGGCAAAGGAAACAATGCGCTGGCTGACAGCTTCGGGGCTAAACTCTGCCCCTTCCACAAGCAGATCCTGCGCCTGCTTGGCGGCGATCTCGTCAACCTCGATCTCCAAGTTTTCCGAGTCATGGAGGATCTGCCAGGAATGCCCCTGCCGTGCCAAAAGCTTTTCTACCAAATCCCGCAGGCGCCCATAAGCGGCTTCGCTTTGGGCCTGCAGCTTCTGGATACTGGCAGCATCGGTCTTGGCTACGGGTTTGGAGTACGAGACCGGCTCCTGGGGTGTTGACCGTTGAAAACCATCTTGCTTGGTCTTCTCTGCATTCTGGTCCAACGATTTCGAGTGGTTCTGCGATCGTCTGGGCCAGGGCTGCATGCCTGCTTGGTTCTGGATACGCATATTCTCGCCTCCTGCATAGTTTTGCTACTGCCTGAGCTGCCGGGCTCCGTCAAAGGAACGTGTTTCTGTACATCAATGTATCGGTACTGTACCTTTGGCATCCATCGTGGTTTACAGCGAATGTGCCTCGAAACACAGTATTCAGCGGTTGTTCAAGTACAGCCTTGGACGGAGGATACCTTCCGTCGGCTGCCATCAAACCCGAAAGCGCTGGACGATTTCCCGCAGCTGCCCTGACATGCCGGCAAGGTTTTGGGTGGTCCCGGCCACCTCTTCCATGGAGGCCGCCTGCTCTTGGGCAGCCGCCGCGATGGAGTCGCTGGCTTCGGCCATGGAAGCAATGGACTGTGCCATGCGTTGGATCTGTTGAATGGTGTCGGTGATCCGATTGGATATCTCAGCAAAGCTCGTCTGAGTACTGGCCACCTGCTCACTGCCGGAGTGCGTGTGGGTCTGGGCCTCATTCATGGTCTGAACGGAGTCATTGGCACTGCTGACCAGGGACCCGATCATTCCGTTGATATCGTCCACGGAACGCTGGGTTTGCTCGGCTAATGTTCTCACTTCCTCGGCCACCACTGCGAACCCACGACCGTGTTCGCCAGCTCGCGCCGCTTCGATGGCAGCATTCAGCGCCAGCAGATTGGTTTGGTCCGCCACCTTCGCAATTAGCTCCAAAATTCGCTCCATGTTCTGCGCTTGCCCCGCCAGATGGCTCAAGGTAGTCTTCACTTCGTCCGTTGCTGCCACGATTGAATCCATAGATTGCCTCGTGTGATCCATTTTGCCCACGCTTTCGCCGGATAATTGACCAATATGCTGTGCATCCTTCTGCATGTGATTGGACAGCGTCTGGGCATCTGCGACACTTTGACTGAATGTGGCCGCTGACGATGCCACTTCCTCGATGGTGGCCGAATTCTGTTGCGCGGCAGCGGCCAAATTTTCGCTGGTCCCAGCTACGTTTTGGGCCACGTCCAATAGGGATTGGACCATCCCTCTGAGACTTTTCTGCATAGCTGCCAGGGCCCGAGTCATGGCGCCGATCTCATCGGAACGCTCAAGGTATGCCATGGCCTCGGATGTTTCGTCGAAATGAAGATCCAGCTCCGACATGCGGTGCAGAATGCTGCTGACATTGTTGATGGGTTTGGTAATACTGTGCCGAGTCACCACAAGCAACAGCACCGATAGCACCAGGATGGCCACAATGCTGACGACCATCAGTCCCCGGTTAAATGCAGAGATAACATCGTCAATGAGCGCCTGCGAAGCGCCGGTGTAGAACATTCCGATCACCGTTCCGTCTTCGGCCTGCAGAGGCTTATATGCCGTTTGGTACGAAACGCCAACAACAACGGCTTCTCCAAGGTACTCTCTACCGTTAACTAGCACTTCCTTGGTCACGGCAGCGGCCGCCTGGGTACCCACAGCCCGTCGCCCTTCATCCATAACATTGGTGGCCACACGGGTGTCGCCGCGGAACACCGTCACAGTATTCCCTGTGAGATCTCCCAACCAGTCTACTATTCCGTGGTTATGATCGATGGGCTCAGCGCCCTTGAAAAGTACAGAGTTCTCAATGCGCCAAGGGCCCGGGTACTCCCGCTCGACCAAGGCATAGAGGGTGTTCAGATCTGATTGCGCCTTTTCTCTTGCCATCACCTTGACCTGCTCGGTGACGATCATCTGCGAAACCAGCGCAACGGTGATCCCGAACAACAACAGCCCACCGACGATGGGGATGACCAGTTTCCACTGCAGGGATAATTTCTTCCACATTTGCCATAACCGCCTCGCTTTCGTCATATATCCATAACGGGGCTTTCGTTCGCGGGTATCCACGGACGATCCCCAACGGATGCGAACACCACATTTTTGGAACTAACCTCTTGCATGTTCACTCTTTCACAATATCGGCAGGCACTGGTAAGTTCTGAAGGCGCGAGCACCAATCTTTGGTGAACTATGACCGCTGCCCTCGAGGCACCGGAGTGGCGTGACGCCATGGACAGCCGTCCCGGAGCAACCACATGTTAACCATGGGCAGTAAGAAAACGGCCAAAGCCTGGACGAGGGCTCTGACCGTTAGCGACAGTGAACACGGTTGCTTGAGGTGGGGTGCACCTCACTCACCGAAGGGGATCTTGATCGTTTCCAGGCCTGTGTCAATCACCATAATGGACGAGAAATGTCGATCGGTGGTTCGACCACCATGGGCAGCTGTGGCCGTCGGCAGATCGAGGTTCCAGGGATCGTTGGGTTTGACCACCAAATCCATGCCCTGCTGCAAAAAGTGCACATCTGCAGCCTCTCCGGGAACTCCTTCGATCATAACTACGTCGTCACCGGGCCAGTTAAGTTCATCGCTGGGCCAGATAAAGACATCGCCCGGCTCGATCAGCCGCTGGGAATCTGGAATGCTACCCAGCAGGATGCGATTGCGATCACCAGCAACAAACTGGATCCAGATAGACGAAACATCGGCGGCAAATTCTAACTTCAGTTCATTCCTAGAACGGTGCACGCGGGTTAAGGGATCGTTCTCGGCCGGGGATTCGAAGTCGAAAGGCTGCTGTGGCTGGATCACAACCATAGTCCTATCTACCTGGAACTGCACCGTGACGGATTCTCCCGGTATACCTTCAATCTGCAGCACCCGCAGCTGTGGTGTTACCGGAAGTCCTTTTTGTAGAAGTCCATCGTCAGTATAGATCTTGTTCTGACCACTCGGAACGATGCTGACCCACATAGCGTCTATATCCGACGCGAACTGCAGTGTCAACTGCTCTCCAGGATGGACAAAGTCTGGCTCCTGGATCTGAAGCAGCCCGGGAGCAGGAAGTTTCGGCACAGCCACTTGCCCTTGAGCGGTGCCAGCCGTCAAGACAAACAACAAAAACGCCGCAGCTATGGGACCGATCCGCATCTTCATAGACAGTCACTCCTCTCGCAGAATCTGGGTGCACAAACTATCGATCAAGCAATGCCGTCATGGGACGACAAAGCGGCGCAGCGGAGCTCTAGCTCACCTCCATGTGTCGAAAATTGGCGATAACGAGTTTGTCCAGAGAGGCATTTTGAGGATTCGACGGAGGCCACGTAACGAAATTCTCCATATATACTGGTTTGACATTGCCGCCCAGTTACCTGCTTAATTCTGGTAATTCGGATTTTTGTCGGCGCTTTGGACGTACACCCAGTGTTCGTCCTTTTCGGGCCACCCCTGCACCCATTGACCCATTGGCGCCCGCAAACAGCTCTTGAAACGTGTCGATAGAGTAACCCTGGCGAGATCTTGACAACCGAGTTCGAAACGCCTTGAACTGGCGTTTTCCCGAGCGGAACCGTTGGCTGTACGCGTTGGAACCGGTCTGTGCAAAACACAAGCTAGTGCCCCTGATATCAACTATCGCTGACCTTCACAGGCTCCCACCCTCCAGGTCAGCTTCACCATGGGCTGCGGAGCGCACTGCTGCCCTGGACGCGCCATGTAGCGGCCTTTGGCAGACGCAGGTCGCTGTCTCCGTCTGGCGTGTGGCTACTGGATTACCGCAGGGGGTACACGTACATAACATCGTCCGGGTTTTCTCGCACTCCCCCCGTTTGCTGGTACAAATGGTTGGCGGCCACATTGCTGGCATTGGTCAGCACAAAGATCTCTGCACAACGTTTGGCGTCGGCGATTGCCTTAAGTTCGTTGATCAGCGTCCGACCGACTCCCTGTCTCTGGTATCTGGAGAACACGTCAATGGAGTACAAGAACACCTGCGGCTGCACCGAAGCAACAGCCTGCAGGACATAGGCATACAGGAAGCCCATGTACTCTGCATCAGAGCGGGCCGTCAATAGAATATTGTCTTGCGACTGGAAGAAGTTCTCATTGGCCTCCTTGATAGGTGTTCCCGAAGCCTGGAACAGACGAGAAATCAAGATCGGGTCAAAATGCTGGACGCGTTCGATGATCATGGCTAACACCTCATTTTTTGTCGTGATGTTCTATAGCGCCGGGATGGTCTTGCCTTGAGCCACGGCTGTGAGGATGCATTCCCAACCCTATGGCAGCAGCCCCGTTCAACCCACAGTTCTCCAAATTTGCGTTGGTGCGTGTCCTGTCCCCCTGCCCGGAGCTGCTCGGCCGCGTTTTTCTGTTCCCCCAGACCCAATAGCCACGGGCCATGGTCCAGGTAACAATGCCGGTGCCAATGAAGACTCTCACCAGCATTGACCAGAAGAGCTGTTCGAGTATAGACTAGAGACAGTGGGTATCTGAAGGCCTGGGAGCCGCAAAGGATCCCGGAGCGGAGCTACCGCAGCACCACGATTTGCGAATACGGAAGCAAAAACTATACTTTCAGAGGAGAGGACGTGCGGGATGAAGGAAAAAACGCGTATCGGGATCATTGGAACGGGAGGAATTGCCGGAGCTTATGCCCGGGCTTACCATGAACTGGAGGATCTAGTGGACGTGGTTGGACTCTGCGACATCGTTCCGGGCAAAGCAGCGGCCTATGGCAAGCGGTTCGGCTTCGACGATGCCAAAACCTTTGAGAACCACAAGACAATGCTGGAAAAACTGGACCTGGATGCGGTCAGTGTATCCACCTATAACACGGCCCATGCCGGCCCGACAGTTGATGCCTTAGACGCAGGCCTGCATGTGATCTGCGAAAAACCCATGAGCGTCACCCTGGATGAAGCGGTGGCCATGGCCCGAGCAGCCAAGAAAAACAAGCGCATGCTCTCCATCGGGTTCCAAACACGGTATGACCCCAATGTAGCAGCCCTGCGGGAACTGGTGCAATCGGGGATTCTTGGAGACATCTATTACGTGGAGACCGGTGGCGGCCGGCGGCGCGGGATCCCCGGCAGTACCTTCATTAACAAAGAAGAGGCAGGTTTTGGAGCCATCGCGGATATTGGATGCTATCCACTGGACATGGCCCTCAACGCCCTGGGATATACAAAACCGTTGACTGTTTCCAGCTATGCCAGCGATTTTATGGGCAAAAATCCCAAGTACGCAACGGGTCCTCGGGGCCGTAACTGGGATCCCGCTGAGTTCACTGTGGAAGACTTCGGCGTCGCATTGGTTCGTTTGGAGGGGGGTATGGTGCTCAACTTCAAGATT
>PWMW01000131.1 GCA_003559095.1 Clostridiales bacterium | reverse complement strand
ACATCAAGATGCCCGGGCAAATGGGGTCGCAAGGTTTCCGTCAAGAGCATGCGAATATCCTGCCGCCGTTGGGCCACCACGTGGCAGACCGTTGGCGGAATTTCGTCGCCGCCGTGAAAGAACAAGCGGATCAAGCCCTGATGACGTGCCAGGAACTGAATTTCCCATACCACCCATGTATGCACAATTTCCTCCAAAGACTGCACACTGGCCAACTGCTGCTGAGCCCCAGTGATGAACTGAGCAAAATGGTCCTCCATCAAGGCCGCAAACAGCTGATCCTTGCTGGAAAAATAGTGATACAGCGTAGCCTTGGCCAAGCCCACAGCCTGCGCGATTTCGTTCATAGTGGCCGCAGCATACCCCTTTTCGGAAAAAACACACTGGGCAGCGGCAAAAATCTGCTGTTTCTTGTCATCGAATCGTTTGTCCGTAATACCGCTCACTCCATTCTCCATGACCGTCAGCAAGGATGCATCCGGTGCTCAGACACCCGCTCCTCCCAGCTAGACCCAGTCGACCGACCAGTCGGTCGGAATGCTTTCAGTATATAACAGGCGCCAAAAAAGAGCAACAAAAAACCACCGATCTGCTGCCAAATCGATGGCGTAAGAACGCGTATTGCACGGAACTACAGTCTTTCACACGAATGCCCTTCGAAAACGACTCGTTCCGCAACTTTTGTGACATTTATAACGAAATTCGCATGCCATCAAAGGACAGCAAAGTTCCATGGGTGGACAAAACAGAAAGGATTACCCAATCAAGTTCGTAGTCGAAACATAAAGAGCAATTGTTACGGCGATGGATACCACCAGCAAAACTCCTTCTAGCAAAGTGGTTCCTGGCCTCTTTAACGGCAGTACTTTCATGCTGCACCCTCCCATAGATGATCTAGCACGTACCATATCTAGTGTAGGACACTGAACCGGCTTTGTCAAGGGATTAGCAAAGTTCCAGCCGCAAGGGTTCCGTTTGCAGGCACTCTCACCACCTGCAAGCAGCCCAAACCGCTAAGCAGTGCAGGTTTGCTCAGGAAGCCAGCGTACGTTCACTTCGTCCGCCAAAGCATCCAGCCAATTGTGGCTTTCTGCTAGGCGCAGTACAGTATATCGATCCCGCACGTACAGCGCCTCGCGCACAGCCTGACGAACCTGACGTTCGTCCATACCCAAGCCCTCCGGATTTAGAACCACATGGGCTTTATGGGCCATCTCGGCATAAGCAGCTGCCGCTGGCAAAAAGCCCGTAGCTTGGTCAAAGGCTGCGGCCTCGGGCGCTGACAACTGCCCTTCACTGCGGCGCTGCCGTATCCATTCATAGATCTGCAGAACAATCCATGTGGCATAACCTACTTTTAGACCATGCAGCTCCGGTGTATGCCCATCCCTCAGCGCCTGCATCTCCCAGTAGTGGGAGAAATGGTGCTCTGCTCCGGAAGCCGGTCGCGAAAACCCCATAAGGGTGATGGCAGCTCCGGAATGGATAAGCCCTTCCATGATCTTGGTGACCAGCAATTCCTGATCAGCCTCGGCATCGTTGTCTTCCGTTTGCTCCAACAGCTTAATTGTATCCGCTACGGCTGCATCCACCAACGCTTGGATCTCTGCGCAGTGAGCTTCCCCATGCAGATAATGGCTGAGCAGCCAGTCTGCCTTGGCTGTAATCTTCCCCATCAAGTCTCCGAAGCCAGCTGCAATCATCTTCTTCGGCGCTGCTGCCAGAATGGCCGGGATACCTACGATCAGTTCTGGTGCCTTCGCCAAATAGGTGATCTTGTGACCTTTACTGATCAATGGTGCCACAGACGATGCATACCCATCCATGGAAGGTGCCGTTGCCACCGCAACATGCGGAACAGTCATCAAATAAGCGGCATAGCGCACCAGATCTGTGATCGTTCCTGAGGCGACACTGACCAAACAATCGGGCCGATGCAAACAACCCTGCATCAACTGACCTAAGTGATCTTCATCTGCCGCGGGTTCAGTGTCTTCAAATACCAGTGCATCGTGGGCTATACCCATATCGTCCAGAAGTCGGTGCACTTCCTCCCCAAGGACAGCCCAGGTGTTGGGATCGGCGACCAAGAGCGGTCGTTGGACAGCGTGTGTCTTCAGATACTGGGGAACAGCCTCCAGCCCTTGATTGCCCAAAACCGTCTGAAAGTCAGGCAGTGTGTGGGTGCGCCCGCAACTGCAGGCGGCGAATTTGGTATACTCGTTGTGCAAGGTCATGTTTTCACTCCTATCTGGTCGCGCAGCGAGACCATGGGTTCGTACATCAGCGGAACAGAAGGGCTCACCTCCGGGCCCACCGTCAGCGGTGCCAGGAACGTGTTGATCTTCCCGGAAATCCGAGCAAACACAGGCCGAACACCTCGGTGAAATCGCCGCTAAAGCGATTTCGCGTCTCTTGTTAAGAGCTCGCCTGGGTACCTTATCAACTTGTTCCCGGTATGGAAGGGCCCGTTAGGTAGACGTATCCTTGACTTCAAACGCGGCATTGAAGAGCAGAACAGGAACCGCAATGCTTTTAACTGCGGTTTTTGTGGCCCCGTCTGCCCAACACAGCTCTTTGTGATGGGTGTTGAACTGGGTACATGCACGGCAAACGTTGTTTCTTCGCCTGCGGAAGCCTCGTGTCAAAAAGCGTTTCTTATTCCGTCCTAACCGCGCCTTGCTCCGTTACAGGCACGGGGGACTGCTGGTATTTCCTTCGCCATCGCTGGATCATTTCCCTCCAACCGCTCCCGGCTCCGTTGGCAAGGATTCTGGCCAGAAAAACCCGCATCAAGGGTCCCCGGAGTCCCCCGACACGGGCGTTCGCCACGATTTACATTCACCTCATTAGCTATCACCGTAAAAACTGCGAAGATTCAAGTCCGCTGCATAGTGGCAGGCCACGTGCTGTTCCTCTTATCCCGCACACCATTTCAGTTCCGGTTCTTCACAGTGACAGAGATCGGTGGCATACGGACAACGGGTATTGAAGTTACAGCCAACCGGTGGATTGCTGGGACCAGGCACAGTACCGCCCAAGAACCTTCGCTTTCGCTCCGAGCGTGGATTCCCAGAATGAATGGAGCCCAACAGTGCCTCCGTATACGGGTGGGCAGGTTCAAGATAAATCGTCTCAGCGGGCGCAATTTCTACAATCTTGCCCAAGTATATGACCATGATGCGATCACTGATATGCTCCACAACACCCAGATCGTGGGCCACAAAGAGATACGTCAATCCGAACTCGTTCTGGAGATCTTCCAGCATGTTCAAGACCTGTGCCTGAACCGATACGTCAAGGGCAGACACGGGTTCATCACACACGATCAACATCGGATTTGGCGTCAGGGCCCGGGCAACACCCAGGTGCTTGGCGCGATGCCAACCCAACTGCAGCGACCCACAGCAGAGCCCACTGTGGTATGTTAACAAACGCTTCGTAAACCTTTCCGGTAAGGTTTAGATATTAATTTCTCCAGAAATCAGCAGATCCCTTCTCATAAAAGAATTTTTCTTTGTTAGTATTTAACGAAAAAAATGTCCGCCCCGAAACAGTTCGGGGAGGACCAGAGCATCAACTGCTGTGACGGACAATCAGTGTCGCCGGTACATTGACCTTGCGGGAGGCCCGCAAGGGTCCGTGCAGTTTGGCCAAGAGTAATCTGGCGGCCTGTTCGCCTATGACCTCCTTGTGGGTATCCACGGTGGTTAAGGCAGGGTTTAGCTGGGACGTATAGTGGAGATTATCCACACTAACCAAGGCCATATCGTCGGGGATGCGATACCCCTGTTCTTTGAGGAACTCCATGGTGGGAAGGGCAATCTCATCACAAAAACAGAACAGCGCCGTGGGCGGCGGATCCTGCCGCAGAAATGATCGCAGGGCACCCTCCACTGGCTCGCCGGGATCCAACGACCAGACATAGTCGGGGTTTATGGACAATGAATATTCCTCCAGCGCCAGCCTATATCCTGCGAAGCGATCCTTGGCACTGGAGCTCTGCTTGGAGTTGAGGAACGCAATGCGGCGATGCCCTTTCTCCAAGAGATGAGCCGTGGCTACCCGCCCCACTTCCCTGTCATCGGAGCCCACGAAGTCGGCATCCACATGGAGAGCGCTCCGGGCAACCAAGACATAGGGAATGCCATTCTTCTCCAAAAACTCCTCCACTTCCGGCTGATCGGCTACCGGTGCTAACACAATCCCATCAACACGCTGCTGCAGGAGTGTTTTCACAGCCTGCAGTTCGATGGCTGGATCTTCCAAGGAACTGCAGAGGACGATGTTGTACCCTTCCTGCCGCAGCTGCGTTTCCAAGGAGTCCACCATTGCAGCATAGAATGGGCTGAGGATCGTAGTGACCACCACACCAATGGTTTTAGTACATCCACTCCAAAGGCCTTGGGCCATGGTGTTGGGCACGTATCCCAACAATGTCGCCGTCTCTTGGACTCTTTGCCTGGTGGCTTCACTCACATCATGACGATTATTCAGCGCACGCGAGGCCGTAGCTGTGGATACGCCGCAGCGACGGGCCACATCGCGCAGGGTTGCTGGTGCCATCGTTTCATCCCCACTTCCGTTTCTCTTCCTAATCATAAAGGTGCTCAGCGGAATTCACAAGTAGTTTATGGATTGGCCCCTGAACCCGGACAACCCTAGCCGTCCAACCAGCCCACCGCCAGCAGGCAGTGAACATCAAGACCGATGGCCGGCGGCTGGCTGGATAGGGGAGACATTTGCTTTAGCCTGTTCGTACCGTGGGCAGTACCGGTGGGACAAAAGCAGAACCTGCGCCAGAGGACTGCCTAGGTGAGCGTCAATACCGCGGCGCTTCCCGGTGGTAGTTCCACTACAATCCTATGGTCATGCCACTGCAGAGCAAGGTTGCGGGGAACCACCGCGTCCGGCTGTTCAAAGGTATTCTGCGCCGTTAAGACTTCGGCAGCCAGAATCTCAGCGGTGCCGGCCGAGTATGTCCCACCCTTGTTGTCAATAGCGCACGCGACTTTGGCTGTGGGATGAACGTTGACCAATGAAACATGGGTTTTGCCATCCTTTGTGGTGGCAGCAGCATCCAGTCGGGGCAGTGTGTGGCCATAAAGTTCCTGGGAACCTTCGCTGACCTTAACGCCAAGCCGCACGGCGTCTTGATGCACATTCATCATCTTAAACATATGGTATGACGGCGTCAAAACCATCTTGTCACCCTGGGTCAGGATCATGGCTTGGAGGACATTCACCGTTTGGGCAATATTGGCCATGCGGACGCGTTCGGCGTGGCGTTGGAAGATATGCAGGTGCAGCGCTACAACCAAGGCATCGCGAACCGTGTTTTCTTGGTATAGAAGGCCCTTAGCACCGGCATTCTCCGGAGCGAACCAGGTGCCCCACTCATCGACCACCAGATTGACGCGGCGCTGGGGATCGTATGTGTCCATAATCTCCGAGTGCTTAGTAATCAGCTCATCCATCCGCAGAGCTTTTGCCATGGTTTCACACCATTCCGCCTCGGTCCAATGGGTATCAAAGCCCTTCTCCTGCCAAGTACCCGGGAACGTGTAGTTATGCAGACTGAGGCCGTCGAAAAGCCCCCCAGCATCCCGCATCAGAACCTCAGTCCAGTGGTAATCGTCCACATTGGCTCCGCAGGCAATCTTTTCGGTCCTTGCCTCATTGAAGGACATGGCATACAAGCTGAAGAGGCGGTAAAGCATGGCGTAGTACTCCGGCGTCATGTTGCCGCCACAGCCCCAGGACTCATTGCCGACGCCAAAGTAATCGACGCGCCAAGGCGTGTCCTGCCCATTTTTGCGGCGCTGCTCAGCCAACGTGGAATCACCGTCATAGGTCATGTACTCCAACCACTGGCTCATCTCAGCCGGCGTGCCGCTGCCCACATTGCCGCAGATATAGGGTTTGGCGCCAATGGCCTCGCACAGTTCTAGGAACTCATGTGTACCGAACTGATTGTCCTCCACGACGCGTTCCCAATGACGATTCACTCGCCGGGGCCGCTGTTCCCGGGGGCCAATGCCATCTTCCCAGTGATAATCATCGGCGAAACATCCACCCGGCCAACGCAGGACAGGTATCTTAAGCTCCTGCAATGCCTGTAAAACATCGCTGCGGATTCCATTCTCGTTGGGTATCGGCGAATCGCTGCCCACCCATATCCCATCATAGATACAGCGACCTAAGTGCTCCACAAACTGCCCAAACTGCTCCTTAGCCACTTTCACTTCCGATGTTTCCTGTTTGATTTCCAGATGAATCATCTGCTGGTCACGTCCTTTCGTTCTTGCGCTTCCTTCAATATGGGCATGAAAATCGCATAATGGCCCCGGCGCGTGCCTTGGTTGGCAAAGGGCAGCAGCACAGCCTCCAGTTCAGAGGCGGCGGGAAGGAGGCTGTTGGCCTCAGTATTGGCGAACAGCGGCGCTTTGGCTCGCCGGCGAGCAGGAACTCGCAGGATCGGCCCCAACACGCCTGCGGGGGCTGCTTCCCACGTCACGCTTTCCTGCCACTCCTCGTCCAGCTTCAACTGCAGATCCGTGGGGTAGCCCCCGTGAATCCACTCAAACCTGCCATCATCGTCCTGCCAGTTTTGAAAACAGCAGTAAACCAAGGGGCCTTTGGAGATAGCCGCCTCCCCATCACCATAGTGAACGCGCAGCGGCAGCGTGCAGCGTATGTCCACGCGATCCTGATCGGTCCATGTGCGGGCGATCTTCAGGTAGTCTCCAGGGGCTGCGGGCTTCGTTGTCTGTCCGTTCAGTGTTATCTCCACGTCCCGAGCTGTGACGGGAATGCGTATGCGCAGTTCCATCTCAATATCTCCATCACAGGCCAGGGTCAGTTTCAAACGGCCGTGGCTGGGGTACTCCGTCTCTTGGGTAAGAACTGCTCGCTTCCCATCCTGTTCCCACTGTAGGCTGGCGGGAACCCATTGGTTCACCACGGGCCCGTCATGGCTGAGACTGAAAAACATCGTAGGAATGCGCGCCAGTATGCGATGGCCGGAAGCGTTACAGCAGTTCGGCCCAACAGGCTCCTGGGCACGTCCATTCATGGGCGTCATATAACTCCAGTTGCTGCCGTCGGCCAACTGCGCCGCCAACAAACTGTTAAACAGCGTCCGCTCCATTTCTCCGGCGTACTTCGGGTTGCCCGTCCACAACAGTGCCTGCTCCAACAGGAGAATCCACGTGTGCTGTGGGCACACCTCAATCTCGTTGTTGGGATGATAATATGGGTACTGCACATACCGTTCTCCAGCACTCATGCCCCCTGTGAGAAAAACGTAGCGGTCAGCGATGGCATCAACACAGCCGAGTACGGTACGGCGATACTCGTCCTTACCTGTGGCTTCATACATGGCGGCGACACCCAACAAAGTCATATGCAGTGTATGAGCATGGATGTTGCGGCGGATTTCGTGAATCTGGGCTTGGCCGTCGGCCACGGCCTTCATCAGTTGGTACGGGCCGGTGTGCGTACTCATCGGATATTGCTCACACCAAGCATCCCAATGATCCAACGTTTCTTGGCCCCAAGCCACGAAACGTTCTTCGCCGGCTGCTAAACCCAGAAGCACGATGGGTTCGAGAATCAGGGTCCCCTCCCCACCGGTGTGGCCGTTGCCCGGGAACGGACCCTTCAGAGGAAACTGCCCCGAGTGCACCCCCCAGGTTCGAATGATATAATGGCCCAACTTCAATGCAATATCCAGCGCCTGCTGTGACGCTAGCAGTTCATGACATTTCAGCAGACCATGGAGAACATAGTACCACTCATACAGCTGCATGCCCCGTACAGGCGTCCGCTGCACGGCATGGGTAATCCCGATGTATCCATCGTGCTCCTGCGTTTTCTGCAGCCGGCCGAGGACATCGTGAAGGTTCTGCAGCAGCTCTTGATCATCATTGGTGCAGGCAGCGTAGGCTGCGGCTTCCAGCCATTTGCCCAATTGTTCGCCCATCCAAAACCAATCTGTGTAATCTTTCCGTTCATGCAGTCGAATCCATTCCTCCCACAGAACAGGATCCTGCAGGCGTCTGTCGATGTTGGCCGCATACCGCTGACCAACGAACCCACCAATGTCCCGCAGCTGCTGGGGCCGCGGGGAACGAGCCCATTGTCTATCCATCCAACCCTCTCCCCTATCGCTGTTTTTCTCCGGAAACCATACACGCGGCGATCACGAACCAGCAGCATCCAGTCGTTTGCCCCAGATGGCCTGCCCCCATGCATCCAAACCCGTAAAGACAATGGTAGGATTCCAACATTCATGATCCCAGGCGGCCGACAGTTTCGCCTGTACAGCGGGCAAGCCCGGGCATTGCACTCGCAGTGTATCCCGGTCCAACTGCCACTGGCCCTTAGCAGCGCCCAAGGCATCTTTGATGGTGCCGTCATCCCACCAAACCTCTCGCTCACTGTGTTCCATTCCCTGATTGGATGCTGTGAAACGGATGACGTCCCAGGCACCGGCCAGCTGGCACCTGGGGATCTCTTGGTGGACCTCACCGGCATAGCGCTGTGGCGACAGCAGCGGCCAGCCATCGTCCGTCCAGAGAACACGGCGCACATGCAGATACGACCAATCCTGAAAATCCCGCAGGCCGGTGCGGGCGTGATGGGCGATGAAAAAGTCATTTCCCTCTTTGAGGATGCTGTTGTGGCCGGGTCCGATCCAACCTGGATCGGCACCAAAGGCGTAACTGCCGGCCAGTTTGGTGCCAACGGCGTGGGGATCCGGGTACTGTAGATCGGTCAACTGCCGCCCGCGATAGTCCACATAGGGTCCAGTGATCGACCTTGCCCGGCCGACGCGAATATTGTACGTAGTGAATAAAGAATCATACGAGACAAAAAGATAGTACAATCGCTGCTGCGGATGGTAGATAATGTACGGCCCTTCCAGAGCACGATCCACAGAACGGGGACGGCGAGCTAACAGCTGACCGAACCCAGATTCTGGACATTTGCCTGTCTTGCTGTCAAGGCGTTTTATGTACAATCCGCCAAAAAAGGAGCCATACACAAGCCAAGGAGCTCCCGCTGCGTCCCAGACCACGTTCGGATCGATGGCGTTGGGCCCCTCGGTGTCTGCGCCGCTCTTGATAACTTCCCCCATGTCTTCCCACGGTCCTGCGAGGCTCTGCGAACGCAGAACTCCGATAAGGGATTGGGTCTTGCCAAACTGGGACGCCGCATAGTACAGATAATAACGACCGTCCATGAAGGCTGCGTCCGGTGCCCACAACCCCCGGCAGCCGGTCCAGTCCTTAGCCTGTGACGGAATGGTCGTCAGCGCTTGTCCCTGCCACTGCTAGTGAATAAGATCCACCGATGTTCGCACCTGGATACCCGCTTGGAACGGAACCGTCTGTTTTGGCCCCAGCGCGCGATCGGTGGAAAATACATAGTACTTTCCACCGTCGCTGACCAGAGCCGGATCATGTGTATTGTTGATGGACCACAAAGAGCTGTCATCCAAAGCGGCTCGTTCGCCCAAGGGATAGCGAGGTGGTTCCTGAGGATACTGCACAGAAGCCACATCTTTCCCTCCAGATAGGATCTATTTGGTCAAACGGATGACATTCCAAGACGCCTTCGGCAGTGCCGCTGTCACATGCCCTGCTTCCACTGCAGCGTTACCACCGTTATGGGGTACGACGCGGTTCGGATGATCTTCAGTGTTCACGGCTTTGAGGTCATCGTTCTCCAACACGATGTGTTCCGCCACACTGTAGCCGGCAAAGCCGCGCACATCGCATTCCAATGTTAGGGCATGCTCCAGATCACGGTTCACGGCAAAAATGGTTATTTCATCGTTTTCTTCGTTATAGACCGCCAAGCTATCCAGATATGGTACAGCGTCAAACTCTTTGGTGTCATAGACCGGTGAATCAATGATGGGATTTAGAACGGTGCCGCGACCATACAGCGAAGCGTGCATGTACGGGTAAAAAATGGTCTGTGCCCAGGCGCCACCGCCTGTACGGGTCATAATCGGAGCAATGACATTAACCAATTGTGCCAAACACGCCACCTTAACGCGATCGGCGTGGCGCAGTAGTGACAGCAGCAGACTGCCTACCAAAAGCGCGTCTTCATGGGTGTAAACGTCCTCTAACTGAGGTGGCGCGATCTGCCACGGTTCCATCTTGCGGTCGGCCTCGTTGCTGTGAAACCAAACATTCCACTCATCGAAGGACAGCATCATGGTCTTCTTGCTGCGCTTTTTCGCCTTAATGTAGTCACAGACAGACACAACGGTTTCGATGAAATTGTCCATGTCCAAGGACTTCGCCAAGAAATTGGGCGTGTCATCGTTGCGATTGCCGTAATAGGTATGAAGAGAAATGTAGTCAGCTACGTCATAGGTGTGTTCCAAGACCGTGGCTTCCCATTCCGGGAAGGTGCGCATGCTGCTGTTCGAACTGCCGCAGGCCACGAGGTCAATGGTAGGATCGACCCACTTCATAACTTTGCCGCTTTCAAGGGCAATGCGTCCGTACTCCTCAGCGGTCTTATGTCCGATCTGCCACGGACCGTCCATCTCGTTGCCTAGGCACCAAGTCTTGAATCCATGAGGCTGTTCATAACCGTGCTTACGGCGCAGATCCGACCAATAGCTGCCTCCGGGGTGGTTGCAGTACTCCACGAAGTTCCGGGCTGCATCCACGCCGCGAGTTCCAAGGTTGACCGCCATCATGACCTCTGTATTGGCCTTCTTGGCCCAATCAGCGAACTCGTTAACGCCCATCTGGTTCGTTTCCACTGTGCGCCACGCCAAATCCAAACGGCGGGGACGCTCAGCCCGGGGACCGACGCTGTCCTCCCAGTTAAAGCCAGAAACAAAGTTTCCACCTGGGTAGCGCACAATAGGCACTTTGAGCTGCCGAACTAAGTCCAGGACATCTTCCCGAAAGCCATCTTCATCCGCTGTGGCATGTTCCGGCTCATAGATGCCGCCGTACACAGCTCGTCCCAAATGCTCAACGAACGAACCATAAATGCGACTGTCCACCTCGCCAATGCGGAAGTCCTTGTCCAATACCATCTTTGCACTTTTCATCCATCTCGTCCTCCTAGATTCTTCGTTGCTGCAACATTACTTCCGGAAAGGTTTACGGTACGTATATTCTTGCTTTTTTAACAGTTTCCTCCTATGTTCAGCAAGATTTGCCGATCTTTTTCTGGCCGATCGTCCTCGGCTGCACAAGATACCAGTTCAGACCGGAGACAGGCCAAGGACAGGTCTGACCCGTCCTTGGCCTGTGGTGAATGCCATCTGTAACTGTAAGTTCCCGATTCCTACAGCACATTCGTTTAGCCGCAAACTACCTGTGGCTGAACACAGCGGCCTGGCGGGCCTGCAGGGTGAAGCCCTCTGCCTCGACAGTCTTCCCGCTGACCAGATCCTGGGACCAGCCCGAATCAAGGGCGACCCGCACCGGAAACTCATTGTGATTGAGTACGAACAAGAATGCTCCTTTATCAGAACGGCGCAGCGTACATTCCACACCGGGTTGTTTGGGGCCCAAGGCTTCAACACCGGCGGTGGCTGCGGCATCACGAACCCACTGGTTCACGAACGCCGGCTGGACACTGGTGGCGACATACCACGCCTGCCCCTGTCCAAAAGCGTGTCGAGTCACAGCTGGTGTGCCAGCAAACATGCCATTGTTGTAAGCTGCCACCGGCTCAGCCCCTTCCGAGTGCACCCGTTCATAGACGATGCGACCGCTGTGGCAGCCTTGGAGGGCGGGCGAGGGGTTGTTAACGGTAAAGATCACTTCATCCTCAGGCAGGAGAACATTTAGCTCCTCGACCCAAATTCCCAGCACATCACGGAGTTCACCGGGATAGCCCTTGAGGGTAACGCGATCATGCTCATCCACAACACCGCCAAGATACGTGGTCAAAAAGATCCCGCCGTCGGCGACGAACTGCCGAATCTTGGCGGCAGTGGCTGCGGAGACCATGTACAGAAGCGGCGCCACCAGCACCTTGTACTGGGACCAATCGGCGTCCACCGATGTAACGGCCACTGGAATGTTGTGATCATAGAACCCTTTGTGATACCTACGAACCTCGGTCACATAGTCGATATCATTACTGGGGCCGCTGGAGTAGTCCAAGGCCCACCAGTTCTCCCAATCAAAAACCACTCCGGCTTCTGCTGGCAGTTCACTGCCCAGGAGGGCGTCGCCGAAGCCTGCCAGCTGTTGTCCCAGTTTCTGGCACTCCGCAAAAACCCGGGTATTTTCGTGACCGACGTGATCGATGACGGCACCATGGAATTTCTCACACCCCGCCTGGGAACGGCGCAGTTGGAAGAACATAGCCGCATCGGACCCATGGGCCACGGCCTGCAGGCTCTGGAGAATCATGCCGCCCGGCGGCTTCAACGCGTTATATGCCTGCCAATTGGTCTGACTGGGAGTCTGCTCCAGCAGCAGGAAGGATTGTCCATCTTTGAGTCCTCGCATCAGATCATGATTGAAGGCCGTGTCTGCTGGGTCTGTACCGGCCCGGGGGTAGCTATCCCACGTAATGATATCCAGATGCGGTGCCCAGCGGAAATAATCCAGAGGCTTATAGACCTCCATGAAGTTGGTTGTTACAGGGATGTCTGGCGTGTGTTCTTTCAGAACATCGCGTTCAAGTTTGTAGCATTCCAAGAGACTGTCCGACATGAAGCGGCGATAGTCCAGGGACAGACCTTGAAACGCTGTTTGGTCCGGATTATGTGGATTGCCGTGCTCACTGAGCATGTTCGGTGGTACAATCTCGTCCCAATCATAGAACACATGACTCCAAAAGCTGGTATTCCAAACCTCATTGAGCCGTGCGAGACTTCCGTAACGCTGCTGCAGCCATCTGCGGAACGCTGCTGCACAGCGGGGACAGTAGCACTCGCCCCCGTACTCGTTGCTGACGTGCCACAGGACCAACCCGGGATGATCCTTGTACCGCTGGGCCAGTTTTCCGGCAATGGCCGGGGCGAACGTACGATAGGAAGGGCTGTTGGGACAGAAGTTATGGCGCATGCCGAACTGCCGCTGCCTGCCTTCGAAATCTACCCGCAGCACATCCGGATACTGCCTGGCCATCCAGGGCGGGACGGCGGCTGTGGCCGTACCCAAACATACCTGCTTACCGCGGCGCTCCAACAAACTCATTAGATCGTCCATCCAACCAAACTCCCATTGGTCCTCGGCTGGCTGCAGCCGCGACCACGCGAACACACCTACGGTAGCCGTATTAATGTGGGCTAGGTCAAACAAACGCATGTCCTCATCCCAGACTTCCCGCGGCCATTGCTCGGGATTATAGTCGCCGCCGTAGAGCATACTCTGCCATGGCATCTTCATGCAATCACTCCTTGTAGAATTCCATTTTCAGGTTGTTCCCCTAAAGGATTCAAGGGTTCAGCCCGTTTTCCCTCCTTAGAACAGGCACCTCTGGGAAAGCGCGGTTGCAGAGTGTACCATCTGCACATCACCACTGACAAGCAAAGGGGTTCCCGTGAAAAGGAACCCCTCTAATGTCTGCCTAGTTTGCATAGATATCTGGTTCATACCTCACTTGGGACGCCGCCTGATGACAGATAGCCTTACCGGTCCAGCCAGAACTGTTCCGGACTGTACCGCTTGGTGTAAAGGGTATCCCAAAGCCAAAAGCCGGTCTGAGGCACATTACGCAGATCGTT